>NZ_JBPXMD010000024.1:0-123958 GCF_051918855.1 Streptosporangium sp. H16
CACCGACCCGACACCGACCCGATCGGTCTCCCACGCTCGAACCCGGCCGGCTCCCCAGGGGGCCGGCTTCGTGCTGTGCCCGGCCCCGCATCCCGGCGCCGCGTCCCAATGCCGTACCCCGGCGCCGCCCTCACCTCCGCGTCCACTGCCGTACCACCGTGATCCATCGCCGCGTCCGAGCCGGACGGCACCCCGCAGGGAACCGTGCGTCCGCCACGAACCCGGGCCACTCTCGCCCGCGGACCGGACACCACGCGAGATCGGCGAAAGGCCCGTACGCTAATTTCATCACTTGTTGACTTCCCTTCCTCTCCGACTTAGCCTTGCGGCAACGCATTAGTTGCATTGATGCAAGGAGTTGTCCGATGGACCCCGTGGACGGCGCGGAGCGCGACCGGCTGGCCGACGACATCGGCGACTTCCGACGGGCGCTGATCCCTGGCCTGCTGCTCCACATGCTGAGCGGCTTCGAGGGCGACGAGCCCTCCATGATCCAGATCGCCACGCTCTACCTCCTCGACGAACCGGTCGCCCCGACGCTCCGCGAACTCGCCGAGCGGGTCAGCCGGTCCGTCTCGGCCACCAGTCGCCTGGTCGACCAGCTCGTACGGCGAGGATTGGCCGACCGCCGGGAGGATCCCGGCGACCGGCGGGTGCGGCGAATCGCCCTCACCCCGGCCGGAGCGGACTTTCTCCGCACGTTCGAGCGCGTCCGGGCCGACGCCCAGCTCGAAGTCACGGCCCATCTGACCGCCGAAGAACGCGAGCTCGTGACCCGGGCCATGACGCTTCTCGGCGAAGCCTCAAGGAGACGACGCACCCATGCACAAGCCGCTCATCCTGAGATTCGATGACATCGGGGCGGAGATGCTGCCCCTCGTCGGCGGCAAGGCCGCCAATCTCGGCGTGCTCACCACCGCCGGGTTTCCCGTTCCCCCCGGCCTGTGCGTCACCACCGAGGCCTACCGCAGGGTCACCGAGCGAGCCGGGCTGGAGGAGGTGCTCACGACGCTCGCCACGACGGCCGCCGGGGACGTCCCCGCCCTGAACTCGCTGGCCGCGAAGGCCCGCGAGCTCGTGCTCTCCGCGCCGGTCCCCGACGACATCGCGAGCGCCGTACGCGACAGCGCGAACGGTCCCGTCGCGGTCCGCTCCTCCGCGACCGCCGAGGACCTGCCGCACGCCAGCTTCGCCGGTCAGCAGGACACCTACCTCAACGTGATCGGCGCCGACGCCGTGCTGGACGCGGTCCGGCGGTGCTGGGCCTCGCTCTGGACCGACCGGGCCGTCGCCTACCGGGCCGCGAACGGCATCGGCCACGACGCGGTGCGCCTGGCGGTGGTCGTCCAGGAGATGGTCCAGTCAGAGGTGGCCGGGGTGATGTTCACCGCCAATCCGGTCACCGGGCGGCGGCGCGAGGCGGTGATCGACGCCAGTCCCGGTCTCGGCGAGGCCGTGGTCTCCGGCGCGGTCAACCCCGACCACTTCGTGGTCGACACCGCCACCGGCCGGATCACCGAACGCCGCCTCGGCGACAAGCGGCTGGCCGTACGGTCGCTGGCGGGTGGCGGCGTCGAGCACGTCGAGGCACCCGCGGACCCCGCGACCTCCCCGGAATCCCCGGAATCCACGGAGAACGCCTGCGTCACCGACGCGCAGTTGGCGGCGCTGGCCGAGCTCGGTGACCGGGTCGAGCGGCACTACGGTGCGCCCCAGGACACCGAGTGGGCGATCGACTCCGGTGGCGTCCTCTGGCTGACCCAGTCGCGTCCCATCACCACGCTCTATCCGATCCCCCACCACTCGGAGCCGTCCGCGGACCCGCCGTCCGTGCCGGGTGACGCGGGCGCGGGGGAAACCCGCTCCCTGGACTCGCGGCGCGGGGGCTCCGAGCCCGACGGCGCGCGGATCTACTTCTGCTTCAGCCTGGCCCAGGGCCTCTACCGGCCGATCACCCCCATGGGCATGTCGGCCTTCAGGCTGCTGTCGTCGTCGGTGTTCGAGATGCTGGGGATCCCGGTGGCCGACCGGGTGGCCGGTGCCCCCGTCATCGCGGAGGCGGGCGGGCGGTTGTTCTTCGACATCACCGGATTGATGGGCGGCAGGGTGGGCCGCGTGGCCTTCCCGAAGGTGCTCGACGTGATGGAGGCACGGTCGGCGAAGGTGCTGCGCGGCCTGCTCGACGATCCCCGGTTCGGCGTCACCCAGCCCTCGCTCCGCCCGCCCCTGCGCCGGGCGTTCAGGATCGCGTCCCGCTTCCGCGTTCCACAGCGCGCCGTACGGGCCCTGCTCGACCCCGCGTCGGCGCACCGGGACGTGAAGGTGCTGGACGCGCGCCTCCGGAGGGAGCTGGCCGCGCCCGGGGACGCCACGCCGGCCCAGCGTCTCGACCACGTCGAGCGGGTGCTGAGCCGCCAGGTCTTCCCCCTGCTGCCGACCGTCGCCCCGGCGGCGGCGGCCGGGTTCGCGATGCTCGGGCTGGCCGCCAAGGCGCTGGGTGACCGGGTCGGGCCCGGCGAGCTGCAGACGGTCCTGCGCGGGCTCCCGCACAACGTGACCACCGAGATGGACCTGACGCTGTGGCGGCTGGCCACCCGCATACGCGAGGACCGCGAAACCACCTCCCTGCTGCTGGGCACCCCCGCCGCCGAGCTGGCCGAGCGCTTCCGCGCCGGATCGCTTCCCGGCGTCGCGCAGAGGGGCCTGGCGGACTTCCTGTCCGTCTACGGCGTCAGGGCGGTCGCCGAGATCGACCTCGGCCTACCGCGCTGGTCGGAGGATCCGACCCACATCGTCGGCGTCCTCGCCAACTACCTGCGGCTGGAGGATCCGGCCCTGGCTCCGGACGCCCTGTTCGCCAAGGGCGCCGCCGAGGCCGTTCTCATGATCAAGACCTTGAGCGGCCGCGCCGGAGGCCTTCGCGGGCGGTTCGTCCGCTTCGCGCTCGGTAGGACGCGGGCGCTGGCGGGCCTGCGCGAGATGCCCAAGTACGCCATGGTGACCGCGCTGGCCGCGATGCGGACCGAGGTGCTGGCCGTCGGCGTCGAGCTGGCGGCGCGCGGACTGCTGTCCCGTGCCGACGACGTCTTCTTCCTCACCTTCCGCGAGGCCAGGGCGGCCCTCGCCGCCGTGCCCTCCCTGGAGGCCTCGGCCCCGCCCTCCCGCGAAGCCCCGGCCACGGCCGGTGCCGCACGACCCGCGCTGACGGACCTCGTGGCGCGGCGGCGCGAGGAGGCCGCCCGCGAGCTGCGCCGCAGGCACGTCCCCCGCGTCCTGTTGTCGGACGGCACCGAGCCGGAGGCCGTCGCCGTACGGACGCCGGTGGACGGGGCGCTGACCGGCACCCCGGCCTCGGCGGGCACCGTCACCGGTGTCGCCAGGGTCGTCCTCGACCCGGTCGGCGCGCACCTGGAGCCCGGGGAGATCCTGGTCTGCCCCTCCACCGACCCCGGCTGGACGCCGTTGTTCCTCACCGCGGGCGGCCTGGTGATGGAGATGGGAGGTGCCAACTCCCACGGCGCCGTGGTGGCCCGCGAGTACGGGATCCCGTCCGTGGTGGGGGTGAGCGGGGCGACCGAGCACATCGCCACCGGCCAGGAGATCACCGTCGACGGCACCTCCGGCGCCGTCACCGTCACCTGACCGGTCACGCGACTCGTTCATGGCTCGCTCGTGGCTCACGTCGTTCATGGCTCGCTCGTGGCTCACGGCGACTCCTTCGCCGCCCTCCCGCACGCACCCCGGCGGCTCCCGGGCATGCAGGCCCGGAGGGTGAAAATTACAAACATCACAACTTGATAACAAAACCCTCACGCCGTCTACCTGCGCATGTTCGAAGATGTCAACTCGTTACCTCTCAACAAGGTGCACATCGGACACATGCATGTTAAAAACCCCAATAGTTGATCGCTGAGACAAACGAAAGGCGGTGCCTCGCGTGACCCAGGAGTACAACGTCATGTACGCCGCCGGCACCGCCCTACCGACCAGCTCGCCCATGATGCGCCAGACGAACCTCTCGCTGATTCTGCGCCACCTGCGTGACCGCGCGTCCCAGTCCCGGGCCGACATCGCGGAGGTGACCGGCCTGCACCGGGCCACGGTCTCCAACCTGGTGTCTCAGCTGATCGATCGGCGACTGGTCCAGGAGATCGACATGGAGCACGTCGGCGCGATCGGCCGTCCCCGGCGCCCCCTGGCGCTGCACGGCGCGCATGTCGGCGCGCTGGGTTTGGAGATCAACGTCGACCACATCTCGGTTCACGGATCCGACCTCGGCGGCCGGGTCCTCGTGGAGCGCCGAACCGGCTTCGACGCGATGGCCGGCGGGCCGGATCGCGCGCTGCGCGTGCTCGGCAGGATGGCCCTGGAGGCCGTCGAGGAGATGGAGCGGGCCGAGGCCGTCCCCGCCGGTCTCGGGGTGGCGGTCCCCGGCCTGGTCGACGTGGCACGCGGCGTCGTCACGTTCGCACCCAACCTGGGCTGGCGCGACCTGCCGCTGGCGGCACGGCTGTCGGCCGAACTCGGCCCATGGAGCGTTCCAGTGCTGGTGGACAACGACGCCAACCTCGCGGCCGTGGCCGAGCACACCTCGGGCGTCGCCGCCGGCACCCCCCATCTCGTCTACCTGACCGGTGAGGTCGGCGTGGGCGGCGGCATCTTCGTCGACGGCAAGCTGCTCCGTGGCGCGGACGGCTTCTCCGGCGAGGTCGGGCACCTGCCGGTCGACCCGGGTGGCGCCCGCTGCGGCTGCGGGCGGCACGGCTGCTGGGAGACCAAGGTGGGGCTGGCGGCGCTGGTACGGACGGCCATGCCCGACCATTCCTACCGACCGGCCGACCTGCCGGTGTCCGACCCCGAGGAGCACGCAACGGAGATCGCCAGAGGATTGGCCGCGGGCGACCGCCGGATGACGGACGCGGTCGCGCGGGTGGGGCGGTGGCTCGGGCTCGGCGGCTCGATCCTGGCTAACCTGTTCAACCCGCGGGTGATCGTCGTCGGCGGCTACTTCGCCACGCTCGCCGAATGGCTGCTGCCCCACGCCCAGGCGGAGTTGGAACGGCTCGTCGTGGCCCGCTCCGCCAACCATTGCCGGTTCGTCGCCTCCGACCTCGGCTTCGGCGCCGCCTCACGGGGCGCCGCGAACATGGTGATCAACCGGCTCATCGACCATCCGACCCTCATCACGGATCCGTTACCCCGGCTGTCGACCGGCTGACGGATCCCCCACAAGCCTGGAGGCGGCACCCTCCAGTCACCGCAGTAACCAACTCATGCAACAAGTGGCACCAGTGCGGCGGCGCGCGCTTTGCCTGACGACCCCCCAAGTCAGGAAAGGGATCACCATGTCACCACGTTCTCGAACGTGGGCCAGGCTCTCGAAGAGCCTGCCGATAACCAAAAACCGCTCCCTACGCCGGACGGCGGCGGCGATGGCCCTGGCCATCGTCGTGCCCCTGATACCCGTCTTCACATTCCTGACGCCGCCGGCGAACGCCGCCGGCGGGCCGGCCTCCACGGCCCTGGCGTCGTCGGCGAACGCCGCCGACCCCGCCTTCAAGGTCCTGGTCTTCTCCAAGACCAGCGGCTTCCGGCACGACTCGATTCCCGAGGGGATCGCCGCCGTCCAGAAGCTCGGCGAGGAGAACAACTTCGCGGTCGACACGACCGAGGACAGCGCCCAGTTCACCGACGCCAACCTGGCGCAGTACCAGGCCGTCATCTTCATGTCCACGACCGGTGACCCCGTCACCACGCCGGACCAGAAGGCCGCCTTCGAGCGCTACATCCAGAACGGCGGCGGCTTCGCCGGCATCCACGCGGCCTCCGACAGCGGCTACAACTGGGAGTGGTACGGCAAGCTCGTCGGCGCGTACTTCAAGTCGCACCCGGCGACCCAGCAGGCGACGGTCCTCACCGAGGACCTCGCCCACCCGTCGACCTCGCACCTGCCGACCTCGTGGACCCGCGTCGACGAGTGGTACGACTTCCAGGCCAACCCGCGCAACAACGTGCACGTGTTGCAGTCGATGGACCAGAAGTCCTACACCGGCTCCACGCAGGGCATCGACCACCCGATCTCCTGGTGTCAGGACTACGACGGCGGACGCTCCTGGTACACCGGCCTCGGCCACACCAAGGAGAGCTTCGCCGAGCCGAACTTCCTGAAGATGCTCCTCGGCGGGATCAAGACCGCCGCGGGCGCCGAGAAGGCCGACTGCTCGGCCTCGCAGAGCGGCAGCTTCGAGAAGGTCGCCCTCGACGACAACACGGCGAACCCGATGATGACCGACATCGCCAAGGACGGCCGGGTCTTCTACATCGACCGCCTGGGTGACGTCAAGATCATCAAGACCACCGGCTCGACCGTGACGGCCGGTCGCCTGAACGTGTTCACCGCCAACGAGAGCGGCCTGCTCGGTCTGGCGCTGGACACGGACTTCGCCACCAACAACTGGCTGTACCTCTTCTACTCGCCGACGGGCCAGAACGTCGACCGGCTGAGCCGGTTCACGGTCAACGGCGACTCGCTCGACCTCTCGAGCGAGAAGGTCGTCCTCGACGTGCCGGTACAGCGGGCCGAGTGCTGCCACCACGGTGGCGGCATGCTCATGGACCACAAGACCGGCGACCTGTGGCTGGCCACCGGTGACAACACCAACCCGTTCGCCTCGGACGGCTACACGCCGATCGACGAGCGGTCCGGCCGGTCCGCGTGGGACGCGCAGCGCACCTCGGGCAACACCAACGACCTGAGCGGCAAGCTGCTGCGCATCACCCCGCAGGACGACGGCACCTACACCGTGCCGGCCGGAAACCTGTTCCCCGCGGGCACGGACAAGACCAAGCCCGAGATCTACGCCATGGGCTTCCGTAACCCGTTCCGCATGGGCCTGGACCCGAAGACCGGCTTCCCGATGGTGGCCGACTACGGACCCGACGCCGGCTCCGCGAGTGCCACCCGCGGTCCGCGGGGCACCGTCGAGTGGAACCTGGTCGACAAGCCGGGCAACTACGGCTGGCCGTTCTGCGTGGGCGCCAACACCCCGTACATCGACTACAACTTCGCCACCAGCACCTCGGGCTCGGCGTTCAACTGCGCCGCGCCGGTGAACGACTCGCCCAACAACACCGGCCTGACCACGCTGCCCCCGGCGATCGCGGCGTCGATCCCGTACACCAGCGCCGCCAACCCGAACTCCTTCCCCGAGCTCAACGGCGGCGCGCCGATGGCGGGCCCGGTCTACCGCTACGACGCCGACCTGCAGTCGACCGTCAAGTGGCCGGCCTACTGGGACGGCAAGGCGATCTTCGGTGAGTGGAACACGAACAAGATGTTCTCGTTCCAGCTCAACGAGGCTGGCAACGCGCAGATCAAGATCAACCAGATCCTGGGCGCCATGAGCTTCAAGCGCCCCATGGACATCAAGTTCGGTCCCGACGGCGCGCTGTACCTGATCGAGTGGGGCTCCGGCTTCGGCGGCGACAACGCCGACTCCGGCATCTACCGCATCGAGTACGTCAAGGGCGTCCGCCCGCCGGTCGCCCGCGTCTCCGCGGACAAGACCGACGGTCCGGCCCCGCTGACCGTGCAGTTCTCCAGCCAGGGGTCGAACGACCCGGACGGCAGGCCGATCACCTACGCGTGGGACTTCGACGGCGACGGCACCACCGACTCGACCGACGCCAACCCCTCGCACACCTACACCCAGGCCGGGCAGTACAGCGCGGTCCTGACCGTCAGCAACCCCGACGGCCTCACCGGCACGGCGAACCTGCCGATCACGGCGGGCAACACCCGTCCGAAGGTGACCTTCGAGCTGCCGCCGAACGGCGCGTTCTTCGAGTTCGGCGACCAGGTGAACTACAAGATCGTGGTCACCGACGCCGAGGACGGCACGATCGACTGTGACGACGTCAAGATCCAGGCGTACCTGGGCCACGACAGCCACGGTCACCCGCTCGACCAGCACGACGGCTGCGAGGGCACCATCCAGACGCTGTCCGACAGCGGCCACGGCATCGACGACAACCTGTTCTACATCCTTGAGGCCACCTACGCCGACAAGGGTGGCGCGGGCGGCGCCCAGTCTCTGACCGGGCGGGCCGAGGCCATCCTCCAGCCCAAGCGCAAGCAGGCCGAGCACTTCTCGGCGACCGGCCGGGTCACGGACGGCACGGGCACCGACACCCCCGGCGTCCAGACCGAGACGACCACCGACCCTCAGGGTGGCGCCCAGAACATCGGCTTCACCAACGACGGCGACTACTGGTCCTACACCCCGATCAACCTGAGCGGCATCTCCAAGGTGCGGTTCCGGGTCTCCTCGGGCGGCGCCGGCGGCACCGTGCAGATCAAGGCGGGCAACGCCGACACCGGAACCCTGGTGGGCTCGGTCGACATCGCGCCGACCGGCGGCTGGCAGACGTTCCAGGACATCACGGTCGACCTGACCGACGTCCCGACGACGACCGGCCCGCTGTTCTTCATCGTGCGCAAGCCGGCGAGCGCGGCCAACGACGCCTACCTGCTCAACTTCAACTGGGTCGACTTCATCGGCCAGGGCGCCACCGACAACCAGCGCCCGACGGTGACGGTGTCGGCGACCCCGGTCACGGGCATCGCCCCGCTGAAGGTCGACTTCACCTCGACCGCCACCGACCCCGACAACAACACCCCGCTCACGTACAAGTGGAACTTCGGCGTGAACGGCTCGCCGGAGCCGGCCACCGCCGACGCGAGCCACACCTACAACGCGCCCGGCACGTACACCGCCACGTTGACCGTGACCGATACCAAGGGCGCATCGACGAGCAAGACGGTCTCCATCAAGGTGGACCCGCCGAGCACCGCGTGCCTCACCGGTCGTTCCGACGACTTCCTGGGCGCCGAGCTCGATCGGGACCGCTGGTCGGTCGTCCGTGAGGACCAGAACCTCAAGGTCGCGGACGGCAAGCTCGTCCTGCCGACGTCGCTCACCGAGATCTACGGCACCGGTACCGGCACCACGACCAACATCGTGCTCCAGCCGATGCCGGAGGGTGGCTGGACGGCCACCACCAAGGTCACGCTGAACGCCCGCGACGCCTACCAGCAGGCGGGTCTGATCGTCTACGGCGACGACGACAACTACGCCAAGATGGTGCTCCAGGCGCGGGGGACCAACGACCACGCCGCCCGCATCTTCCAGTTCATCCGGGAGGAGAACGGCACCCCCAACGAGGTGACGGAGAGCAACACGGCCAACCTCGGGGACGCCTACCCCGACACGGTGTACGTGCGGTTCATGAGCGACGGCACCAACCTCACCGCCCACTACTCGCCGGACGGGACCACCTTCACGGCGATGCCGCAGACCAAGGCGCTCGCCGGGATCACCAACCCGAGGATCGGCCTGCTCTCCCTGGCGAGCACGGGCACCCGCCCGGTGGTCGACGCGTCCTTCGACTGGTTCCACATCAGCCCCGACGACACCGCGAGCAAGCCCGAGCCGAGCGACGAGTTCGACGGCTCGTCGATCGACACCTGCCGCTGGGACGCGATCGTCCGTGGCGACAGCTCGACCAGCCGGGTCACCGGCGGCAACCTGGAGATCGACACCACGACGGGTGACATCTACGGGAGCACCAACGGCACTCCGAAGAACTTCATCCTGCAGACGGCGCCGAGTGGCGACTGGACGCTGGAGACGAAGGTCGACGGGTCGGCGCTGAACGAGCAGTACCAGCAGGGCGGCCTGATCGTCTACGCCGGTGACGACGACTACGTGAAGCTCGACTACCTCACCGGCAACGCCGCGGGTTCCGCGGTGTCGCGTCGGATCGAGCTGCGCAGCGAGGTCGGAGGAACCGTCCAGAACCCGCAGCCGCAGACCGGCACGCTCACCCAGGGCGTCTGGCACCTGCGTCTGAAGAAGGAGGGCACCACCTTCAAGGGGTCCTACTCCGCCGACGGCACCACGTGGACCGAGTTCGCGGAGGCGGTGACCAACACCGCCGTCGGCGACGGCAAGATCGGTGTGTTCACCATCGGCACCGCGCAGCAGGCGTCCAAGACGGTCAAGTTCGACTACTTCCGCCTCAACGGCGGCGGAACGGCCGACTCGACCGCCCCGGTGACCACGGCCACCCCCGACCCGGCCCAGCCGGCGAACGGGTGGTTCACCGGCCTGGTCCAGGTCGCGCTGGCCGGCGCCGACGAGGCTCAGGGCAGCGGCGTCGACAAGACCGAGTTCCAGCTCGACGGCGGCGCCTGGACCACGTACCTGGAGCCGGTGGTCATCACCGGTGACGGTGACCACACCCTGGCGTACCGTTCCGTCGACAAGGCGGGCAACGTCGAGGAGGCCAGGACGCTCGCCGTCAAGGTCGACGCGACCGCGCCCGTCACGACCGCGGACTTCCTCCCGGTCGGCCAGGACACCGTGCCGGTGACCCTCGCCGCGACGGACGCGACGTCCGGCGTGGAGAAGATCGAGTACGCCCTCGACAGCGGCGACTGGACGCCCTACACCACGACGGTCGACGTCACCGGTGTCGGCGACCACGAGCTGCGCTACCGCGCCACCGACAAGGCCGGCAACGTCGAGGAGACCAAGGCCGCGACCATCAAGATCGAGGACGGCGCCGAGCCCACCATCCTCATCTCCGGTGTCGCGGACGGCACGGAGTACGGCGACAGCAAGGACCTGACCATCGCCTGGGAGGTCACCGGACCCGGGGTCAAGACCGTGACCGGCAAGCTGGACGGCCGGCCGTTCACGTCCGGGACCGTCCAGCCGCTCCACACGCTGGCCCTGGGCGAGCACACGCTCACCGTCACCGTCGAGACCCAGTCCGGCGGCATCCACGAGCAGTCGGTCGCGTTCAAGACGGTCACCTCGACCAAGGACATCTCCGCCCTGATCGAGCGCTTCAAGGCGGCCGGGCAGCTGTCCGCCAAGAGCGCCAAGAAACTTCAGGACAAGATCTGCAAGGTCATGAGGGCCGAGGACAAGAAGCACGGACCGGACAAGAAGAAGGTCATCAAGGAGCTCGAGCACTTCATCAAGGAGGTCAAGGACCGGAAGGTCGTCTCCGATCCGACGGTGAAGGCCACGCTCCTGCGTGACGCCAACGCCCTGATCGTCGCATACGGCGGCAAGCCCGTGTAAGTGGGGTCACGGCCCCGACCAGGGGGTGCCGGGCTCTCTCCATGAGCCCGGCACCCCCGATGGACCCGTAGTCGGGGTGCCCCGCGACGCGGGCACCCCGTTTCGCGCTCTGGCGGCGGCGGATCCCCACCGGACCCGCCGTCGCCGAACCCGGAAGGAAACCACGCCCCGTGAACAAGGCCCTGAGATACGCCGCGGCCGTCCTGCTGGCCGGGCTCGGGCTGCTGCTCGGCGCCCCGGCCGCCTCCGCCGCGCCCAAGTCACCCATCGCCCTGGAGGTCGTCGGAGACGGCGGCCGCAACGTCAACGTGCTGTTCACCTGGAAGAAGGACGGCCGCCCGGTCACCGACATCGTCGCGGCGACCCTGCTCGCGACGGCGCCCGACGGCCGTACCTTCGGCCCGATCCCGCTGAAGTCGGCGCCTGAGGGCCAGAACCTCTACAACGCGGCCGAGCCGCTCCCGGTGGGTGAGTGGAAGGTCGCCGTGACCGTCACCAAGCCCGCCGAGGTCCGCAAGTCGGCGACCGTGAAGGCGCAGGACATCGTGCTCCCCAAGGCGACCACGCCGGCGTCCACCACGGCACTGGCCGAACGCGCCGCCCAGGAGAGCTCGTCCGGCGACCTCCCCCTCCAGATCGGCGTCATCGCCGCCGCCGCGGTGGCCGCCATCGGGATCATGTTCGTTCTCGTCCGCCGCCGGAACGTGTCCGGCTGACCCGCGGGCCGGAGGATCACCGTGCCCCCGGCCCATCCCATGACGATCGTGTGCCGCCATCGTCGAGCACGCCGGTGGCCGCCTCCTCCGGCACGCGAGCCGGCCGGATCCGGCCCACGCCAGGCGTGTCAGGGATCTCGTTCCGCCACCGGAACATCCTCCTGCCAGGAGAAGTTCACCTCGGACCCCGTTTCCCTCCCTGGGGCCGGGTAAGTGGCCCGGCATGCGCTATCACGTTCTGGCCTGTGACTACGACGGAACGCTGGCCGCCGAGGGCCGCGTCGACGACGACACCCTGGACGCGCTCGAACGCCTCGCCCGATCGGGGCGGCGGCTGGTGATGGTCACCGGCAGGGAGGTCGACTCGCTCACCCGGGACTTCGAGCGACTGGACCTGTTCGACCTGGTCGTCGCCGAGAACGGGGCCGTGCTCCACCGCCCCGACGAACAGGAGAGCTCGACCCTCGCGGAGGCGCCGCCCGAGGCCTTCGTCGAGCGGCTGCGCGAGCTGGGCGTGGAGCCGCTCAGCGTCGGTTCGGCGATCGTCTCCACCGTGGAACCCCACGCCGAGACCGTTCTCACCACCATCCGCGAGCTCGGGCTGGAGATGCAGGTCATCTTCAACAAGGGCGCGGTGATGGTCCTGCCCTCGGGTGTCAACAAGGCCACCGGCCTGGCCGCGGCCCTGGCCGAGCTGGAGATGTCGGCCCACAGCGTGGTCGGCGTGGGCGACGCCGAGAACGACCACGCGTTCCTGGCCGCCTGCGAGTGCGCGGTGGCGGTGGCCAACGCGCTCCCCGCCGTCAAGGAACGGTGTGACCTGGTGACCGAGCGGGAGCGCGGCGCCGGGGTCGTCGAGTTGATCGACCGGATCGTGGAGACCGACCTGGCCGACGTGGACGTGGCGCGCCACCATCTGCTGCTGGGCACCGACGACGGCGGGGAGGTACGGTTCCCGCCGCACGGCGTACGCATGCTGGTCGCGGGGCCCTCGCACAGCGGCAAGTCCACCGTCACCGCCGCGCTGCTGGAGCGGATCACCAGGGCGGGCTACCAGTTCTGCCTGATCGACCCCGAGGGCGACTACACCGACGGGGTCGAGGGTGCGTCCGTGCTCGGCGACGTCCGGCGCGCGCCCACCCAGGAGGAGATCCTCCAGGTGCTGCAGGACCCCGAGCAGAGCGTCGTGGTCAACCTGCTGGGCGTACCCCTCGACGACCGGCCCGGTTTCTTCCAGGACTTCCTGCCCCGCCTGTCGGCACTGCCGGCCGGCTCCGGGCACCCGCACTGGCTGGTGGTCGACGAGGCCCACCACATGATGCCCGACGGGTTCAAACTGCAGTCGGTGGAGATGCTGCGCGAGATAGGCGGGATCCTGCTGGTCACCGTGCATCCCGAGGCGGTCAGCGAGGCGGTCGTCCAGACCCTCGACACGGTCGTCGCGGTCGGGGACGAGCCCGGGGGCGTCCTGGGCGCGTTCGCCGCCGCCACCGGCCACGACGCTCCCGGCCAGGATGTTCCCGACCTGCCGACCGGGGAACTGCTGTTCTGGCGGCTCGACGGCGAGCCGGTCAGGGTGCGGCTGGCCCCGCCGGAGGAGGAACGCCAGAGGCACCGCCGCAAGTACGCGGCCGGCGAACTCGGGGAGGACGCGAGCTTCTACTTCCGCGGCCCCGAGAACGCGCTGAACCTGCGGGCCGGCAACCTGACCGCGTTCTGCCGCATCGCCGACGGCGTCGACGAGGAGACGTGGACCTACCACCTGCGCCGGGGCGACTACTCGCGCTGGCTGGCGGACAGCGTCAAGGACGAGGAGCTGTCGGCCGAGGTGGCCGAGGTCGAGCAGGATCCCGGCGACTCCGTCGACGACGCCAGGAAACGGGTGCGCGAGCTCATCGAGGCCCGCTACACCGCCCCCGCCGAACCGAGCGGGATCACCTGACTCCCCGGCCGGACCGGCGTGCCGGGCGAGGACGACGTGACCCCGCCCGACACGCCGTCCCCGGCCGGACCGGTGAGAGTGAACCGCGCCGGGATCGCCGGGAACTTCGATGTACCCCGGCGCGGTTCGTCATGACGTGGTCGCGGTGAGCTGGGCGTGAAGGCGCCTGCACTCGTGGACGAAGCGGATCGTCCGGCGGCTGCGCGCGAACTCGGCGACGACCGGGATCTCCCCGCGCGCGCCGGTCCAGCGTGCCACGTCGGCGGCGAAGGCGACGAGTTCGGTGTGGGTCACGGTGATGCGCCGCCCTTCGCCCGGCAACATCCCAGGCAGCAGGGCGAGCAGGATGCGCCACACCTCGTGGTGGCCGCCGGCGTCGGCCAGCTCGGTCAGGGCCGCGATGGCGGGGCGGGTCTCCAGCCAGGTGCGGCGCAGCACCAGCGCGAGCTGGCGGCCGATCGCCTCGGCGGGCAGGTCGCCCCTGGCCGCCATCCGCAGCACCACCGGGATCGTCCCGGGCACGCCGCTCCCCAGCAGGAAGGCGATGATCACCGCCGTCGCCTCGCTCACGGGGCCGTCGCAGGCGGCCAGGCGGGACAGTTCCGCCGGGGTCACGCTCGCATACCAGCGGTCGCGGAGCACGAACGGCAGCATGTTCACGGCCACCACCTCGCGGTGCGAGGGCAGC
Organism: Streptosporangium sp. H16; assembly: GCF_051918855.1. Taxonomy (NCBI): domain Bacteria; kingdom Bacillati; phylum Actinomycetota; class Actinomycetes; order Streptosporangiales; family Streptosporangiaceae; genus Streptosporangium; species Streptosporangium sp. H16. The sequence continues at coordinate 14,500 of NZ_JBPXMD010000024.1, forward strand.
ATGGCCGTCCACCCGCCGATCCCGCTGCCCAGGCCCTCGCCCGCCCAGTCGAACGGCTGCCGCAGCAGCACCTCGTCGATCAGCTCGTCGCCGGTGGGCGTGGCCCGTAGCGCGGGTGTCAGGCGGACCTCGGTGAAGTACTCGGGTTCGCCGTCGCCGAACTCGACCATGGACGCGTCCACCATGTGGGTCCACCGGAGACCGCACTCCGGGTCGGGCATGCCCTGCCCGGCCAGCCATTCGGCCGCTGTGCGCGCCGCCGCGGAATCGATCTTCGCGGCCCGGTCGGCGGCGGCCGGGTGGCCGCCCCGGGGCAACCGCAGCAGCGCCTGCGCCAGATCTGCCCGCAGCGGTTCCACGCCCGCGGCGGCGCATGCCTCCAGCCGGGCGACCAGCACGTCGGGATCGAGATGGCCGGTCGTCCACGTCGGCGTGGCCAGCAGCACCGGCGGCAGCGTGTCGGCGCGCAGGGCCCCGTACAGCTCCGCGTAGCGGGTGGCGAGGAAGTCGGACGGCGGCGAGAGACGGTTCGGGTGCGGGAGCCGGTGCCGCCGCCGCCACTCGTGCAGGGCAGGAAGCGGCTGGGGCTGGAAGGAGCGCAACCGGGGCGGGACGAAGCCGACGGTGACCGCCACGAGCGGCTCGTCCGGGCCGGGCGGGGGCACCGGCAGACCTTTCCGCATGGCCGTGATCCGGTCGGGGTTCACTCCCAGGTCGGCCATGCGCTCGTAGGCGCGATCCAGGTCGTGCCACGGCATCGCCTCCACCGAGTCGTCGTAGAGGACTCCGGGCTCCACCGGACGGCGCTCGTGGTGATCCGGGACGGCGTCGTCGAAGTCCTCATGTTCGTCGAACTCCTCGGACTCGTCGGCGCCTGTCTCCGGCGCCTGGTCGTCATCGGAGGGCTGTCCGTACAGGTAGACCCGGCCGTTGGCGAAGGGGATCGGCCGGCCGGCCTCGACGGCCACGGCCCCGGCCGGGCCGTCGTCGCTGGTCCAGGTGATGAAGACGACGCGGAGCGGGGTGTCGTCGTCGAGGTAGCGGCCGGGGCGCCAGCCGCCGATCACCGTGATCCGCCGTTTCGGCGGCTCCAGCTCGATCTCCTCGCCGCGGGCGACCTGGCGGACCGAGACCGAGTGACTCGCGTCGTCCCAGAACTTCTCCGGGCCGAAAGGGGGGATCTCCGGCAGGGTACCGGGCACGACGAGCTCCTCGGCCAGCACGGCCTGCCATTCGTCGGGGTCGGTGATCTCGTCCCTGTCCGGCCGGTACTGCGTCTGCTGCTCGACGTGCGGCCTCAACCTGAGGCGCAGGTTCGTGCGGTTCTCCGCGACCCCGGCGACGAACGCCGCCATCCAGCGTTCCCGTCCGATCCACCGCTCGTGGTGGTTCGGGAAGATCGACGGCTCGGGGAAACGCTCCGGTGAGGGCACCTCGGGCAGCGGCGGGAACTCCTTCCGCTCCAGCAGTTCCTCGACCGGGACCTCCCCTCCGAACCGCTCGGCCAGCTTCGCGCCCAGGTCGGCGGGGAGCTGGGGGATCGCGTCGAGGATCACTTCGGCGTGGTCGGCGAACAGGTCGGCGTGTTTCAGGGTCAGCTCGGCCGCGCGGTTACGCACGTCGAAGGACTTGTGCGCGTACGCCGTGGTCAGCGCGGTCACGAGATCGGCGCCCGCCTCGGGCGTGGCCCGGATCGCCTGGTCGAGCCAGCGCAGGCCCGTGGCGGCGAGCTTGGCCTCGTCCCGGAAGGTGAGCGCGTCGACCGCCTCGACCAGGTCGGCGTGGTCGAGCGGCATCGCCCCGCGCACCTGCCCGGCGGCCAGTTCGGCGACCGTGCCCGGAGCCGACGGCAACAACCGCAGGTAGTCGCGCAGGCGGGGCGCGGACTCCGCCGGCGTGGGGTCGAGGAGCGTGTGCAACCGTACGAAGAACCGCAGGTCCTGCGCCTCGCCGCCGCGCAGGAAACGGCTCACGCAGCCGTCGAGCACCCGCTCCCTGGGCAGTTCGCGGGCGGCGGCGGCCAGCCAGCGGGTCGGCCGGGGCTCCAGCCGCTCGTCACGGAGGGCGCGGCCCGCGCCGTCGGCGTCGAAGACACGAGGCAGCAGCACGGGGGTCAGCGGGTCACGGGCCACGCTCGGTGCGGCCAGCCAGGCGGCCACCAGCGGGTCGTGGTCGGGCGGCACGGCGCCGGACTCGCGCAGCAGCGCCACGGCCAGCGGCGCGATGCGGTCGGCGGGACGGCGTACCCGCCGGGCCAGCCGGACCGCGACATCACGACGCCACTCCCGGGGCCGGGCGGCCGCCACCCGGCATACCTGGGCGACGTCGACGTCCTCAGCCCAGCGGCGGTTGACGTCGCGGCCGGTCATCCACGTCACCGCGGCCGCCGGACCGGTGATGACGCCGACACCGGTCAGCAGCAGCGCGCCGGCCAGCTCGTCGAGCAGGTCGCCGACCTCCCAGGAGGCCATCTCCTCGAAGTCGTCGGGATGATCGGCGCGCACCCGCTCGGTGCGGGCACGGCGCAGCTCCTTGACGAGACCGGGCAACCGCCCGCCCACCTCGGCGCGCTCCTCCTCGGTGAGCGCGACCAGCCGGTCGGCCAGGCGGGTGACCTGGTTGCGGGTGACCAGATCACAGATCTCCGTCCAGAGGGTCATCGGGAGACCTCCGCTGCGGCGCGAGCGACTCCGAGCAGGGCCGCCTCGGCGGGGACCACCCGGGTCACCATGCCGCTGAGGAACCGGGGGGCCATGGCCGGGCCGGACAGGGCCCGCCCGCCGGAGGTCGCCGATGCGAGACGACCGTCGACCGGGGAGGGGGGCGCGGCGTATGTGTACGCCCGCGTCACTGAAGTCATGGCCGGGACGTTAGATCACCCCACCGACAAACCGGCGCGGCAGATGTCGAGAGGGGAAAGTTCCGGTGAACGTCCCCGCGCCGGACCGGTCAGGGCGCGTCGTCCACATCACGCTCAAGGCCGTCCCGCCACTGCCGAACGCTGCGCCGCACCGGTCGCGACAGCCCCCGCCGAGACGGGATGAGCCCATGGCCAGGCTGCCGGTCGATGCCGCGCAGACGGCATGACACGGCTGCCTACCACCACTTCTCCTGGTCCCACGCGGTACCCGGGATGACGTAGCGCGTGTGGCTGCCGCGCAGCCAGTCGGCGTCGAGTTCCCGCCCGGTGACCCGGCCGACGAGCCGGAAGGCGGCGTCGAGCACCTCGTCCACCGGGGTTTCCAGGTCGAGGGGCAGCCCGTCCATGTACCGGTCGAGCGCGTCGGGCTCGGGGCCGAACCTTTCGCTGGGGTCGACCAGGGACACGCTCGTGCACGCGCGTCCGTCCACCACGTATTCCAGGTCCTCCGCGCCTTCCGTTTCCAGCAGCGGCCACCCCAGGTAGAGGAGCGCGCCGCCTTCCGACAGCTTCAGCTGCGGTTCGTTCATGCCGATGTGCGGGCCCTCGTACTGGATGATCTGCGTCCAGCCGGGGGCCTGCTCACCGATCCACAGCACGCCGGTCTCCGCGTCCAGCGCTCCCAGCCCGTCGCCGATCTCCGCCCATGAACACGCGGTCGCGGAATCGGGATCGGCCCGCAGCCGGGCGGCGGCTTCGGCGACGCTGAGGCCCTTGCACCAGGCGCCGACGAAGACGTCGTGGAGTTCGTACGCGTTGAGCAGGTCGTAACGCTCGTTGGGGAAGGCCACGGTCGATTCCTGTCCGGATAGGGGAGCGCTCCGGCGCGGCCCGTGGGAAACGGGCCGCGCCGGAGCGGTGTCGCGATCATTCTGCTGGTCGACGATCCTCACCCAGGGCTCGTTGTCGGTGCCCACGCGACAGCGCGAGTGGAATGCCGGCAGGTACCGCCCGTGGAGGTTGTAAGACGGCCCGTGCCGCCAAGGCGGGACACTCGGCCGGACATGACCCGCATGTGCCCCACGATGGCTCACGCCGTTGTCCGGCGACTAAGGGAACGGGTAAAACCGCAGTCCGGACGGGTGGGGCGCCGGGGATTCGAACCCTGAACCCACGGGTTGAAAGTCCGCGGCTCCACCGGGAGCCGTTCTCCGTGCGCGAAGGCCGGAGAGGGGCCTCGACCCGGGCGTGCGGGAAAGAGCATGATGGCCTGATGTCGTACGCTGACGCCTTCGCCCGCAGCATCGCCGATCCCGAGGACTTCTGGGCCGAGGCCGCCGAGGCGGTCACCTGGAGCAGGCCGCCGCGCGAGGTGCTGGACGCGGGGGCGCCGCCCTTCTACCGGTGGTTTCCCGACGGGGAGCTGAACACCTGTCACAACGCGCTGGACCGGCACGTCGAGGCCGGTCACGGCGACCGGCTCGCGCTGGTCCACGACAGCCCGGTGACGGGCACCGGCAGGCGCCACACCTACGCCGAGCTGCGCGACGAGGTCGCGAGGTTCGCCGGGGTGCTGCGCTCGCTCGGGGTGGAGCAGGGCGACCGGGTGGTGGTTTACATGCCGATGGTGCCCGAGGCGGTGATCGCCATGCTGGCGTGCGCGCGGCTGGGGGCGGTGCACTCGGTGGTGTTCGGCGGGTTCGCGCCCAAGGAGCTGGCGGCCAGGATCGACGACGCGCGCCCCAAGGTGGTCGTGTCGGCCTCCTGCGGGATCGAGCCCTCACGCGTGGTGCCGTACAAGCCGATGCTCGACGCCGCGCTGGGGCTGGCCGCGCACGCGCCCGCGCACTGCGTGATCCTGCAGCGCGAGCAGGCCCCCGCCGAGCCGGTGGAGGGGCGGGACGTCGACTGGGCGGACGCGATGGCGAAGGCCGAACCGGCCGACTGCGTGCCGGTGCGGGCGACCGACCCGCTCTACATCCTCTACACCAGCGGCACGACCGGCCTGCCGAAGGGCGTCGTGCGCGACAACGGCGGGCACGCGGTGGCGCTGCTGTGGAGCATGGCCAACGTCTACGACATCGCGCCGGGCGAGGTGTTCTGGGCGGCCTCCGACGTCGGCTGGGTCGTCGGGCACTCCTACATCGTGTACGGGCCGCTGCTGCGCGGCGCCACGACCGTGCTGTACGAGGGCAAGCCGGTCGGCACCCCCGACGCGGGCGCGTTCTGGCGAGTGATCGCCGAGCACCGGGTGAACGCGCTGTTCACGGCGCCGACCGCGTTCCGCGCCATCAGGAAGGCCGACCCGGAGGCGGCCCTGCTCGGCGGGTACGACATCTCGTCGCTGCGGACGCTGTTCCTCGCCGGTGAACGCCTGGATCCCGACACCTACCACTGGGCGGCGGACAGGCTGGGCGTGCCGGTCGTCGACCACTGGTGGCAGACCGAGACCGGCTGGCCCGTCGCCGCCAACCTGCGCGGGCTGGAACCCATGCCGGTCAAACCGGGCTCCCCCACCGTGCCCGTCCCCGGGTACGACGTGCGCGTGCTGAGGGCCTCCGGCGCCGAGTGCGCCCCCGGGGAGGAGGGGGCGATCTGCATCCGGCTCCCGCTCCCGCCGGGCACCCTTCCCACCCTCTGGCAGGACGACGAGCGCTACGTGAAGTCCTACCTGTCGGCCTTCCCCGGCCACTACCTGACCGGCGACGGCGGCCACCTCGACGAGGACGGCTACCTGTTCGTGATGGGCCGCACCGACGACGTGATCAACGTGGCCGGGCACCGGCTGTCGACCGGGTCCATGGAGGCGGTGCTGGCCGCGCATCCGGCGGTGGCCGAGTGCGCGGTCATCGGGGTCGCCGACGAGCTGAAGGGGCAGGTGCCGCGCGGTTTCGTGGTGCTGAAGAGCGGGACGGAGATCGACCCGGAGACCCTGCGGGCCGAGCTGGTCCTGGCCGTCCGCGAGCAGGTGGGCGCCGTGGCCGCCTTCCGGCAGGTGGACGTGGTCCCGGCCCTGCCGAAGACCCGGTCGGGGAAGATCCTGCGCAAGACCATGCGCGGCATCGCGGAGGGCTCCGACGAGCCCGCCCCCTCGACCATCGAGGACGCGACGGTGCTGGACGTGCTGCGCCCCATCATCGGCCGCCGCACCGCCGCGGACGGCTAGAAGGCCGGAATCTCCCGAGGTCACCCCGGGTGTTCTCAACAATTCGCGTGACGGCCGCGCCGATCGGACGGTCCACGCTCGGCATCATCACGGTTACGATCAGTTCCCCTTCACGGCTTATCACGCCATGCCGTCGTTAAGGTCCTATCGTGGCGAACGACGCGGGCAGGCTGGTCGCCGGGCGATACCGGCTGATAAACGTACTGGGCCGCGGCGGGATGGGCACGGTGTGGCGGGCGCGGGACGAGAGCCTGCACCGCCAGGTGGCGGTCAAAGAACTCATCCTCCCCGATCACCTGGACGTTTCCGCGCGCGAGACGCTCTACAAGCGGATGCAGCGTGAGGCCCGCGCCGCGGCGCAGCTGAAACATTCGGCGATCATCACCGTTCACGACCATGTCGTCGAGGCCGACGGCCGCCCGTGGATCGTGACAGAGATCGTCGACGGGCCCTCGCTGGACGAGGTGCTGAGAACCCGGGGGCGCCTGCCGCCCCAGCGGGTGGCGGCGATCGGCAGGCAGATCCTCGCGGCGCTGACGGTCGCGCACGCCGCCGGGATCACCCATCGCGACATCAAACCCGCCAACGTCCTGCTCGAAGGCGAGCGGGTCGTGCTGACCGACTTCGGGATCGCCGCCGTCGAGGGAGACGTCACCCTCACCGGCGCCGGCGTCACCCTGGGCACCCCCGCCTTCATCTCTCCCGAGCAGATCAACGGCCACCCCGCCACCGCGGCGTCGGACCTGTGGTCGCTGGGCGCCACCCTGTACGCCGCGGTCGAGGGCCGCCGTCCGTTCAGCGGCACGACGCACGGATCGATCTACGTCTCGATCGCCACCCGGCCGCCCGCCCCGCCCGTGCACGCCGGTCCTCTGGCGCCCGTTCTGGAGGGGCTGCTGCGTAAGGACCCCGCCCTGCGCCTCACCGGCTCCCAGGCCGCCGCCGCGCTCGCCGGGATCGCCGCCGCCCCGCCCCCCACCTCTCCGGCCGCCACCGAGCCCGCGCGGGTCCCCGCGCGCACCCCCCGGCGCGGGCTCCGCCCCGCGATCGCGGTGGCCGCGGCGATCCTGGTCACCGCCGCCACCGCGGCCTACCTGTTCCGGCCCGCGCCGGACCCCGCGAGAACAACCGTCGTCGCCCAGCTCAGGGGGCACGCCGAGAGGGTGAACGTCGTGGCGTTCAGCCCCGACGGCGGAACGCTGGCAGGCGGCGACGGCGACGGCGCGGTGATCGTGTGGGACGTCGCGACCCGGCGACCGGTCGGCGACCCGATGAAAGGCCACACCAGGGCGGTGGAGGCGATGGCGTTCAGCCCGGACGGCGGGCTCCTGGCCAGTGGCGGCAACAACGGCGAGGGAACCGACTCCGGCGACCACACGGTGATCCTGTGGGACACACGGACCCGGCAGCCGGCCGGCGACCCCCTCACCGGCCACACCGACTGGATACGGTCGGTCGCCTTCAGCCCCGACGGCAAGACCCTCGCCACGAGTAGTGCCGACAAGACAGTGATCCTGTGGGACACGGCGACCCGGCAGCAGATCGGCGACCCCCTCACCGGCCACACCGACTGGGTGCAGTCGGTCGCCTTCAGCCCCGACGGCAGGACCCTCGCCACCGGCGGCGACGACACGACGGTGATCCTCTGGGACGTCGCGACCCGGCAGCAGATCGGCGACCCCCTCACCGGCCACACCGATCTGGTGCGGTCGGTCGTCTTCGGCCCCGACGGCAGGACCCTCGCCACCGGCGGCCGCGACAAAACGGTGATCCTCTGGGACGTCACGGCCCGCCGGCCGATCGGCGACCCCCTCACCGGCCATCCGGACGAGATCCACACCGTCGCGCTCAGCCCGGACGGCGCAACCCTGGCCGTGGGCACCGGTTCCGTCGTACGGCTGTGGGACCCGGCGACCCGGCGGCCGATCGGCGGCCCGCTCACCGGCCACGCGGGTCCGGTCTGGTCGGCCGCCTTCGCTCCCGACGGGAGGATCCTCGCCACCGGTGGCGACGACAAGACAGTGATCCTGTGGGACACCTCCTTCGCGGCCGGTGCGGACACGGCCGTTCCGTGGACGTGGCTCGCCGGGGCGGTCGTGCTGGTCGTGGTGGCGGCGGGAGCGGTGGTGATCCTGCGGCGGCGCGGCGGGCGGGCTCCCGCCGGGGAGGCCACCGGGGTCGGACCCTCGGCGGCCTCCTAGCGGGGCTGTTCCGCAGAAGGGCCACGACCGTAGCGGCGACCCTTCGCGACAAACCCTGCCCTAACGTTTTGTGGAAACTTCTACTCTTTCATCAGAGTTCTTCGAGCGTCCCTGTGGCGCCAGGTACGCCCACTGCCAGAGCGTCTCGACGGGACCTCGTTCGAAGCGCCGCAGCCACAGCGTGGACAGCGTCATGAAGAGCGCGCAGATGCCCGCCCAGGCCGCCAGGACCCACCACGGCCGCAGGTCGTCGAGCGACGCGGCCAGGCCGAGTCCCCAGCCGTAGCAGAGCGCCGACGCGACCAGGTTCTGGAAGATGTAGGAGCTCAGGGCGGTACGGCCGACGTTGTTCAGCCCTCGCCTCAGCACGCCGGGGGCGCCGGTCGCCCGCCGCGCGAGGGTCGCGACGAGGCCGAGCAGGCCCAGTGCCACCAGCGGGGGCAGCAGGTAGCGGTCCACCAGGAACCAGCCGGGGCCGGCGAAGGCGGTGACCAGGTTCAGCGGCAGGGCCACGGCGAGCCCGGCGACCATGAGCCTCCGGCGCAGCGTGGCGCCCCGCTCCGAGTCCTCGAACACCCCGGCGCGCATCAGCCGGGAGCCGAGCAGGAACAGCACGATGCCCATCGGGACGATGAGGACGATCTCGATCCGGTAGAGACCGATCATCTCGATCCGGGCGGCGACCTGCTGCGGGTAGGTGCCGTCGGTGAAGAGCGTGGACGACTCCGGCCCGGTGTCCAGGCTCTCCGAGGTGGTGCCGACGGTGAGCAGCGCGATCAGCGCGGTGAAGACCGTCCCGACGGTGATCATCCACACCTTGACCACGCGGTCGCTCCTGCCGATCAGGTACGCCACGATGATCGAGGTCAGCGCGTAGCCCATCAGCACGTCGAACTCGAAGATCAGCAGGTAGTGGATCAGGCCCTCGACGAACAGCAGCCCGGCCCGCCACAGGTACCAGCCGGGCCACGGCACGCCGCGGCGGGCGGCCGAGCGGTACTGGAGTTCGAGCCCGACCCCGAAGAGCAGGGTGAGCAGCGCGAGGAACTTGCCGTTGGTGAGGAAGCGGAGGAGCGTCTCCACGGTTTCCGGCCTGCCCAGCGCCCCGATGACGTCGGCGGGGCCGCCGGGATCGGTGAAGATCCAGATGTTCGTGCCCAGGGTGCCGACGATGGCGATTCCCCTGAGCAGGTCGAGCACTTCTATGCGGCGACTTGTCACGCCTTCCACGATCCCGTCCGGAGGGCCCGCGGACATCGTCACGCAGGCCCATCCGGGACGTACATCGATGTGTGTACCCGGACCGGGTTACGGCCCGCCGGACCGTGGAGACGAAGTCCGGTCAGCCTCCGGAGACGACGCGGGCGTGCAGCCGGGCGGCGGTCGCCGGGTCCCAGCCGAACGCCTTCCGGCCGGCCAGCCACGCCGCCGCCGCCGCGCCGTCGCCCGCCAGGACCGTCGAGGGACCCAGCCTCTCCCGTACGGCGGAGGCGACCGGTCCCTCACTGGTCAGCACGCTCCCGGCCAGCACGATCGGGCTCGTCTCGCCCGCCCGGCGGACCTCGGCCACCGTCTCGCAGAGCAGCCGGGCCGCGGTGGACACGATCTCCAGGGCGGCCGGGTCCCCCTCCGCCGCCGCCCTGCTGACGAGCGGGGCGAGCCGGGCCAGCTCCAGCGGGGGCCGCGACTGCGCGCGGACCACCAGCCTGATCGCCAGTGCCCGCATCTCCTCCGTCGTGCCCGCGCCGCCCTCTCCCATCTCGGCGACGGCCGGCCCCGAGACCTCGTCCTCCAGGAGGGCGTCGGTGACGAGGCGGGTGAGCCTGCCGCCCGCGTCCCCCCGGCTGAGGGCGTGGGCGGCGGCGCCGGCCGCCTCCCTGCCCAGCCAGAACCCGGAGCCCTGGTCGCCCAGCAGCCAGCCGAGCCCGTCGGCGATCATCACCGGCTCGCCGTCCTCGATCCTGGCGGCGATGGCCCCGGTCCCGGCGATGAGCGCGGTGCCGCGCGGTTCCGCCGTACCGGCGGCGAAGGCGATGCCCAGGTCGCCGGTGAGGCGGGGCGGGACGCGCAGGCCGGCGGCGGCCCACATGGGGTCGAACACCAGGCGGTCCAGCGCCCCGCCGCCCGCCAGCCCGATCACCGCCCCGGCCACCAGGCCCGGGTCGATCCCGCGCAGGGCGAGCTCCAGCGCCAGGCCGATGTTGGCCACCGCGACGGCGTTGCCGTGGGCCGCGGGATTGCCGCCCGGCGCCCTCCCGTACCCGGCCCGCCGCCCCGAGGCGTCGAGCAGGAGGGCCCGCGAGGAGGTCCCGCCGACGTCCAGCCCGAGGACGTACATCGCGTTCAGAGGTGCTCGCCGAAGAACGCGGCGGCCGCCTCGACCGCCCGGGTGACGTGCGGTTCGGCGTCGTAGAGGTCGATGTGCAGCCTGGCGTCCAGCCAGACGATCCTCTTGGGCTCGTCCATCCGCCGGTACGCCTCCTCGGCCCCCTCGGGCGAGCAGAAGCGGTCGACCAGGCCGTGCACGATCAGGCCGGGCTTGGGCGACAGGAAGTCGGCGCCCGTCATGTTGTCCATGGTGATCAGCTCCCGGACGGAGGCCCGGGTGACCTCGTTGCGCCAGTGCTCCGAGGCGCCCCTGGAGGTGCCGTAGTAGGCGAACGGCTCGTCGCCCGGCATCGCCGCCTCCCCCTCCTCGGCCACCGCGGGCAGGTACTCCACCTCACCACCCCTGTCCTGGCGCTCCAGCACCGCTGTGAACGAGGCCAGCGCCTCCTGGTACCCGGCGGGCGACATCCCGGCGCGCATGCCGTAGGGGTTGTTGTAGGCCCCCGCGATGCCCGCGAACGCCTTCACCCGGGGGTCGAACGCGCTGAACTTGAGCGCGTAGCCCCCGCCGAGGCAGATCCCGACCGCGCCGATCCTGTCGCCGTCCACCTCGGGACGCGAGCGCAGCAGCGAGACCGCGGCCCGCAGGTCCTCCAGCTTGCCCTGGGCGTCCTCGTGGTTGCGCGGTTCCCCGCCCGACTCTCCCCAGTTGCGGTGGTCGAAGGCCAGCGTCGCGTACCCCGCCTCGGCCAGCCGGGCGGCGTACAGGCCGGTGACCTGGTCCCGGGTGCCGGTGAACGGGCCCGTGAGGACCAGGGCGGGGTGCGGGCCCGGCGCCGCCGGAATCCGCAGGTCGCCGACGAGGGTGATCCCTCCGGCGGTGAACTTCACCTTTTCGGACATGCTCCAAGTCTGTACGGCCCGCGCGGCGGAAGCCAACGGCGTTCCCCCGCCGGCCCCGGACCCGGCCGTTCTCCGGCCCGTCCCCCGTCGTCCCTGATCGTCCCATGCCGTCCCCGCCCCCGCCCGACCGGCCTGAGCCGGGAGCGGGAGCGGGAGCGGGGACGGCCGTTGGGAACCAGGGACCTCGGGAACCTCAGGAGTCGAAGCCGAGACCCATCCGGTCCAGGGTCCGCAGCCAAAGGTTGCGGCGCCCCTGATGCAGGTCGGCCTGGGCGATCGACCAGCGGGTCATCTGGATCCCGGCCGAGCGGACCGGCTCGGGCGGGAACGGGACGGGCTTCTCCTTGACCATCCGCAGCTCGGTCCGCTCGGTCCGCTCTCCGGCGAGCAGGTCGAGCATGACGTTCGCCCCGAACCGGGTCGCGCCGACGCCCATGCCGGTGTATCCGGCGGCATAGGCGAGGCGCCCGCCGTGCGACTGGCCGTAGAAGGCGCTGAACCGGCTGCAGGTGTCGATCACGCCGCCCCACCTGTGGGTGAAGCGCAGCCCGGACAGCTGGGGGAACGTGGTGAAGAAGTGTTCCGCCAGCTTGACGAAGGTCTCGTCGCGCTGCTCGTACTCGGGCTTGATCATGCCGCCGTTGTAGTAGACCGCGTCGTAACCGCCCCAGAGGATCCGGTTGTCCTCGGTCAGCCGGTAGTAGTGGAACTGGTTGGCCGCGTCCCCGACCCCCTGCCGGTTGTGCCAGCCCACCGAGGCCAGCCGGCCGGCCGAGAGCGGCTCGGTCATCAGGGCGTAGTCGTAGACCGGCACCAGGAAGTGCTTCAGCCGCCGCAGCAGCGGCTGGAACACGCCGGTGCCGAGCGCCACCTTGCGCGCCCTGACGCTGCCGTGCGGGGTGATCAGGTCCAGGCTCGTCGGGGTGTCCCTCATCGTGCGTACCGGCGTGCGCTCGTGGATGCGCACGCCCAGCGAGAGGCAGGCCTGCCGGAGCCCCCAGGCCAGCCGGGCGGGGTCGAGCATGGCGCAGCCGTCGCGCTCCCAGTGGCCCCCGATGTACGTGGGCGAGTTCACCTCCGCCCGCACCTGTTCGGTGTCGAGGACGTCGAAGCGGGCGCCCAAATCGCGGGCGACGCCGACGTTGCGGTTCATCTCCTCCAGCTGCCACGGCTCGGTGGCCACGTGCAGCTCGCCGGTGCGCTCGTAGCCGCAGTCGATGCCGTATCCGGCGACCGCCTCGCCGATCTCGTCGAGGTTGTCGAGACCGAGGCGTTCGAGCGTGGAGATCTCCTCGGGCCAGCGCTCCAGCCCGTTGGCGATGCCGTGGGTCAGCGTGGCCATCGCGAAGCCGCCGTTGCGGCCGGACGCCGCCCAGCCGACCCGGCGCCCCTCGAGGAGGACGACGTCGAGCGAGGGGTCGCGTTCCTTGGCCATCAGGGCGGTCCAGAGCCCCGAGAAGCCGCCGCCGACCACCGCCAGGTCGGCGGTGGTCTCGCCGAAGAGCCGCGCCAGCGGCTCGGGTTTCGCCGGACTGTCGAGCCAGTACGGCTTGCGCTCCGCGTCAGCAAGAGCCTTCAGCGGATCCACAAATCTCACTTCCCTACGTGAGTCAGGTTGTCTTTGTGTGTATCGCGTGATCATGGAGATCGCGCGCGGGTTCCCCCCGCCTGAATCCGATCTCGCCTCCCTGTTCTCTGCCGGGAATCTGTTCTCCGCCGGGATATTGTCCGCCGCGGCCCTCGCCGCCGGGAACCCGGGACCCGGAGATCCGGGAGCCCGGGTACACCGAAGCCCCGTGCCACCCGGTGAGGGCACGGGGCTCGGCGGAGACTAGGTGCGGCGGCGCGCGGTGACCGTGTTGACCACGGCGATGGCGACGCCTACCGCGAATATAAGCGTTCCGATGACGTTCACCTGAGGCGGCACCCCGATGCGGGTGGCGCCCCAGATCCACAGCGGGAACGTCTGGACGGCGCCGCTGGTGAACTGGGTGATCACGAAGTCGTCGATGGACAGGGCGAAGGCCAGCAGCGCGCCCGAGACGACGCCGGGCAGGATCATCGGGAAGGTGATCCGCCAGAACGTGATCCAGGTGGACGCGCCGAGGTCGCGCGCCGCCTCCTCGATCGACCGGTCGAGCCCGATCACCCGGGCCCGCACGGTGATCGCCACGAAGGACAGCGAGAACAGCACGTGCGCGACGACCACGGTCGCGAAGCCGGTCTGCACGCCGACGCTGATGAACAGCGACAGCAGCGAGGCGCCCATGACCAGTTCGGGCGAGGCGATCGCGGCGAACATCACCAGGTTGGTGGCGCCCTGCCCGCGGAACCGGTAGCGGCCCAGGGCCAGGCCCATGAGCGTGCCGAGCAACGTCGTGATCACCGTGGAGAGCAGGGCGATGGAGATGGAGTTGCGCACCGCTTTGAGCAGTTCGGGATACTCGTCCAGGCGTCCCCACCACTGGAGGGTGAAGCCCTGCCAGGTCACGTTCGACTTGCTCTGGGTGTCGTTGAAGCCGAACACGATCATGACGGCGATCGGCAGGAACAGCCAGATCAGGATCAGCCACACGTAGCCGAAGAGCAGCCGGTCGCCCAGCCGCCTCCGTCCCCGCGGGGACCTCCGCCCGGCGGGCGCGTCCGCCGCCGGGGCCTGCGTGACGTCGATGGTGCCGCTCATCGGGCCGCCGCCTCCAGGACGTTCTCGGTGCCGAGCGCCTTGGCGTAGGCGAAGATGCCGACCAGCATCGCCGCCATCAGCGTGAACGACAGCGCGGCGGCGGTCGGGTAGTCGTTGTTGACCAGATACTCGGTCTGGATGATGTTGCCGATCATCGTGTTCTCCGGGCCGCCGAGGATGCCCGCGTTGACGTAGTCGGCGGTCATCGGGACGAACGTCATCAGCACCCCGGCGAACACGCCCGGCAGCGAGAGCGGCAGCACGATCCTGGTGAACGCCTCGCGCCTGGCCGCGTAGAGGTCCTGTGCGGCCTCGACGACCTTGGGGTCCACCCGCTCCAGCGCGACGTAGATCGGCAGGATCATGAACGGCAGGTAGTTGTAGACCAGCCCGCCGATCACCGCGAACGTCGTCTGCAGCACGTGGAAGTCCTCGGGCAGCAGCCCTGCCGACTTCAACGGCCCCAGCAGCATGCCGTCGTCGGCGAGCATGAACCGCCACGACACCGTGCGCAGCACGAACGACACGAAGAACGGCAGCAGCACCAGCAGCAGGTAGGTGGACTTGCGGCTGCCGCCCTTGAAGGCGATCCAGTAGGCCATCGGGTAGGCCAGCGCGATGGAGATCACGGTCGCGGCCAGGCCGTACCCCGCCGAGCGCAGGAACTGCGTCTGGTACTGCGCCAGGGCGTCGCCGTACACCGCGAAGTTGAACGTCTGGACGAATCCGTCGACCACGTTGCCCTCCTGGGTGGAGACCGAGGCCATGAAGACCATCGGCACCACCAGGAAGATCGCGAGCCAGAGTCCGCCGGGCAGGATGAGCAGGTAGGGGGCGAGGCGCTTCACCGGCCGACGACCCCTTCCTGTCCGAGTCGCTCTCTCATCCGCCTAGCCCTGCGTGACCGGCTGGAAGATGTCCTCGAAGATCTTCTCCTCCGCGGAGGTGAGCGTCTTGTACGACCGCAGCTTGGCCATGTCCGCCTCCGAGGGGAAGATCAGCGGACTCTCGGCGATCTGCTCGAGCGCCTTCTTCTCGTCGCCCTCGGCCTTGGCCGCGTCGGCGAGGACGAGGTCCTTGGCGGAGGAGACCGGCGTGATGAAGTTGATGTACTCGACCAGCATCGTGGCGATCTTGGGCTGGTAGACGTAGTCCATCAGGGTGAGCGCGTCGACCGGGTTCAGCGCGGTCTTCGGGATGCACATGTTGTCGGTCCAGATCGTGCCGCCCTCCTCGGGCACCACGAACCGCAGGTCCTTGCCCTCGGCGACCTGCTGGAAGATGTCGCCCGACCAGGCCATGGTGATCCAGATGTCGCCCCTGGCGAGGGCGTCGACGTAGTCGTTCTCGTAGTACTTGCGCACCAGCCCCGCGTCGCGCTGCTCCTTGAGCTTCTCGCCTGCCTTCTTCCAGTCGGCCTCGGTCGACTTGTCGGGGTCGATGCCCAGGGCGAACATGCCGAAGTTGGCGACCTCCTGGGTGTCGAGCATCATGCCGACCTTGCCCTTGTACTTGGGGTTCCAGAGGTCCTGGATGCTCTTGACCTCGTCCACGTACTTGGGGTTGTAGGCGATGCCGGTGACGCCGACCGTCCACGGGATCGTGTGGGCGTTGTTGGGGTCCCAGGTGGGGTTCTTCACCGCGGAGCTCGCGTTGGCCGCGAAGTTCGGCAGCTTGGAGTGGTCGAGGGGGACGAGGTAGCCCAGCGCGATGGCCTTGCTCAGCTGGAGGCCGTTGGTCAGGACCATCAGGTCGTAGCCGATGTCGTTGTTGGCGGCGAGCAGCGGCTGGACCTTG
The DNA here is from genome assembly GCF_051918855.1 of Streptosporangium sp. H16. Lineage (NCBI taxonomy): Bacteria > Bacillati > Actinomycetota > Actinomycetes > Streptosporangiales > Streptosporangiaceae > Streptosporangium > Streptosporangium sp. H16. The sequence goes on from NZ_JBPXMD010000024.1 coordinate 30,438, forward strand.
CCGAAGAACGTGCTGTTGTCCTGGATGGCCTCCTGGTAGGAGACCTGGATGCCGGTGTCGGCGGTGAACAGCTCCAGCGAGGGGTACCGCTTGCCGTCCTTGTCGATGTAGAGCGGCCAGTTGGCGAAGCGCAGCGTGCCGTTCTTCTTCTTGGAGCCCCAGTATTCGGCGATGGCGTCCCTGGGGGGGACGGTCGCCACCTTCTTGCCCTCCACGCCGCAGGCGGCGAGGGCGAGGGCCGCGGCCGACAGCCCGCCGAGGCGGAGGGCGTCACGGCGCGTGACGGAGCGGCTCTGCGTCATGCCTCGCAGAAAGGCGGGGTTCGTGCGGGGGTCCATGTCGAGCTCAACTTCCGATCGCGTACGAGTGGTGCGGCAGCCACGACAGCCAGACGGCGTCGCCGCGCTCCGCCGTGCTCGTGCTGTCGAGTGCGTTCTGCTGGAAAACGGTCACCTCTGCACCATGGGCCAGGCAGACCGTATAACTGGTGTAAAGCCCCAGATAGACCACCTCTGAGACGGTGCCTCGCACGACGCTGAGGTCTCCGGTGGGCTCCTCCGTGGTAATCCTGATCTTCTCCGGGCGCACCGTGATCGCGATCGGTTCCCCGGCACGGAACGATCCGCCCTCGGCGAGGACGTGGTCGTCATCACCCAGCTTAAGCACCGCGAAGCCCGACTGGAAACGGTCGACAGTGCCGCTGAGCAGGTTGGACGTGCCGATGAACCCGGCCACGAAAGCGGTCGCGGGCCGCTCGTAGATCTCTCTGGGAGTGCCGAGCTGCTCGACCTGGCCGTCGTTCATGACGGCGATGCGGTCACTCATCGTGAGCGCCTCGCTCTGGTCGTGGGTGACGTACACGAAGGTGATGCCGACCTCGCGCTGGATGCGCTTGAGCTCGATCTGCATGGCCTGGCGGAGCTTGAGGTCGAGGGCGCCGAGCGGCTCGTCCAGCAGGAGCGCGCGGGGGTTGTTGACCAGGGCCCGGGCCAGGGCGACCCGCTGCTGCTGGCCTCCGGACATCTCCCGGGGGCGGCGTTTCTCGCGCCCGGTGAGATCGACGATCTCCAGGATCTCCCCGACCCGGCGCTTGATCTCGGCGTCGGCCACCTTCTTGCGCCGGAGGCCGAACGCGACGTTCTCCCAGACGTTCATGTGCGGGAAGAGGGCGTACGACTGGAAGACCATGTTGACGTCGCGCTTGTTGGGGGGGACGTCGGTGACGTCCTGGCCGTGCAGCCGCACGTTGCCGCGCGAGGGGTCCTCGAAGCCGGCGATCATGCGCATGGTGGTGGTCTTGCCGCAGCCCGAGGGGCCGAGGAGCGAGAAGAACTCCCCCTCGGCGATCGACAGGGTGACACCCTTGACCGCCTGGACGACCTCGCCGTGGGAGACGTACTCCTTGACGACCCCGTCAAGTTCGATTGCGGGTACGTGGGGCGAGCGGGAGACGGTGTCGGCCGTCTCCGTACTCGCCTGGATTTCGGTCATGCCAGGCTTATCCCTCTGTTCGCGGCTATTCGCCGATGTAGTGCATGACGTGCTTGACGCGCATGTAGTCGTGCAACCCGAAAACGGACAGGTCCTTGCCGTAACCGGAGTGCTTGAAGCCTCCGTGCGGCATCTCCGAGACGAACGGGATGTGGGTGTTGACCCACACCACGCCGAAGTCGAGACGGTTCGACACCCGCATCGCCCGGCCGTGGTCGGAGGTCCACACCGAGCCGGAGAGGCCGTACCTGACGCCGTTGGCCTTGGCGACCGCGTCGGCCTCGTCGGAGAAGGTCTGGACGGTGATCACCGGCCCGAACACCTCGTTCTGCACCATCTCGTCGTCCTGCTTGAGGCCGTCGACGACGGTGGGGGCGAAGAAGTAGCCCCGGTCGCCGATCCGGTTCCCGCCGGTCAGGACCTTGGCGTGGCCGGGGACCCGGTCGATGAAGCCGGTGACGCGGGCCAGCTGGTCGGCGTTGTTGAGCGGGCCGTAGAGGGCGTCCTCGTCGGAGAGGTCGCCGGTCACGGTGCTCGCCGCCGCCTCGGTGAGCGCGGCCACGAACTCGTCGTGGACGTCCTCGTGGACCAGCACGCGGCAGGCCGCGGTGCAGTCCTGGCCGGCGTTGTACAGGCCCGCGGTGGCGATGGACTCCGCGGCGGACTTGAGGTCCCTGACGTCGTCGAACACGACGACGGGCGCCTTGCCGCCCAGCTCCAGGTGCACCCGCTTGAGGTCGTCGGCGGCGCTCCTGGCCACGGCCATGCCCGCGCCGACCGAACCGGTGATCGCGACCATCGACGCGGTCGGGTGGCCGACGACCAGCGCGCCGGTCTCCCGGTCGCCGACGACGACGTTGAAGACGCCCTTCGGCAGGACGTCACCGAGGATCTCGGCCAGCTTGACCGTGGAGACGGGGGTGGTGTCCGAGGGCTTGAGCACCACGGTGTTGCCCGCGGCGAGCGCCGGGGCGATCTTCCAGACCGCCATCATCATCGGGTAGTTCCAGGGGGTGACCTGGCCCACCACGCCGATCGGCTCGTGCCGGATGACGGAGGTGTGGTCGGCGAGGAACTCGCCCGACGTCGGGCCCTCCAGCGTGCGCGCGGCCCCCGCGAAGAAGCGGAAGTGGTCGGCGGCGATCGGGGTCTCGTCCTCGGCCATCCGGGCGCGCGGCTTGCCGGTGTTGCGGCACTCGGCCTCGTTCAGCTCCTCGGCCCGCGCGTCGATCGCGTCGGCCACCTTCAGCAGGAGGTTGGCGCGCTCACCCGGGGTGGCCCGGCTCCACGACTCGAACGCTGCGGCGGCGGCGGCATAGGCCGCGTCGACGTCCTCGGGACCCGAGACGGGGGCCTTAAGGTAGATCTCGCCGGTGCATGGATCGATGACGTCGGAGAACCGGTCGCTCCTGGCCTCCACGAGTTCGCCGCCGATGTAATTCCGCAGGCGAGGGAATTCGCTGGTCTCAACCGGGGTGGTCACCGTCGGCCTCCTAAGGATCGGGGCTGAGTTGTCGCGACTCTTACAGAGCGACAGCCTTACGACAAGGGATTTCGTTGTTAAGATACCAAATTGCTACGAAATCGCTTGACAGAAGCGCCGGAACTGACAGCATGTCGCATCGGAGCCGCAACATGACGGCAACAGCCCCGCAACATGACGCCAGGGAGCGCCCATGACGACGCCGCCCAAGGTTCGCCGCGAAAACGACGCCAGGCCCGGCCCCGTCGTCCTCGACGAGATCTCCAAGCAGATCATCGAGCAACTGCAGACGGACGGGCGCAAGCCGTACGCCGCGATCGGCAAGGCGGTGGGGCTCTCCGAGGCCGCCGTGCGCCAGCGGGTGCAGCGCCTGCTCGACGCGGGGGTGATGCAGATCGTCGCGGTGACCGACCCGCTCACCCTGGGTTTCCCCCGCCAGGCCATGATCGGTATCAAGTGCGAGGGCGACCTGGAGACGGTGGCCGACGAGCTGTCGGCCATCAGGGAGATCGACTACGTCGTGCTGACCGCCGGGTCGCTGGACATCATGGTCGAGGTCGTCTGCGAGAGCGACCAGCATCTCCTGGAGATCCTCGGCAAGATCCGGGCCATCCCCACCGTCCGCGCCACCGAGACCTTCGTCTACCTCAAGCTTCACAAGCAGACCTACTCCTGGGGTACCCGCTGACGGGTCCCGGCGCACACTCCTGCGCCTTCCGCGTCCGGTACCTCGCCGTACCGCCGCGGGCCGGCGGAGGGACCTCCGGCATACCGCCGCGGGCCGGTGGAGGGTCGCCTCCGGCGTACCGCCGCGGACCGGCCGAGCCAGGAGGGCCCGTGCCGCTAGAGGCCGCGAGAGGCCTCGTCGCCGGCTGACGGATCACGAAAGGCGTCGTCGCCGGCCGGGCGGGGCTCCAGGACGTCCGCGAGCTCGTCGAGGAACTCGTCGACCTCGGCGATCGCGTACCCCGGCCTCAGCATCACCGTGGCGAACCTCGCCGCGCGCACGTCGCCGGGGGTGAGGGGCGTGTCGGTGGTACCGCGCAGGGTGGCCACGATCCGGTCGAGGAAGGCGTCGACCTCGTCCTCGTTGTAGCCCATGCCGAGCCGTCCCGGCCTGAAGGCGACCCGCTCGACCCGGGCGGCGCGGTCCTCGTTCTCCTCCCGCTCGGGCTCTTCTGGCGCGGCACGGCGGGCGGGGACGACCGGGCGCCCGTCCGCGCCGGTGGGCCGGGTCTCGATCGCCACGATGAAGGCCTCGAGCGCGAAGTCGACGGCGACCTCGTTGTAGCCGCCGAGCCTGGTGCGGAACCGGGCGTCGCGGATCTCGTCCGCGGTGACCGGCTCACCTTCCGGGGCGCCCCTGCCGAGGGTCCCCTCGATCCGGCGGACCAGCAGGTCCACCTGGTCCGGGTCATATCCCATGCGAATCCCGAGGACCCGTGGAAAGCGGTTCAAACCCGCGTCCTTTCGCGTCTCCCCGATAGGGCCTTTATCCGATGTATCCATTCTGGAGGGAATAGCCGGACAAAAGCGAGACGTCTGGGGCGGGCGTGTAGCCTGGTGTTCCAATGGACACCGGGATCCGCGAAAACGGCCTCGGCACGCGGCGGGACCCGGACAGTCCCGTCACGACGAATGACGACGAGGATATCCGGGGGTGACAGCTCGGGTGATCGGAGAGAAAGGCGGAGACGGGGCCCGAAGGCCGGGTGAACGGCGGGAAAGGCGGAAACCGAGTCCGGCCGATCGAGACGCTCCGCCGGACTCGGTTTCCTGAAAAATCCTGATTTAGTTATTTATCAGGTCGAAGCTCTCCCAGGGGCCGACCGCGTCGCGGTCGGCGATCAGCGGCTGGGCGCCGCCGCCCTCGGCGCACACCAGCTTGTTGTTGACCTGGGCCCTGAGGCTGACCGAGCCGTCCGGGTTGGTGATGAGCTGGAAGACCTCCCAGAGGCCCACCGCGTCGCGGTCGGCGATCAGCGGCTGGGCTCCGGCGCCCTCCGCGGCCACGAACTTGTTGTTGATCTTCGCGCGCAGCGCGATGGTGCCGTCGCTCTGGTTGACCCGCTCGAACTGCTGCGCCGTCCCGGTGGACGTCCCGTTCGCGATCAGCGGCGAGCCGTTGGAGGCGGTGACGTAGAGACCGTTGGCCTTGGAGCGCAGGCTGATCGTCCCGTTGCTCGTGCCGCCGGGGAGACCCAGGGTGGAGGCGGTGCCGCTCAGGGCCTTGACGCCCTGGTTGGCGGAGCCGGTCAGCGTCGTGGAGGCGTAGCCGCTCAGCGGCTTGGCGGTCCGCTCCACGACGTACACGGCGTTGGCGGCGGTGGCGAAGGAGACCTCGCCGGTGGAGACGGTGGTCAGGATGGCGTTGTCGGAGGCGCGGCGCACCCGGATCTGCTGGGTGCCCCAGGGGTTGACCACCGTGGCCTGCTTGCCGTACAGGCTCCTGAGCCCGACGTACTTGATCTCCCCGGCCTCGCGCTCGGAGCTGACCTGGAAGCCGTCCTTGGCCAGGAGGGTGAACCTGCCGACGAAGGAGGAGTCGCCCGGCACCGCGGGGAACACCCTGATCTTGTCGTTGTAGCTCTGCATGAGCGACTCGTTCAGCGCCGACAGGTGCACGCCGAGATACTCGAAGACGCCGTTGGTGTTGGTCGTCATGCCGTTGGGGTAATTCTGGTACTTCTGCAGCATCGTCTTCATGCCCTGGTACGCCTGGTCGCCGAGACCGAGGCGGGCCGCCTGCACCGCGTCGTTGGACCAGACGTTGCCGTAGGGGAACGGCCGCTGGTTCCAGGTGTTCAGCGCGGTCTGGTAGTCGGGGTAGCCGATGCCGGTGATGTTGTACGGCCAGATCAGCTCCGAGGCGACGTTCTCGTTGTTCCTCGTCTGCGAGATCGGCGGCTCGTGGGGCAGGTAGGCGCCGTTGCCCGTCGGGTAGGCGACGAGGTTGTTCACGATGTTCTGCCAGTCGGCGCGCAGGCCGGCGTCAAGGCCGAGCTGCTGGCTGACCTGGATCGTCAGCGGGAAGATGCTGCGCACCGCGGCCAGGTCGGTGATCGCGTTGCGGACGTTCCAGTACGTCTCGTGGGAGTGGGAGTTGGCCATGTAGTACTTGCCGGTCGGCCCGTCGAAGGACAGCAGGCCCTTGTAGAGCTTCGCGGTCTCCCGCATGTACGGGTACGCCACGTCCCGCAGGTAGTTCGCGTCGTTGGTGTAGCGGTACTGCAGGTACATGTTGTACGCGGCCTGGTAGCCGGTCGTCAGGATGTTCTTGGTGTAGTCGCTGTTGACCGTGCCGCGCGCGTTGCCGTCCCAGCCCATGGTCTCGGGCACCCACAGGGCGTCGATCCCGTACCTCGTCTGCGTGTACGCCTTCAGCGCGGTGTGGTTACGGCTGTAGAGCCGGTTGAAGGTGTTCATCAGGTCGGCGTGGTTGGAGGCGAGGAAGGAGTTGTAGACGTCCCGCTGGTTCCAGTACCAGTAGGCGTTGCTCCACTTGGAGTTGTCCTGCGTGGCGCGGAAGACACCGTTGATGAAGTGCAGCGGGTAGTTGCCGTAGCCGCCCGCGGCGATCATGTACGTGCTGAGGTAGTAGACGTTCTCCAGGTAGTCCGCGTCGCGGTTGGAGGTGGAGTACTGGACGAACGACTTCTCCCAGAACGCGTGCCACCAGTTGCGGTAGTTGTTGTACGTGGTGGTGTAGCCGGTGTTCCTCACCGAGGCGAGCTGGCTGCGGGCCTGGGCCACCGAGTCGCGGTTGGGGGCGTTGATCCGGCTCGCGGCGGTGAACCAGATCGTGTAGCTGGACGTGGGCGTGATGTTCAGCCGCACCTTCCTGCCGTCCACGACCTGGGTGGTGAAGTTCGCGCCCTCGACGGTGGCGGCCATGGTGTAGCCGAAGCCGTTCGCGTCGGTCTGGCCCCGGCTGAACCCGGCCACGCCGGAGTCGGAGAAGGTGGAGATCGTCCGCCAGGTGTTCAGGTCGGGCACGTCCGCGATGTTCTGGACGGTGGCCGGGTCCCACATGCTGAGGTCGAACGCCACGTTGGACACGCCGCCCCGGGTGTCCTCGACGTGGATGCCCATGACCTCGGAGTTCGGCGACCCCATCACGGTCACGGTCCGGTTGGAGTCGTACTTGGTGGTCAGCGTCCCGTCGTACAGCGACAGCCGCTGCTGGAAGGTCGTGTACCCGGTGTCCATGGCCGGGGTGGTGCTGAGGTTCGCCAGGCCCGCCGCGTAGGTCGACTGCGGCGACAGGTCCACCCCCGACACCTGCATCGTCAGCCCGTTCTGGTTCCAGGCCATCGCCCCGGTGCGGCCGTTGCCGACGGTCAGGCCCTGGACCGGGTTGGTGTTGGGGCGGTTGTAGACGATGTCGTGCTTCGACAGGTACGACCCGCGGTCGACCCTCAGCGCCCCGGTCGCCTGGTCGAAGGCCGTGTCACCCGGTGCCGCCCACGCCGGCACGGCCATGCCGACCGAGGCCAGGCATGTCACGAGGAACCACATCAGTAAGAGGCGTACTGGTTTTCTCGGCATGATCTTCCTTAATCGCCACCGGGGACGGCGGCCACGCCGCCCCGCCTTGACCGAGCGCGCGACTCACCCACCTGCGTGCCGGCGCCGCCGCTCGGGGAGAGCGGGTCGCTTCGGCGGGACGTTCCGGTGGGCGGGTGACGTGATGCAGGGGAGCTACGCCGGGGAGTCAGGGAGCCGCCGCCGGCAATCGGCGACCGGCGGCGACTCCCTGACTTCCCCGTGGGGACAGATCCGTCACCAGGACACCTGTGGTCACAGGCCGGGCCTGCTTCACATTTGGTAGATCGGATCTGTCAGCCGTAGTTAACATCGGACGTCTGTATACGTCAAGATGTGAAATATCCCCTTTGGACAGGAAAACCTGCCCCGCGAGCGCGATAAGTCGCTGACCAGGCCGTATTTTGTCCATCTCGTCCGGAAATTACAGCGTGCCACAAATAAATACATCCGATGTATCAAGATCATCGCAAGGCGAATCGCCTGTTAGCGCTCCCATACATTGACGCTTTCGCCAGGCCGTGCGAATCTTTTGTCGTACGGCGGCGAATGTCTCGACATCTCCGCCGAAAGGTTGTCACCAGGTGCGGCGGCGCGCTCCTCTCCCCCTAGGAGTAGACGTATGCGCCGGATCTCGCGGGTTCTCCTCGCGCTGGCCGTCATGATCACCGGAGCCATCGCGCTGCTACCCGGTACCGCCTCGGCGGCCCCCCTGACCAAGGTCCTCATCTTCTCCAAGACAGCCGGCTTCCGGCACTCCTCCATCCCCTTCGGGATCTCCGCCATCCAGCAACTCGGCGCGGCAGAAGGCTTCACGGCGGTCGCCACGGAGGACGCGGGCGCCTTCACCACCGCCAACCTCGCCCAGTACCAGGCGGTCATCTGGCTGTCGACCACCGGCGACGTGCTCAACGCGACGCAGCAGACCGCGTTCCAGTCCTACATCGCGAGCGGAGGCGGATACGTCGGCGTCCACGCCGCGGCCGACACCGAGTACGACTGGCCCTGGTACGGAGGCCTGGTCGGGGCGTACTTCCGCGCCCACCCCGCCACCCAGCAGGCGACGATCCGCGTCGAGGACCGGGCGAACCCGTCCACCTCGCACCTGGCGCCCACCTGGACCCGCACCGACGAGTGGTACGACTACCGCGCCAACCCGCGCACCGCCGTCAAGGTGCTGGCCAACCTGGACGAGTCGTCCTACAGCGGCGGCGGCATGGGCGCCGACCACCCGATCACCTGGTGCCAGGACTACCAGGGCGGCCGGGCCTGGTACACCGGCCTCGGTCACACCGACGAGTCCTACGCCGACCCCGGCTTCACGAAGATGCTGCTCGGCGGCATCCAGGTCGCCGCGAAGGCGAAGGCCGCCGACTGCCGTCCCGAGACCGGCTACACGCCGCTGTTCGACGGCACACAGGCCAGCTTCGGCAAGTGGCGGCAGGCCGGCCCCGGCGGCTTCACCCTCGCCAACGGGACGCTGTCCTCGGTCGGCGGCATGGGCCTGCTCTGGTACCCCGTCTCGACCTTCTCCAACTACTCGCTCAAGCTCGACTGGATGATGCCGGGCGACGACAACGGCGGCGTCTTCATCGGCTTCCCCGACCCGGGCAACGACCCGTGGCAGCCGGTCGACCTGGGACACGAGATCCAGATCGACGCCTCCGACGCCGACCCCACCCGGACCACGGGCAGCGTCTACAGCTTCAAGGCGCCCGACACGGCCGCGCGCGCCGCGGCGCTCAACCCGCCCGGCTCCTGGAACACCTACGAGATCGCGGTGCACGGGCAGCGCGTCGAGATCTACCTCAACGGCACCAAGATCAACGACTACACGAGCACGCGGAACATCGCCAACGGCTACATCGGCGTCCAGAACGACGGTGACGGGCTCGACATCAACTACCGCAACATCCGCATCAAGCAGGACGGTCCCTCGAACCCTCCGACCACCGACCTGGCGCGGGGCAGGCCGGTCACGGTCAGCAGCGTGGAGACCGGCAGCGCGCACGTCGGATCCAACGCGGTGGACGGCGACCCCGCCACCCGCTGGGGCAGCGCCTACGCCGACCCCCAGTGGATCACCGTCGACCTCGGCGCGACCTACGACCTCAACCGGGCCCGGCTGAACTGGGAGGCCGCCTACGGCAAGGCGTACCAGGTGCAGACCTCCACCGACAACAGCACCTGGACCAACGCCTACTCCACCACCACCTCCGACGGCGGAGTGGACGACCTCTCCCTCACCGGCACCGGACGCTACGTGCGTGTGTACGGCACCCAGCGCGGCCTGGCCCCCTACGGCTACTCGCTGTGGGACCTCAGCGTCTACGGCACCCCCGTTTCCTCGACCCCCACGCTGCTGTCCGCCGGCAGGCCGGTCACGGTCAGCAGCGTGGAGACCGGCAGCGCGCACGTCGGATCCAACGCGGTGGACGGCGACCCCGCCACCCGCTGGGGCAGCGCCTACGCCGACCCGCAGTGGATCACCGTCGACCTGGGAGCCACCCGCTCGATCAACCGGGTCCGGCTGAACTGGGAGGCCGCCTACGGCAAGGCGTACCAGGTGCAGACCTCCACCGACAACAGCACCTGGACCGACGTGTACTCCACCACCGCGGGTGACGGGGGCGTCGACGACCTGACCGTCAGCGGCACCGGACGCTACGTGCGCGTGTACGGCACCCAGCGCGGCCTGACCCCCTACGGCTACTCCCTGTGGGACCTCGACATCTACGGCACCTGACACCACTCCGCACGCGTCTGCCTTTTCACCCCCCAGGAGACCTTCGTGTTAGGTTTCACGCGCCTTCGTACGACCTTGGGCGTTCTCGTTCTCGCTCTCGCCGCCGCCGCGGCGGGAGCCACCGGCACCACCGCCGCGGCGTCGACCGCCACCACGATCGGGACCGCCTCCGCCTCCTCGCTCGGGACCACCGCCGCTCTCGCCCCGCCGCCGACCAGCGCGTTCGAGAAGGTCAAGCTGGACGGCGGGCTGTCGATGGGCGAGCCCATCGAGCTCTCCGTCCTGCCCGACGGCAAGGTCCTCTACATCAACCGGGGCACCACCTCCGGCGGCGGCCAGGTCCGCCTGTACAACCCCGCGACGAAGGCCACGACCGTGGCGCTCACGCTCCAGCTGGACGCGCGCTTCGAGGACGGGCTCATCGGCATCACCCTCCACCCGAAGTTCGCCACCAACTACTGGGTGTACCTCTTCCACTCGCCCAAGGTGACGCCGCTGGTGAACCGGATCTCCCGGTTCACCTTCAACACCACCGCCAACGTCCTCGACCCGGCCAGCGAGGACATGATCATCGAGTGGCCCACCGAGCGTGAGCTGTGCTGCCACTCGGCCGGCTCGATGACCTGGGACAGCGACGACAACCTGTACTTCGCCGTCGGCGACAACACCAACTCCGGCGGCGACTCGGCGGGCATGGCCCCGATCGACGAGCGCACGAGCCGCAACCCGCAGTACGACGCGCAGCGCACCTCCGGCAACACCAACGACCTGCGCGGCAAGATCAACCGGATCCACCCGGAGAACAACGGCACCTACACCATCCCCGCGGGCAACCTCTTCGCCCCGGGCACCGCGCAGACCAGGCCCGAGATCTACGTCATGGGCACCCGCAACCCGTACCGGATCTGGGTCGACAAGAAGTCGGGCAACACCCTGCACTGGGGCGAGGTCGGCCCCGACGCGAACGCGACCCTCGCCAACCGCGGTCCCGCCGCCTACGACGAGTTCAACCGCGCCACCGGGCCCGGCAACTACGGCTGGCCCTACTGCGGCGGTCCCAACGTCGCCTACAACGACTGGGACTTCGCGGCGAACGCCCCCCGCGGCTGGTTCCCCTGCGGCGGCACGACCGGCCCGGTGAACAACTCGCCGCGCAACACCGGCCTCCAGCAGCTGCCCCCCACCAAGCCCGCGCTGGTCTGGGAGCAGCACGGCGGCAGCAAGGAGTGGCCCGCCCTGGACAACCCCGGCGGCTGCGGCTCCCCCAACCACGCCGAGGTCTACCACTACGACCCGAACCTCGTCTCGGACGTGAAGTGGCCCGTCTACTACGACAACAAGCTGCTGATCTCCGAGTACTGCCGTAACTGGATCAAGGAGGTCCAGTTCGGCAACGGCAACCCGACCACCGGGACGCCGACCGTCATCGAGCCGGTGCTCGCGGGGATGAACCTCGTGCACCCCATCGACATGGAGTTCGGCCCCGACGGCTCGCTCTACCTGCTGGAGTACGGCAGCGGCTACTTCTCCGGCGCCTCCGACGCCGGCCTCTACAAGATCAACCACGTGCAGGGCGGGCGGTCACCGATCGCCCAGGCCACGGTGAACCGGGACAACGGGCTCGCCCCGCTCGCGGTCACCTTCTCCAGTGCCGGGACCTCCGACCCCGACGGTGACGCGCTCACCTACGCCTGGGACTTCGACGACAACGGCACCGTCGACTCCACCGCCGCCAACCCCATGCACACCTACACGACCAACGGCGACAAGCGGGCCAGGCTCACCGTCAGGGACCCGGGCAACCGCACCGGGACCGTCGTGGTCCCCATCGTGGTGGGCAACAACCGGCCCGCGGTGACGCTGAACGGCCTGCCCGCCGGAGGCATGTACAGCTGGGGCGACGACCTGGTCTCGACCGCGACCGCGACCGACGCGCAGGACGGCACGCCCCCCTGCGCCGACGTCGTCATCCGTGCCGCGCTCGGCCACCAGGAGCACGCCCACGAGGAGGGCCAGGGCACCGGCTGCGGCTTCACCGTGAACACCGGTCCCATCCACGCCGGGCTCGACGCCGTGCAGTTCTTCGTGATCCGCGGCGGCTACACCGACCGCGGCGCGACCGGCAGCGTCCCGCTCACCGGCGAGAAGGAGATCACGCTCTGGCCCAAGCAGTGGCAGGCCGAGCACTACGTCCAGCTCAACGGCCCCAGGGTCGTCGACCAGGCGGCGGCGGAGGGCGCCAAGCGGCTCGGTGACATCCAGAACGGCGAGTGGGTCAAGCACCACGCCATCAGCCTCAAGGGCATCACCGGGGTGAGGGCGCGCGTCTCCTCCGCCAACGCGGGCGGCACCGTGTCGTTCCGCCTCGACTCGCCCACCGGCCCCGAGGTCGCCCGCGTCGCGGTCGCCGGAACCGGCGGCTGGGACAACTACGCCGAGGTGACCGCCCCCGTCACCAAACCCGACGACGGCACCCACGACCTGTACATCGTCTTCACCGGAACCGGCACCGGCGCCCTGTTCGACCTGGACAGCTACACCTTCACCGGTGCCGGGGCCGGCACCCCGCCCGGCGACCCCGACCCCACCACCGACCTGGCACGGGGCAGGCCGGTAACGACCTCCAGCGTGGAGAGCGGCAGCGCGCACGCCGGATCCAACGCGGTGGACGGCAACCCCGCCACCCGCTGGGGCAGCACCTACGCCGACCCGCAGTGGATCACCGTCGACCTCGGCGCGACCTACGACCTCAACCGGGTCCGGCTGAACTGGGAGGCCGCCTACGGCAAGGCATACCAGGTACAGACCTCCACCGACAACAGCACCTGGACCAACGCCTACTCCACCACCACCTCCGACGGCGGGGTCGACGACCTCTCCCTCACCGGCACCGGACGCTACGTGCGCGTCCACGGCACCCAGCGAGCCCTGCCCGCCTACGGCTACTCGCTGTGGGACCTCAGCGTCTACGGCACCCCCGCCACCTCGACCCCCACGCTGCTGTCCGTCGGCAAGCCGGTCACGACCAGCAGCGTGGAGGAGGGCAACGGCCGGGTCGGCGCCTACGCCGTGGACGGCGACCCCGCCACCCGCTGGAGCAGCGCCTACAGCGACCCGCAGTGGATCACCGTCGACCTGGGAGCCACCCGCTCGATCAACCGGGTCCGGCTGAACTGGGAGGCCGCCTACGGCAAGGCGTACCAGGTGCAGACCTCCACCGACAACAGCACCTGGACCGACGTCTACTCCACCGTCGCCTCCGACGGCGGGGTGGACGACCTGACCGTCAGCGGCAGCGGGCGCTACGTGCGCGTGTACGGCACCCAGCGCGGCCTGACCGCCTACGGCTACTCGCTGTGGGACCTCGACGTCTACGGCAGCTGATCCCGTGGACTCGGAGCCGGACGGCGCGTGACACCGCCCAGGCTCGATGACGACGGGGACCTCGCGTTCACGCGGGGTCCCCGTTCACGTCCCGGGAGGGCGCGGCGGGAGAGCGGGACCCGCCGGGCCGGGCGGGACACCGGGTGAGCGGGGACACAGGGACACGGGGACACAGCCGAAAGCGCGGACGCCGGGAACCCGGCCGGAGAACCGGGAGATCGAGGGCGCAGGCCGGAAAGCAGATGATCGCGGTAGGGTTGCGGCCTATGCGGCTCTCCACGGTGTCCTTCCGATACTCGCGGCGCGGCCCCTGGGTCCTGCGGGACGTCGAGCTCACGCTCCGTCCCGGCTCCGTCGTCGAGGTCACCGGCCGCAACGGCGCGGGGAAGTCGACGCTGCTGCGCCTGATGGCGGGGTTCGTCCCCCCGACCCGGGGATCGGTCTCCGACCGGCCGGGCGTCGTCGGCTACGCCCCCGACGTGTTCCCCGTGGACCAGCCGTTCACCGTCGCCGCCTACCTGGCCCACATGTCCAGGATCCGGGGCCTCTCCTCCGGCTCAGCCGCCGGAGAACTCGCGGGACGGCTGAACGCGACCCACCTGCTGGAGCAGCCGCTCGGCGACCTGTCCAAGGGCAGCGCGCAGAAGGTGGGACTCATCCAGTCGCTGCTCGCCCCGCCGGACCTGCTCATCCTGGACGAACCCTTCGCCGGGCTCGACGAGCAGACCCGCACCGAACTCCCCGTGATCATCGAGGAGATCGCCGCGCGCGGCGGGACCGTCGTGGTCAGCGACCACCAAAAACAACTCCAGGACTTCCCCGGCGCCGAACACTGGCTCGTCGCGGACGGCGGCGTCGCGATCTCCTCGACGCTCCCCCCGCCCGGCTCCACCGCCCCCTCCCGGGACGTCCCCGACGCACCGTCCGCACAGGTGGTCATCGAGGTGGTCGTGGACGCGGACGACGCCGACGAGGTGGAACAGAAGCTCCGCGCCGACGGCTACCTCACCAGGCGGTCATCATGATCCACCTCGTACGCTTCAAGCTCGCCGCCTACGCCCGGTCGCACCGGCTGCTCCAGCCGATGATCGGGCTCTTCGTGATGCTGCTCATCTTCTACTCCACGCTGACCCCGCCGGGCAAGGAGCTGTCCGCGTACGCCGACTCGGCCGGACTGCTGATCCTCGTCTTCGCCTGGGCCGCCCGGGGACTGCTCGACACCGAGCCCCCGACGCAGCGGCTGATCTCCATGACGGCCGCCGGACGACCCGGTCGCGAGATCGGGGCCGGACTGCTCGCCGCGCTGACCGTCACCCTCGGCATGGCGGCGATCGCGGTCGGGTTCCCGCTGCTCCACGGCTTCGCGGCCATGCCCACCTCCGCCGACCTGGCGCTCGGCATCGCGCTGCACGTGCTCGGCGTGAGCGCGGGAACGGCCCTGGGCGCCCTGACCAGCCGCCCGATCCTGGCCTCCCCCGCCGTCTCGATGCTCGCCCTCTTCGGCGGCTATCTCGCCCTGCTGCTGGTCAGCCTCACCCCGGTGGGCCGCCTCTCGGTGCCGATCATGCTTTGGATGCGCGCCGCCAACGACGGCCTGCTCGACACCGTCGTGCTCCCCATCTCCGCCGCCACCCTCTTCTGGACCGCCGCGAGCCTCATCCTGTACGCGCGCCTGCGCCGTCTGAACCCCTGAACGGGTGTCGTCGAACCACCGGACTCGCCGTGGTTCGACGACACCCACCCACTCGACAGCCGTACAAATCTCACCCGGATGAGCCGCCCGGGCGGAGACCCGCCTCCGGAGTTAGAAGGCCGCGACCGGGCCGGCCGCCCAGTGGTTCGGGCCGGTCGGCCACGTCCGTGACGGCGCCTGCTGCTTGAGCATGCTCTCCTCGGGCGTGCCCACGGCGCAGCGCGTGCCGCGCGGCGGCACCTTCAGCGAGATCAGGTACTCGTCGAAGATGTCCGTCTGGCACTTGTCCTTGCCGTAGATGCGGTGTCCCCAGCCCTCGTATGTGAGCAACACCGCCTTGGACCCGAGCTGACGGGCCGCGTTGGCGGACCATATCCACGGGGTGGCCGGATCGTGCAGGGAATTCCCGAGCAGCAGCGGGGCGTCGCCCGTGTATCGCAGTGCGTGCGGCGCGTTGGTGGTCGGGTAGTTCATGCAGATCGGCAGATCGTCGATCGGGTACGGGTGGTACCCCGTGTCGGGTGCGAGCCGGTTGGAGACACGCATGAGCGCGGCGTACTCCGAGTAGTTACGCACCTTGAGGTTGTAGTCCTGGCAGAGGACCGCGGTCGGCAGATACGCGACGTCACCCTCCACGGGCTGCCGGCCGGGCAGCGGGGGCACCCACTCCGGCTGCGGCCCACCGTCCAACCAGTTGATCACCTCGCTCAGTATGTTCCAGGCCGGCCCCTCGGTGCCCAGTGCGGCGTTGTAGATGACCTGCAACTCGGTCATCGTCTGGCCCGTGCTCGGGTACTTCAGCTCACCGCGCCGCGCCTTCTCCCGCAGGTCCTTCCAGATCGCACGGATGTCACGCCCATGCAGGACGCAGCTGGTGTCCTGCTCGCACCAGCCGACGAATTGGTCGAACGCGTCCTCGATGGCGAGCGCCTCGGTGGCCAGGAATCCCGCGACGCCGAGGCTGTGGTCCATGTTGCTGTCGAGCCCGAGGGCCCGGACGCGGCCGGGGAACAGCTCGGCGTACATCTGGCCGATCAGGGTGCCGTACGAGATCCCGTAGTAGGTGAGCTTCTCCTCGCCCAGGGCGGCGCGCAGCGCGTCCAGGTCACGGGCGACGTCGACGGAGTCGACGTGGTCGTACAGCGGACCGGTACGAGCGCGGCAGTCGGCGTGCAGCTTCTTGGTGAACGCGTTCCAGGCGTCGAAGTCGGCCTGGCTTCTCATGACGGTGTGCGGCATCCGATTGTACACCGACGCCGAGCAGATCACCGGGTTGCTGCGCCCTACGCCCCGAGGGTCGAACCCGACGATGTCGAACCGTCGCTGCAGTTCCTCGGTGTAGGACCCGGGGGCGCCGTACACGGCCTCCACTCCCGACCCGCCCGGACCACCGGGATTGATCACCAGCGAACCGACCCGCGCGGCCGGATCCGTGGCCTTCCGCCGCGCGACGGCGATGTCGACCTTCGCCCCGCCCGGCTTCGACCAGTCGATGGGCACGCTCAACGTGCCGCACTCGGCGGCAGGCTCCTCCTCACAGGGCGCCCAAGCGATGGTTTGCGCCCTCAGGACTTCGGTGTCCGCACTGGCCACCCCGACCGGTAAAACCGTCACCGTCGCCAGGAGGACGGCGAACCAAGAGGTTCTTCTTCGCACAATGCTCCAGTCTCTAGTCGATCTTCTGTCGTAACGGGCGACGGTAGCGGATCACCACATATCCGAAGGCAGAAACAGGAGAGAATGGCAGCATTTCCTCTAAATAGGTATCCGATCCGATGGAGTTCGTGGTCCGCGCCTTGAGCGAGGAAGCTGCGAAACTCATCCGGAAAGCACAGAGCCGATGACTCGCTACGGGCGCACCTGGATCATCACCGAAGGCACCGGAGGCGGCTGGTACGCCGTACGGCGTACCAATCTGCCGGCGTACGGGCTTGAGCACGGCCTGTGCAACGTCCGCTGTGGAGCGACCGTGGGAGAACTGGCCCGCAACCTGGAAGAAGAGACACGACTGGAGAACCAGCCCTGGCGACGCGTGCCGTTGATCCCGATGCTGCGACTCGCGCCAGGCGCGACAGCGGAAATCCTGGAAGAGGCAGCCGGCATTGCGACAGCCACTCAAAGGGATCGGGAACTCGAGCGGTCACCCCTGTGGCAGCCTCCCAGGCAGCGGTCGCCGACATGGCATGCAGTCCGTTTTGGACCTCTCTCTACTGCCTTTTGACGTGCCTGAAAGTGCCCCTGCCGAGAGGGAGCTACAAGCCCCTGACCGTGGAATATGCGTCGCGGGAGCAATGGTGACCGACAGGATGGCCGCTGGGTTGCTGGCAGGATGGCCGCTGCTTTTCTGGTGGATCGGTCGTCAGGTCGCCGCCGGCACGATCGCAGACAACGCGGCGGAATGGCCGCTGCTTCGCGGGGTGCCGGTCGATGTGGGCATGACCGTGCCGGGGAACGCCAAGGCCACGGCGTGGGAATCCGGGCGGGCCGCACCGGGCCGGTCGGCGATGCGGTGGGAGCCCGGAACGGCCGGGGAGCGCCGCCCCGGGTGAGTAGGCCGGGGCGGCGGTCGGCGCCTCGGGGGGCGCAGCCGTACGGTAAGGGCTACTCGGCGGCGGCGAGCTGGCCGCAGGCACCGTCGATCTCGCGGCCGCGGGTGTCGCGGACCGTCACCGGCACGCCGTGATACTCCAGGCGGCGGACGAAGGCGCGCTCGTCCTCCGGACGGGACGCGGTCCACTTCGAACCCGGGGTCGGGTTGAGCGGGATCAGGTTGACGTGCACCAGCTTGTTCTTGATCAGCTTGCCGAGCAGGTCGGCGCGCCACTCCTGGTCGTTGATGTCCTTGATCAGCGCGTACTCGATGGAGACCCGGCGCTTGGTCCTGGCCGCGTAGTCCCAGGCGGCGTCGAGGACCTCGGCGACCTTCCAGCGGGTGTTGATCGGCACCAGCGTGTCGCGGAGCTCGTCGTCGGGCGCGTGCAGCGAGAGGGCCAGCGTCACCGGCAGGCCCTCGGCCGCGAGCTTGCCGATCGCCGGGACCAGACCCACCGTGGAGACGGTGACACCGCGGGCGGAGATGCCCAGGCCGTCGGGAGCGGGCTCGACCATGCGGCGGACGGCGCCGATCACGGCCTTGTAGTTGGCCAGCGGCTCGCCCATGCCCATGAAGACCACGTTGCTGACCCGCCCGGGACCACCCGGGACGTCACCGGCCGCGAGCGCGCGGGCCCCGGCGACGACCTGCTCGACGATCTCGGCGGTGGTCATGTTGCGGGTCAGTCCCGCCTGGCCGGTGGCGCAGAACGGGCAGTTCATACCGCATCCGGCCTGTGACGACACGCACATGGTCGTACGGTCGCTGTAGCGCATGAGGACCGACTCGACCAGCGCGCCGTCGAAGAGCCGCCACAGCGTCTTGCGGGTGGTGCCCGCGTCGGTGGTCATCTCCCTGACCGAGGTCAGCAGGCTGGGGAACAGCGCGGTGGCGAACTTCTCCCTGGCCGCGGTCGGCAGGTCCGTCATCAGCTCGGGATCGCCGTTGAACTTCTCGAAGTAGTGCCGGGAGAGCTGATCGGCGCGGAACGGCTTCTCGCCCAGTTCGGCGACGACCGCCCGGCGCTCGGCCATGGTCAGGTCGGCCAGGTGGCGGGCGGGCTTGGCCCGGCGCGGCGCCACGAAGGTGAGCTGGCCGGGTACGGGGGTCCCGGACGGGCTGACGGTCGACAAGTCCAACGCCTTCTCTCAACGGTTACGCGAATGCTCGAAGCGGTGCCCGACAGTGATCTAGAGTCCGGAGGTATGGCGACAAACCGCCCCACGGGCCCCGCGGAACAGCGGGGGGACGGCGTCGAGGTCGTGCTCACCGACGTCAACCCCTACGGGAGCCGCACCCTGGTGGTCGAACGCGACGAGACTTCCTCGGTAGCTTACCTGTGCGGGCCGGGGGGAACGGTGCACGGAGCCGTCTGGCTGGCCAACCACCGCCCGGCCCCGGACGCGATCGACCCGGACCGCCTGAACTCCGAACTGCCGCCGATGGCCCCGAGGGCGAACACCCGCCACCCCGACGGCAGGGGGCCCCTGGGCGCGCTGCGATCGCTGTGGTTCGAGGAGGGCGACGGCGTCGCCCTGTACGAGAACGACGAGCTGCTCGCGGTCATTCCTGGATGGGCGGACATGGGCAGGGGAATGCCCGGCTACTCCCGCGACGCGCTGGGCGAATCCCCGTTCGCCTGGTCGCTGGAGGAGGCCCACGAAGGTCTGGCCTCCCGGATCGCCAAGGCCCGCGCCTACTGGGAGTGGCGCGCGAAAGACGGCTCCTGGGCCTCGTTCCAGCAGTTCGTGATGGGCCACCTGGATCGCAAGGTCGGTACCGCGGGCAGGTTCTGGGACGCGGGGGGCGAGCGGATGCCCGCGGTGGGCATCACCGAACGCCCCCCGGAGCGAGGCAGGGAGCACACGATCCTTTCCACGGTCGGGATGAGCTGCCAGCGGATGCCCACCGTCGAGCAGTACATCGACCGGCCGGACGCGTACGCCCGGGTGGAGCTCGCCGTCGCCTCCCCCGGCGACGCCCGCGACGCGGCCCGGCTGTTCCTGTGGCTGGGGCAGTATCCGTGGCACTCGGTCACCTGGCTGGGCCACGGCCACACCGCCAGGTGGTACCACCGGCCCGAGACCTTCCCGCTCGGCTCCGCCTACGGCGGCGTCATGATGCTGACCGGACTGCCGGGGCTGCCCGACCTGTCGGGTTTCTCCTTCGGCGGCGACTCCGTGCAGTGGCTCTGGCTCGTCCCGATCACTCCGGACGAGCTGAGCCTGGTCTCGGCCGAGGGCTACCGGGCGGTGCTCCCGCGCCTGTCCGCGACCCGGCTCACCAGGGCGGGATGACCGGGACTGCGCGGGAGCCGTACCGGGGCGCGGGACGTCACGCGCGGGCGGGAGGCGCTGGAGGCGCTGTGACTCCGGCCGGCACGGTTCAGACCAGCGGGCTCAGACCAGCAGGCTCAGACCAGCGGGCTCAGACCAGCAGGGTGAGCAGCACCCAGACCGGGATCAGCGCGGCCACCATGGAGTCGAGGCGGTCCATCATGCCCCCGTGACCGGGAAGCACGCTGCCCATGTCCTTGACGCCGAGATCGCGTTTGATCACCGACTCGACCAGGTCGCCGAGCGTGGCGAAGACCACCACGACCGCGCCGATGAGGACGCCCTTCCAGATGTCGTCCTCCAGCAGCCACGCCACCAGCCAGCCGCCCACCGCCATGCAGGCCAGCGCCGACCCGGCGAAGCCCTCCCAGGTCTTCTTCGGGCTGATCACCGGGGACATCTTGTGCCTGCCGAGGGAGATCCCGGCGAAATACCCGCCGATGTCGCTCGCGGCGGTGGTGGCGATGAAGACGACCACCCGGTCCGGGCCCTGGTCGGGGTCGGCGAGCAGCAGCGCCACGAACCCGGCGAGCAGGGAGGGGTAGACGACGACCAGGATGGTCGCGGTGATGTCGCGGACGTAGTTCTCGGTGCCCTGGAACATCCGCCAGATCATCAGCACCAGCACGGTCATCGCGAAGACGCCGACCAGCCAGGCGGTCCCGCCCCAGGCCGAGCCGGTCACCTCACCGCCCCAGTAGGCGCCGACCAGCATGGCGGTCATGCCCGCCAGGACCGGGACGAGCGGGACGTTGATGCCTCTGGCCTCGAACGACCGGACCAGCTCCGTCACGCCGATGCCCACCGCCGCGATCACCACGGCGAGGAAGAGCACCTTCACGAAATAGAGGGAGGCGATGATGACCGCCGCCAGGGCGAGCCCCACCGCCACTGCGACGGGGAGGTTCCGGCCGGTACGGCTACTGCCCGCCACGGGTTCCACAGGGGGTCCTACTTTCATACCTGCACAAAATCCTTGTCCCGTACGGACAACGGCCCGCACGGGACAAGGATCATGGTTCAGACTTCGAGCAGCTCGGCTTCCTTGTGCTTGAGCAGCTCGTCAATCTTGGCGACATGCTTCTGGGTGAGGTCGTCGAGCTCCTTCTCCGCCCGGCGCACCTCGTCCTCACCGGCCTCGCCATCCTTGATCAGCTTGTCCAAGGTCTCCTTGGCATTGCGACGGATGTTGCGAATGGAGACCTTGGAGTGCTCCGCCTTGTTCCGGGCGACCTTGATGTACTCCTTGCGGCGCTCCTCCGACAGCTCGGGGAAGGCCACCCGGATCACCGCCCCGTCGTTACCGGGGTTCACACCGAGATCCGAGTTGCGGATCGCCTTCTCGATCGCGGCCATCGAGCTCTTGTCGAAAGGCTGGATGATGACCATGCGCGCCTCGGGCACGTGGAACGAGGCGAGTTGCTGAATGGGGGTGGGTGTCCCGTAGTACTCAGCGCTGATCTTGTTGAACATCGACGGGGTGACACGACCTGTGCGGATGCCCGCGAAGTCGTCCTTCGCCACCGACACGGCCTTGTCCATCTTTTCCTCGGCTTCGAGGAGGGTTTCGTCGATCACAGCGGCTCCCTGTCTTCTCGGTCACTCCCCATCCTCACGCACTTCGCGGGACGCCATCACGCCGGAGGCCCACCCTGGACCGCCACGGTCGCGTACCGCTCAGCTCGCTACGTCAGGTTCGTACCTTGTCCTCTGGTCGCTCACCACTCCTCGCTCGCTTCGCGGGACGCTCCTACCTCGCGTACCACTCCGCTCGCCGCGTCGGGCTCGCTCCCTGTCTTCTCGGTCACGCGCCCCTCACGCGCTTCGCGGGACGCTCCTACCTCGCGTACCACTCCACTCGCCACGTCGGGCTCGCTCCCGTTGCCGTACCGGCCCTGTCGCCGTGCCGGCCCGTCACCATGCCGGTTCCGTCACCGTGCCGGACTCACCAGCGTGCCGATCTTCTCACCGCGCACCGCCCGCAGGATGTTGCCCTCGCCCATGAGGTCGAAGACCACGATGGGCAGGCTGTTGTCCATGCACAGGCTGATGGCGGTGGCGTCCATGACCCCGAGGCCGCGGGTCAGCACCTCACCATATTCGAGATGGTCGAACCGGACGGCGTCGGGGTTCTTGCGGGGGTCGGCGTCGTAGACGCCGTCCACCTGGGTGCCCTTGAGCAGCGCCTCGGCGCCGATCTCCAGCGCTCGCTGCGCGGCGCAGGTGTCGGTGGAGAAGAACGGCGAACCGAGCCCCGCCCCGAAGATGACCACGCGCCCCTTCTCCAGGTGGCGGATGGCACGGCGGGGCAGGAACGGCTCGGCGACCTGCTGCATGGTGATCGCCGTCTGGACCCGGGTGTCGATGCCCCGCTTCTCCAGGAAGTCCTGGAGGGCGAGGCAGTTGATGACCGTGCCGAGCATGCCCATGTAGTCGGCCCTCGCGCGGTCCATGCCGCGCTCGGACAGGGCGGCACCCCGGAACATGTTGCCGCCGCCCACGACGACCGAGACCTGGACGCCACCGCGGACGGCCTCGGCGATCGAGTCGGCGAGGTGGCCCACGACGCCCGGGTCGATGCCCAGCGGCTCGCCGCCGGCGAACGCCTCGCCGGACAGCTTCAACATCACCCGCTTCCAGCGAAGCGGGTCCGAGTACGAAGAAACCGCCGGCGTAGCGGATCCTGGGTTCTCCTGCACGGCGGCGGCCTCCTCGTTTGGTGCTCTGCTTGAAGAGCGGATGTCAGGGATTAGGCCTGGCCGACCTTGAAACGGACGAAGGCCTGGACCTTGACACCATTCTCGTCCGCGAACTTCGCGACCGACTTCTTGCTGTCCTTGACGAAGGACTGCTCAAGGAGGGTGAAGTCCTTGTACCAGCCGTTGATCCGGCCATCAACGATCTTGCCGATGGCGGCCTCGGGCTTGCCCTCCTCGCGGGTCATCTCCTCGAAGAGCGCGCGCTCCTTCTCGACGACGTCGGCCGGGACCTCGGCGGGGCTGAGGTACTTCGGGGCCATCGCGGCGGCGTGCTGCGCGATGTCCTTGGCGACGTCGGCGTTCGGGGAGTCGAGCTGCACGAGCACGCCGACCGCCGGGGGAAGCTGGGGGTCGGTCTTGTGCATGTAGGAGCCGATGAAACCGCCCTCGAGCACGGCGAACCTGCGGATCTCGATCTTCTCGCCGAGCGCGGCGTTGGCCTCGTCGAGGTGCGTCTTGACGCTCTTGCCGGCGAGCTCG
Source organism: Streptosporangium sp. H16 (assembly GCF_051918855.1). Classification (NCBI taxonomy): domain Bacteria; kingdom Bacillati; phylum Actinomycetota; class Actinomycetes; order Streptosporangiales; family Streptosporangiaceae; genus Streptosporangium; species Streptosporangium sp. H16. The sequence goes on from NZ_JBPXMD010000024.1 coordinate 53,948, forward strand.
GAGTCGAGCAGCGAGGGCACGTCGGACGGCTTGGTGGCCAGGATGTGGTCGACCACCTGGCCCGCGAGCTCCTGGAAACGCTCGCCCTTGGCGACGAAGTCGGTCTCGCAGTTGAGCTCCAGCAGCGCGGCGGCGGAGTCGCCCTCCTGCTTCAGGGCGACCAGGCCGTTGGAGGCGGTGCGGGCCTCACGCTTGCCGACGTCCTTGGCGCCCTTGAGGCGAAGGATCTCGACCGCGCGGTCGAAGTCGCCCTCAGAGGACTCGAGAGCCTTCTTGCAGTCCATCATGCCGGCGGCGGTCAGCTCACGAAGCCGCTTGACGTCGGCCATGTTCACGGAAGCCATTGTCTTTTCCTCGTGGGAATCGTCGTGGATCGGGTGGGTGCCCCCGACTGAGCGGCACCCACCCGGAAGGGTCTTGCGGGTCGTACGGCCGGGGCCGTACGAAGGTGACCTAGGCCTGCTTCTCGGTCTTCTCGGCGGACTCGTCCTCGGCGGCGGGAGCGTCCGTCGCCTCGGCGGTCTCGGTCTCCGCGACCTCGGCGGGGGCCTCGGCGGTCTCGGCGGTCTCGGCCTCGGCGGCCGGGGCGCTGTCGGCGCTGCCCGCGAGCAGCTCCTGCTCCCACTCGGCCAGCGGCTCGGCGCCACCGGCGACGGCCGGCTTGTCGTCGCCGCGGTTGGCGCCGGCGCGGGCCATGAGACCGGCGGCGACGGCGTCGGCGACGACGCGGGTCAGCAGGCCGACGGCGCGGATGGCGTCGTCGTTACCCGGGATCGGGTAGTCGACCTCGTCGGGGTCGCAGTTGGTGTCGAGGATGGCCACCACCGGGATGTGAAGCTTGCGGGCCTCACTGATCCCGATGTGCTCCTTCTTGGTGTCGACGACCCACACGGCGCTGGGGATCCGGGACATGTCGCGGATACCGCCGAGGGTGCGCTCGAGCTTCTCCTTCTCGCGGCGGCGCATGAGGAGCTCCTTCTTCGTGAGCCCCGAGGCGGCCACGTTGTCGAAGTCGAGCTCCTCCAGCTCCTTCAGGCGCTGGAGCCTCTTGTGCACGGTGGAGAAGTTGGTGAGCATGCCACCCAGCCAGCGCTGGTTGACGTACGGCATGCCGACGCGGGCGGCCTGCTCGGCGATGGCCTCCTGGGCCTGCTTCTTCGTGCCGATGAACATGATCGTGCCGCCGTGCGCGACGGTCTCCTTGACGAAGTCGTAGGCCCTGTCGATGAAGGCCAGCGACTTCTGAAGGTCGATGATGTAGATGCCGTTGCGCTCGGTGAAGATGAAGCGCTTCATCTTCGGGTTCCAGCGACGGGTCTGGTGGCCGAAGTGCACGCCGCTTTCCAGCAGCTGTCGCATGGTGACGACGGGGGTGGACATTGATTGTCCTCCAGATCGGGGCGCCCATCTCTGGGCGCTGTTCTCGGTTGGACGCGACAGCCTGCGGCTGTCGCCCTGATGCCCCGAACAGGATCCAGCCGGGCTCTCGCCCGGACCGAGGGACCCCGGTTCTTGACGGGGCATGCGAAGTCGGCCCATGACTCACAGGCCTCCAAAAGTGTACCCGCAACCGCGCCTCTTCCCGACCTTCGGGTGTCAGGTGGCCCTTACCCGTCGCGTGGAAGACCGTGCGGCCGGCGCCGGGCGCGGGGGAAGAGGCTGACCTGCGCCTCGGAGACCCGGGCACCGGGCGGGGCGTCCTCCCGACCCCTGACGGTGGTCTTGTAGGGGGCGAGCAGCTCGTCGATCCGCTCATTCAGCGCCTTCAGTTCCTCCGCGTCGACCAGCAGGACGGCGCGGTTGAACAGCGCGGCCTCGCGCCACTCCCGTGACTCCCGCTCAAGGTTCTCCATCGCCCTGCTCACCTCGTCCGCCGCCTGTTCCCGCAACGCCTTGATCAGGAACTCCTTGGCGCCGCGCACGTCCGGGCCGTCGTCCGGGTCGGGGCTGACGCTGAGACCCCCGGCACTGGAGCGCCAGAGCCGTTCCCTGCCGTCACCGCGCGCGGGCGCGTCCTCGACGAAGCCGTACTTGGCGAGCATGCGCAGGTGGTAGCTGGCCGCGCTGGGCGTGACCCCGACGACCTCGGCGACCTCGGTCGCGGTGCAGGGCCCCTCGGCCTGGAGCCGGTTCAGGATCGCGAGCCGCGCGGGGTGCGCCAGCGCGCGCATCGCCGTGGGATCGGTGAGGGACTTCCGCCTCGGTGCCTCGGTCATGTGCAGACCGTACCCACTCCACATGTGAAGCATTGCCTTCATAACTATGAAGGGTTATCTTCACAGTTATGAAGCATTCCCTTCAGAGTCTCCGGAAGCCGGAAGGAGACGGATCCCCATGACCTCCGCGATTTCCGGGCCTCCCGCGACTCCCGAGCCCTCCGCGACCAGGCCGGTGCCCCTCAGGAAGCAGCGCGACTACCGGTTCCTGCTCTCCGCCCGCGCCATCACCGAGACCGGCACCGAGGTCTCCCGGCTGGCGGTGCCGCTGACCGCCGCCGTCCTGCTCGGCGCCTCCCCGACCCAGATGGGCGTGCTCACCGCCGCGACCTCGCTGCCCTACCTGCTGATCGGGCTCCAGGCGGGTGCCCTCGCCGACCGGCTGAGGCGGCACCGGCCGGTCATGGTCGCCTGCGACACGGTCTCGGCCGTCGCCATGGCCACGATCCCGGCGGCCTGGATCACCGGGCTACTCAGCGTGCCGTGGCTGATCGCGGTGGCGTTCGTCGTCGGCACCTGCTCGGTGATCTTCCGGGCGGTCAACTTCCCGCACCTGGTCACGGTGATCCACGAGAGCCGGCGGACCGAGGCGCTCGCGGGCTTCCAGTCGGCCTTCGCCGTGGCGACCGTCGCGGGACCGGGTCTGGCCGGGCTGCTCGTCCACCTGGTCACAGCGCCGTTCGCGATCCTGGTCGACGCGGTGTCGTTCCTGGCCTCGGCGTTCCTGATCAGGTCGATCAAGGCGCCGGAGAACCACACGCCCGCTCCTCCGCGCGGCATGTGGACCGAGATCCGCGAGGGTCTGGGCACGGTGGCCGGGCACCCGGTGCTCCGCGCGCTCTGCGCCGCCGGGGTCACGATCAATTTCTTCGGCAGCGTGTACATGGCGCTGTACGTGATCTACGCGCTCACCGTGGTCGGCCTGCCCGCGGGGCTGGTCGGCGCGATCACCGCCTTCTTCGGCGTCGGTGGCCTGCTCGGTGCGGCCCTCGTCCCGCGCCTGACCCGGCGCTTCGGCGAGAACCGGGTACTGGCCTGCTCCGTGCTGCTCTTCCCCGTCGACTTCGTGGTCGCCGCGCTCGCCTCGGGACCGGTGTGGCGCAGCTTCCTGTTCCTGTCCGCCAGCGCGGTGACCTCCGGCACGGCCGTCGTGGCCTTCTCCGTCTGCATGGGTGCCATCACCCTGCGCGAGACCCCCGCCGAGCTGCGCGGCCGGGTCAACGCCACGCAGTCGTTCATGATCCAGGGTGTCCTCACCCTCGGCGGCCTTGCGGGCGGCCTGGCCGGCGAGCTGCTCGGGTTGCGCCCGGTGTTCTGGATCTCCGCGGCCGGAGTCCTCACCACGATCGCGTGGATCTGGCTCTCCCCCCTGCGTCACTCCCCCGCCCCCGTCCCCGCCCCCGACGATCCAGCCCGAACCCGATGACCCCGCGGCGAGCCGCTCCTGCCCGCACGGACACGCCGGTCCCGGGTGGGCCCGCGCCGCGGGTACGTCCGTGGCGAGGCTGTTCGCGGGGGCCTCTCGCGAGATGGCGTTCGGGAGCGGTCCTTCGCAAGAGGACGTTCACAAGAGGACGTTCGGGAGATGGCGTTCGCGAGAGACCGTCGGGAAAGGGCGTCGGGAGAGGGCGTTCAGGATTCGGGAGAGGCCCTTCGGGAGCGGCCGTGGAAAGGTCTCACCACCAGGCGGGCGGGTGCTCACCCCTCTGCGGGGGCGGGCTCGACCAGTACGGTGACTCGCCGTCGACGGTGCCGGGCGGCCTGAGGTAGGTCAGGCGGCCGAAGGCGCTGTCCATCTCCTCGATCATGCCGGTGACGTCGGGCTCCGGCGTGGCCGCTCCGCCGACCCGGCCGAGACCGTCCAGCCACCGCGCGGTCCCGGCCAGGGAGAGCTCCACTCTCCAGGATCCCCCCTCGGTGGATCGGCGGAGCAGGGCGGCCATCGCGCCCAAGGCGGCCAGGTGGCCGGTGGCGTGGTCGAGAACCTGGGCGGGCAGCGGGTGCGGCCGCGATCCGTCGCCGCCCTCGTGGGCGATACCGGACACCATCTGCACCAGGCTGTCGAACCCACGCCTGCCCGCCCACGGCCCCCGCCCGCCGTACGCCGAGACATCGACGCACACGATTCCCGGCCTGATCCCGGCCAGCCTCCGGGGACCGAACCCCAGCGCTTCGAGGGCGCCCGGCCGGTAGGACTGCACGAGCACATCGGCCTCCGCCACCAGGTCGCGCAGCGCGGCGCTCCCGGCCGGAGTCCTCAGATCGAGGTGGCAGGACCGCTTGCCGAACGCGGTGCCGATCACCGGCCCCGGAACCTCGGGAAGGTGCCGGGCACCCACCCTGAGCACCTGGGCCCCGTGGGCGGCCAGCGTGCGGGTCGCCACCGGCCCGGCGATCACCCTCGTCAGATCGAGCACCCGCACCCCGTCGAGCGCCCGCCCTCCCCCGCCTCTCGGGGCACCGGGCCTCGGACCACCGGAATCGCCGATCCGGGTCAGGTGAACGAGCGGCGACGCGGCGACCGCCCGCGACTGCGGGTGCTCACGCCATCCTGCGCGGTCGCGCATGGCCGCCGCGCATCCTCCCGCGGCCGTCACCGCCTCCTCGACCTCGACGGCGGTACGCCCCGCGCAGGCGCGTTCGACGGCGTCCCTGCCCGTGTCGGCGGGCAGTCCCAGCGCCCTGAGGACCGCGTCACGGTGGTGGTCGAAATTGCAGTGCAGCCGGACCCAGCCGTCGGCGGTGCGGTAGTCACCGGAGAGGGGAGCCCACAGATCCACGGCGACTCCGTCGATCCTGAAGTGACGCTCGTCCAGGAAGGCGATCGCCGCCTCCCGCACGTCCACCGCGGCCTGGCTCCCACCTCCTTTGAGCGCCGCGGCCGCCGCGGTGGCGGCCCCGACGGCGACGGCGGCCGCGGTGCCCACCCGGAAGACGGAGGGCAGCACCGGATCGTCCCCGCTCACCCTGACCGGCGGCAGCTCGACGCCCACCTCGGAGGCCAGCTCGCGGATACGCTCTTCGACCACGCGATCCTCACTCGTACACGACGTTCCGGGCTCTCCCCGCTCATACGACGTTCCGGGCTCTCGCCACTCACCTGACGTTCCCCGGCTCTCCCCGCTCATACGACGTTCCGGATTCTCGCCACTCACCCGACGTCTCCCGGCTCTCCCCGCTCAGCCGATACTTCTGGACCATCTCATCTCACGCGACACGCCAGGACTCTCATCGTTCACATGATGTCCTGCGATCCTCTTCGTCCCCATGCTCAGCCACATCCTCGACCGCCTGTCCACAGAATCCCATTCGGCCCACACCCGGTCCATCACGGGACTTCATGCTCACGGGCATGAAGTCCGTCCACACCGTGGGGCTGCGAGCCCTGCTGTGCTCACTGATCCTGGCCATACCGGCGGCAGCGGGCACCCGTCACGCGACCGCCCTCGCCCACCCCACCGGCATGACCGGCCGCGCGTACGGCGTGACGACTCCCACGACCATCCTCGCGGCCGCCCGCCCGGGTGCGCGCCGCCCGGCGAGAACGGCGCGTCCGGCTGGGGCACCCGCCCCCTCCTTTCACGGGAAACGGCCCCACGGGGGACGGCCCCACGGGGAACAGCCGCGCTGGGAAGAGCCGCGCTGGGAATGGCCGCTCGCCGGACGTCCGCGGGTGCTCAGGGGCTTCGCACCACCGGCACAGCCGTGGCTGGCCGGTCACCGGGGCACCGACCTTTCCGCATCTCCCGGAGCCGAGGTGCGGGCCGCGGGAGCGGGAACGGTCGGCTACGCCGGGCCGCTCGCGGACCGGGGCGTGGTGACCGTGCTCCACCCCGGTGGCCTGCGGACGACCTACCTTCCCGTCCAGCCCTCGGTGCGGCGCGGGCAGGCGGTGGCCACCGGCGAGGTGATCGGCACCCTTCAGGACGTTCCTGGGCACTGTCCCGCCGCCTGCCTGCACTGGGGCCTGCTCCGCGACCGTGCCTACCTCGACCCTCTGCTCCTCCTCGGTCATGGCCAGGTCCGCCTCCTTCCCCTGTGGCCCGCTCCGGCCTCGCGGCCCCCTTCGTAGGCTGCTCCGAAACCCCGTTACGAGTTTTCGGCTTGAGCCGCCTCGACTCCTTGTCCTGCGCTGTTTCGGCTCCCTCGCTTGGGCCGTTTCGGCTCCTTGGCTTGGGCCGTTTCGAACCCTTGGCTTGAGCCGCCTTGGCTCCTTGGGCTCGGCCGATCCTTGGGCTCGGCCGACGACCGCCCCTCGCGGCCTGGGAACGGACTGGGAACGGGCTACCCGCCGGGAGGGCGGTCGGGACGGAGGCGCCAGCCCCGGGAGACGCGTTCGACGTAGCCCGCGGCCGCCAGGCCGCCGAGGCAGGCGAGCACGGTCTCCAGGTCGACCCCCGCGGCGACGGCTATCGTCGCGGGGCCCACACCGATCCGGGTGGGCATGGCCTCGACGACCTTCCGGGTCTCCGGGTCGAGCCGGTCGCGAGGAAGCACCGGACCGCGCGGCTCGGGGGCCAGATCGGTGCCCATCGTCCCGGCGAGTTCGATCACTTCCTCGGGACCGGTGACGCAGATGGCCCTGCCCTGGCGGATCAGCCGATGGCATCCCGCCGAGAACTCCGAGGTCACCGGGCCCGGCATCGCGGCCAGGTGGCGGTTGAGCGCGATCGCGTGCCCGGCGGTGTTGAGCGCTCCGCTCCGCACGGCCGCCTCGACGACCACGGTGCCCCTGGACAGAGCCGCGATGACGCGGTTTCTGATGAGGAACCTCGGCCTGGTCGGGTGCGCGCCCATGGGGCACTCGCTGACCAGCACCCCCCGCTCCCGGATGGCGGCGAACAACTGCTGGTGCGCGCTGGGATAGGCGACATCGGCGCCACAGGCCAGCACGGCGACGGTCGGTCCCTCGCAGGCGAGGGCGCCCCGGTGGGCGGCCCCGTCGATGCCGTAGGCGCCACCGGAGACGACACCCCACCCCCTCTCGCTCAGCCCCGCCCCGAGCTCCGCCGCCACGTGGGTGCCGTAGGGCGTGGCGGCTCGGGAACCGACGACCGCCACAGATCTGAGACAGGAGAACCGCAGGTCGGCGTCGCCGTGGAGCCAGAGAGCATGGGGCCTGGAGTCTCCCAGGTCGTCCAGCTGGGTCGGCCATTCCGGATCGCCGGGAACCACCAGCCTCGCCCCTATCCGCTCGCCCTCGGCCAGGTCACGCGCGGGGTCGGCCGTCTTCAACCGGGCCGCCCAGGAGGCGACCATCCGGTCCAGCCTGGCCGCGAGCCGCCCATCCCGCGCGGCCTCCGAGCCGTTGTCCGCCCCGGAACGGCCGCCGCCGGAACGGCCGCCGGGCGCGCTCGGTCTCCCGTGCCGCACCGCCTCCGAGGCGCCATGCCGGAGGGTGCGTTCCCCGGATGGGCCGGATGTTCCGTCTCCCGGCTCCGGGCTCCCGTCATGCGGGCCCTCGCCCCCGCCACGCGGAGGAAACCGTTCACCGGCTGAGCCGGGCCTCCCGCCCGGCGGCTCCTGACTCCCGCCACACCGACCGGGACCTTCGCCGGCTGGACCGGGACCTCCGTCGTGCGGGCCCGAGCCCGCCTCGTGCGGGCCGGACCTTCCGGCCGACGGGCCGGGGCCGCCCACCGATCGGCCGGGATTTCCGGCCGGGTGGCCGGGCGTTTCGGCGAACCATCGGGTGAGATCCGCGTCCGCGGAACCCTTCCGGACCAGGGCGACGGCTGCCTCGGGGCCGCGCAGGGCGACGAGAGCGCCCATCACGGTGTCGCCCGGCTCGGCCAGACGCATCAGGGTGAGCCGTGCGAGCCTGTCGCTCATCGTTCCTCCCCCAGCCAGAGCCCCAGCGCGGAGTTGGTCTCGTGGAGCTCCGGCCGCTCCTTGCCCGCGAGGTCGGCCAGGGTCCAGGCCACCTTGATGATCCGGTCGAGGCCCCGGGCGCTCAACCGGCCGCTGTCGAGATGCCCGAGCAGCGGCGACATCGCCGTGGGCGGCGGCCGGTATTCGGTGTGGAGGGCTCGGGCGGGCACCTCCGCGTTGCACCGCCACGGCGTGTTCGCGAACCTTCTGGCGGCCCGCTCACGCGCGAGCCGCACCCGCTCGGCCACCACCCCGCTCGACTCGATGAACCGGCGGTCGGCGAGGAGCTCGCGCCTGGTCGAACGGAACAGGCCGACCTTGACGTCCACCCGGTCGAGCAGCGGGCCGGAGAGCCTCGCGAGATAGCGGCGGCGGGCCGCGGGAGCGCACGCGCACGGATCCTCCGGGGTGGAGGGCCGCGCGCACGGGCATCTGTTGGCCGCCAGCACCAGCATGAACCTGGCGGGGAAGGTCACCGACGCCAACGCCCTGGAGACCGTCACCCGCCCCGACTCGAGCGGCTGCCTGAGCGCGTCGAGAACGGTCGTCGAGAACTCGGGCGCCTCGTCCAGGAAGAGCACTCCCCGGTGGGCCAGTGAGACCGCCCCCGGACGGATCATCCCGCTGCCCCCGCCGATGACGGACGCGACGGTCGCGGTGTGGTGGGGCGCCACGAACGGCGGGCGGACCAGCAGGGGACGGTCCCTGGGCAGCACACCGGCGACCGAGTGGATGGCGGTCACCTCCAGGGCCTGGTCCCGCTCCAGAGCGGGAAGCAGGGTCGGCAGCCGCTCGGCGAGCATGGTCTTGCCGGTACCGGGGGGACCGAGCATCCAGAGGTTGTGGCCTCCGGCGGCGCAGATCTCCAGCGCGCGACGGGCGAGCGGCTGCCCCGCGACGTCTCCCAGGTCGGGAGCGTCGTCCGGGCCCTCCCCGGCCTCGTGAGCGTCTCCGGGGCCGGCCTCGCCGGGAGATCCCGGCGGGAACGGGAACGCGACCCCCGGGCCGCGATCACCGGTATCGGCACCAAGCTCTCCCGCCCCGGCTCCCCCGCGCCCTCCGGAACCGGCCCCTCCGTAACCCGGCGGAAGACCTCCCGCCGGCTCGTCGCTCCGCAACCAGCGCACCAGGGCGCCCAGCGTGGTCGCGGGAATCACGCTCACCCCCGGCACGAGACCGGCCTCGGCGGCGTTACGGGCGGGAACGACGACGGTGTGGGCACCGGCGGCGACGGCTGCCAGCACGGCGGGGAGCACACCCCGCACCGGCCTGACCGAGCCGTCCAGGCCCAACTCGCCCAGGAAGATCGGCTCGGCGACCCTGGCGGCGGGCACGAACCCGGCCGCCGCGAGCAGGGCCATGGCGATCGCGACGTCGAACAGGCTTCCACGCTTGGGCAGGCTTGCGGGAAACAGGCTGACCGTGATCCGGGCGTCTGGCCAGGCGTAGCGGCTGTTGACCAGGGCGGAACGGACCCGGTCTCGGGCCTCGCTCAGCGCGGTGTCGAGCATGCCGATGAGGTGGAGGCCCGCCACGCCATTGCCGACATCGGCCTCGACCTCGACGAGACGGCCGGTCACCCCGACCAGGGCGACGCAGCGCGTGCGTGCGACGGCCACTCACCCCACCCCCCGCGGAGAGCGAACGATCCACGACAGGCCGGGAGACGTCGGCGACGCGGGAGAATCCGGCACGCCGGGGAACATCGATGCGCCGGGGAACATCAACACACCGGTAGACATCAGCACACCCCCCGCTCGTGGCGGATGGCGAAATCCCCGGCGAACCGCTCCAGGGCGACGACGTCGACGCGGATCGCGTCGAACCGGTCCTGACGCTCGGCGAGCCAGCTGGCCGCGAGCCTGCGCAGACGAGCGATCTTCGCGTCGGTGACCGCTTCGAAGGCGGTGCCGTGACTGCGCCCCGAGCGGGTTTTCACCTCCACCGCGACGAGCGTGCGCCTCTCCCGGGCGACGATGTCGATCTCCCCGTCCGGGCACCGCCAGTTGCGATCCAGGATCTGCAGGTCTTGTGCCAGCAGATAATCGACGGCGATCTGCTCACCGTGCTTGCCGAGCTCATCTTTCGCGGCCATGGAACCACCTCCGGTTCCAGACCTTCGCTCAGCTCACCGCACCACCAAGAAGCCGAGCGCGATTCTGTGGAAATCCGGCCGGGCGCGGAGCGTGGCTGTGGACAACCTCTCGCGGCCGCTCAGCCGCATCACGAGGCCTCGAAGCGCTCAGCCCCATCCCACTTGGCCCCCCGGCCCTCCGGCCTCTCGAGGACGCCTTCGAAGCCGCCGGCAAAGCCACCGGGGAAAGAGCCCGGGAAAGCCGCTCAGGAGGAGAAACCCTCCTTGGGCATCTCCAGATCGGGCTTGGCGAGCTCCTCGACGTTCACATCCTTGAAGGTCACCACGCGGACGTTCTTGACGAACCTCGCCGGGCGGTACATGTCCCAGACCCAGGCGTCCTGCATCTTCACGTCGAAGAACACGTCACCGTTCTCGGCGGTGCGCACGTCGAGGTCGACGGAGTTGGTGAGATAGAAGCGCCGCTCGGTCTCCACGACATAGGTGAAAAGGCCGACAACGTCGCGGTACTCACGGTAAAGCTGCAGCTCCATCTCGGTTTCGTACTTTTCGAGATCCTCTGCGCTCATACCGGTCCTCCTGTTAAACGCCCACCCCGGCCCGCCCGATCAGACGGCACCGGCCCCCACTTCATTCTCACCCATCACCTCGCCCGCTCCTGACCGCGCCACCGTCGAGAACGAGAAGCGGTGATCCGGACACGGACCGTAGGTTCTGAGAGCCCTGCGATGGTCGGCGGTGCCATACCCCTTGTGCACGGCGAATCCGTACCGGGGATGGCGTTCGTGCAGCGCCACCATCATCTCGTCCCGCGTCACCTTGGCCACGATCGAGGCCGCGGCGATGCAGGCCGCGACCTGATCTCCCTTCCACACGCCCAGCGACGGCGCGGGCAGGCCGGGAACGGGAAACCCGTCGGTCAGAACGTAGCCGGGGTGACAGGGTAACCGCGCCACGGCCCTGCGCATTCCTCCGATGTTGGATCTGTGCAGGCCCCGGGCGTCGATCTCACCCGGCGGGATCACCACCACGCTCACCGCCCGCGCGGTCACCGTGATCCGCTCGAACAGCGACTCGCGCCGGGAGGCCGTCAGCAGCTTGGAGTCGTCCAAGCCGTCGATCGGACCGCCCAGCACCACGGCGGCGATCACCAGCGGCCCGGCGCAGGCGCCCCGGCCCGCCTCGTCGACTCCCGCCACGGGACCGAGCCCGCGCCGGCTGAGAGCCCGCTCGTAGCCGTACAGTCCCGAATCCCGCCGGACCACGCTGGGTCTGGGGCGAAACGCAACCGTCATGGCACCACGGGTGACAGAGCGACCATGACCAGAGAGTACGCCCCCTCCGGTGCATTCGGTACTGCTATCTCACCTTGAGGAAGCTCTCCGGCCTCGAAAGCACCGCGGCCCTGGAGAACGGCCAGTAGATCGCGACGGCACGGCCGATCACGTCGCTCTCCGGAATCGACCCCTCTCCCAGCCTCTCCTCGTGGGCGCGCGAGTCGGCGGAGGCCGTGCGGTGATCGCCCATGACCCACAGCCGCCCCTTGGGAACGACCTTCTCGAAAGGCTCCCCCGAGGGGAAGTCGCCGGAGAAGAGATAGGAGCTCTCCTCGAGCGGCACCCCGTTGACCGTGATCCGCTTCTTCGCGTCACAGCACTTCACGGTGTCGCCGCCGACCGCGATCACCCGCTTGATGGTGTCCTCGTTGTTCCAGCCTCTGAAAACCACGATGTCGCCGCGCTCGGAGTCGCCGTGCAGTTTGTTGACGACCACCCGGTCACCCACCAGAAGGGTGTTCTGCATCGACTCCGACGGGATCCAGAACGACTGGAAGACGAACGCCTGCAACAGCAGCGCCGCCACCACCCCGCACACCAGCAGGAACAGCGACTCGCGCAGGCCACCGCCCTTGCCGCTCTTCTCTTTCTTCTTCTCAGCCTCGGGTTCAACGGTCATGAGATGGGGCTACCGCCTTGAGAGCCAGCGACGACGCCACAGCACCAGCGGCACGGCGCCCGCGAAGCCCGCGAGGAGCGGAGTGGCCCCTCCCAGGGCCGCGGCGGCCTTGAGGGCCGGCTGGCCGAAGGTGTCGGGAATGGGAAGGGTCGTGGCCCTGGAGAACGGCCACACGATCACGAAGGCCCGGCCGATCACCTTGTCCACCGGGATCGTCCCGCCGCCGGGATCACCCAGGTGGGAGCGGGAGTCGAGGGAGACCAGCCGGTGGTCGCCCATCACCCACAGGCGCCCCTCACCGACCTTGGCCTCGAAGAAACTCTGGGACGGCACGTCGCCGGGGTAGAGATACTCCTCGTCGAGGGGGACCCCGTTGACCGTCACCCGGCCCTTGGCGTCACAGCACTTCACGGTGTCGCCGGCGACGCCGATGACCCGCTTGATGTAGTCCTTCTCGCCGGGGACCACGCCGAAGGCGGTGCCGACCCAGCGGAAGAATCCCGCGACCGGGTTGGGCGGCTCCTCAAGGTCGATCTCGGGGTCCCAGGAGTCGACCCCGGAGAAGACCACCACGTCGCCGCGCTCGATGTCGCGGACGCGGTAGACGAGCTTGTTGACCAGCACCCGGTCGTTCGTGAGGAGGGTGTTCTCCATCGACTCCGACGGGATGTAGAAGGCCTGGATCACGAAGGTCTTGATTATGAGGGCGAGCACCAACGCCACGACGACCAGGACAGGCAACTCCTTCCAGAAGGAGCCCTTCTTCTTGTCCTTGCCGTCCCCGGCGGTCTTCTGAGTGTCTTCGGCGACCACGTCCACCTCGTCCTCGACAGGTCGACGCGAGACTGCGCCGTACTCCCGGTCTTCGCTAGTCATCGCTGACGAGCCTAGATGATGGGCGGTACCAAGTGGTCGAGTGACGGGGTACCGCATAGCCATGCGTATTGCCATAGGAGGTCAAACCTCCTTACATGCGACTGGCCCGCTCCCCGGTGACGGGGGCACGGGCCAGGCCGGCGGACGCTGACGCGCCTAGCGGGCTTCGCGCTTCTCGCGGATGCGAGCGGCCTTGCCGCGCAGGTCACGCATGTAGTAGAGCTTGGCGCGGCGGACGTCGCCACGGGTCACGAGAGTGATCTTCTCGATGACCGGGCTGTGCACCGGGAAGGTCCGCTCGACGCCGACGCTGTAGCTGACCTTGCGGACGGTGAAGGTCTCACGGGAGCCACCGCCCTGGCGACGCAGGACGAAACCCTTGAAGACCTGGACACGGGACCGGCTGCCCTCGATGACCCTGACGTGGACCTCAAGCGTGTCACCGGGCCGGAAGTCGGGGACGTCGGTGCGGAGCGCGGACTTCTCGAGCTCGCTGATCAGCGTGTGCATGGCAGTGGGACCTCATTTACGAGCGCACACGGAGGTCCATCCGGCCGCGACGAGGCGGCGTCGCGATGGACACGCGTGCTGAAGTGGACTATGTCTCGGAGCTGGCCGGCCGCGATGAGACCGGTCTGGGGACCGGATGGGCAGTCGGCGGCAACGCTTCAGTCTGCCATATTTTCCCGACCGACCGGAAATCAACCGGTCAGGACGGCCGGGCCCTCGGGATCCGCCGGCCCCGCCTGGGGGAGATCCAGCTCCGCCAGGGCTCGCCTGTCGTGCTTGTCCAGGCTCTCCGGGTCGAGCGCCGCCAGCAGCTCGGGCCGGTTCCTCGCGGTACGGCGCAGCGCCTGGTCCCGCCGCCACCGGGCGATCTTCCCGTGGTGCCCGGAGAGCAGGATCTCCGGCACCTCGTGCCCCCGCCACTCGGGCGGCTTGGTGTAGACGGGGCCCTCGAGGAGGTTCTCCATCGCGCCGGGCGCGAAGGAGTCGTCCACGGCCGAGTTGACGTTGCCGAGCACGCCCGGCAGCAGCCGCCCGACGGCCTCGATCATCACCAGCACCGCCGCCTCGCCCCCGGCGAGCACGTAGTCGCCGACGCTGACCTCGTCCACGCGCATGCGGGCGCCGTACTCGGCCATCACCCGGGAGTCGATGCCCTCGTAGCGGGCCGGGGTGAACAGCAGCCACGGCTCGGCGGCGTACTCCATCGCCAGCCTCTGGGTGAAGGGCACGCCGCTGGGAGTCGGCACGATCATCCTCGGCGGTCCGGCCGGGCCGGAGGCGAGGACCGCGTCGATGGCCTCCCCCCAGGGGCCCGCCTTCATGACCATGCCGGGACCGCCCCCGTAGGGGGTGTCGTCCACGGTGCGGTGCACGTCGTGGGCGTGGTCGCGGAGCTGGTGGAGGTGGACGTCGAGGATGCCGCGCTCGCGGGCCTTGCCGATGAGGGAGACGTCGAGGGGGGCGAAGTACTCGGGGAAGATGGAGATGACGTCGACGCGCATGTCAGACGATCTCGTCCGGGTCGAGCAGCCCGGCGGGGCCGTCCACGACGAGGATGCCCTTGATGAGATCGACCTCGGGGACCAGTGCCTTGACGAACGGCACGTAGACCTCGCCGCCCCCGGCGGCCCCGGCCTTGCCGCGCCGTACGACGAGCAGGTCCTGGCCGTGGTGAAGCACGTCGGACACCTCTCCCACCGGCTCTCCGTCGGGTTTGACCACGGTGAGGCCGATGAGCTGGTGGTCGTAGAACTCGTCGGGATCGTCGGAGGGCGGGATGTCGTCCGAGTCGATGACGAGCATGGTGCCGCGGAGATCCTCGGCCTGGTCACGGCCGGTCACGCCCTCGAACCTGACCAGCAGGATCCCGGAGTGCCAGCGGCGGGACTCGACGACCAGCGGGCCGGCCGACGCGGGGTCGGTGGCCAGGGCCGTGCCCGGGGCGAAGCGCCGGTCCGGCTCGTCGGTACGCACCTCCACGGACACGTCCCCGCGGAGCCCGTGCGGGCGGCCGATCCGGCCTACGACGAGCTGCACGCCCGCCTCCTCACGTAGTGGTGTCTAGGGAAAGCAGACGGGCCACCCACACTGGGCGGGTGGCCCGTTCGCTCGATGGACGCGTCTCGCCGGCTAGCGGGCCTCGTTCAGGTCGAGAAGATCGACCCGAATGTACTTGCCGTCGCCGAGGGCGTTCACGACCGTGCGAAGCGCCTTGGCCGTACGGCCGCCGCGGCCGATGACCTTACCGAGGTCCTCGGGGTGGACCCGGACCTCAAGCACACGCCCGCTGCGGATGCGGCGGGCGTGAACCTGGACGTCGTCAGGATGCTCGACGATGCCCTTCACCAGGTGCTCGAGGGCCTCCTCGAGCACCTCAGGCCTCGCCTTCCGGCTTCTCCTCGGCGGCCGCGGTGGGCTCAGCCGGGGTCTCGGCGG
This sequence comes from Streptosporangium sp. H16, assembly GCF_051918855.1. Classification (NCBI taxonomy): domain Bacteria; kingdom Bacillati; phylum Actinomycetota; class Actinomycetes; order Streptosporangiales; family Streptosporangiaceae; genus Streptosporangium; species Streptosporangium sp. H16. Next base: position 69,407 of record NZ_JBPXMD010000024.1, read on the forward strand.
CGGCCTCTTCGGCCTTGGGGGCCTCTTCGGCCTTGGCCTCTTCAGCCTTGGGAGCCGCCTTGCGGGTCGACTTCTTCGGCGTGGTGGCGGCCTCCAGGGAGAGCGCCTCCTTGGCCGCGGCCTCGTAGACGGCGTGGCGGTCGGTCTTGGGCTCGGCGACCAGGAGCGGAGCCGGAGCCGGCTCGCCCTTGAACTTCTGCCAGTCGCCGGTGAGCTTGAGGAGCTTGAGCACGGGCTCGGTCGGCTGCGCGCCGACACCCAGCCAGTAGGCCGCCCTGTCGGAGTCGACCTCGATGCGCGAGGGGTTCTCCTTCGGGTGGTACAGGCCGATCTCCTCGATCGCCCGGCCGTCACGCTTGGTGCGGCTGTCGGCGATGACGATGCGGTACTGCGGGTTGCGGATCATACCGAGCCGCTTGAGCTTGATCTTGACTGCCACTGGTGTGGTCTCTCCTGCATTAGAGCGTGGGTGAGCGGCGTCTCATCGAGTGGGGCACGAGGAGAGGACCGTTCGAGGGACAGGCATGGCACGCGGGAGTGAGAGGGCAACCACGTGTCACGATGTTCCAACATGTCATTGTGCCAGACGTGCGGGGGTGCCCGGCCAACCCTCGGCCATCCGGTACGGCGGCCGGAAGGCAAATCTCGGTAATCCCCGTGTGTCCGGACCCCGTGGCGGGCCGGCCTGGTGCGCTAAATGGCCGCCGTGGCAACCACCCTCAGATCTCTGCTGCTGACCGCGACCGGATCCGTCACCGTGCTGGGCGCGGTCCTGGCCATCAGGGCGACGACCCCGGCGGGCCAGGCCGACGTGTCCCCGGCGCCCATCTCGTCCCCCGCCGGAACCCTTGACGAGACCCTCGACGGAGCCCTCGGGCGCCCCGGAGGAACCACCGGAACCACCGGGACCACCGGGGCCTCGGGAATCCTCGGCGTCCTCGGAACCGGTCTCGTAACCGGCCTCACGACCGGCGGGGACCGTGCCCCCGGGCACTCCCAGGCCCCGTGGGGAGCGCCCGGACGACTCGGAGCACCCGAACCACCCGGGGCGCCCGCGCGGTGGGGAGATCCCGCCGTGCCGGAGGCCGTGCCCGAGGCACCGCTTCCGCAGGGAACCGTGGTCCTGCCGGGAACACCCGTCTCACCGGTGGTCCCGATCCCGCTGGGGGCCCCGGCCGCGCCGGGACCGGCCGGCCCGCCGGGAATCCCGATCCCCCAGGGAGCGTCCGCGCGATCCGTGTTCCCGGGGTTCCCGGGGTTCCCTGCCTCCCCGCAGTCGCCGCCGCTGCCGCCGTACTAGTACCGGCCGGGCGGCCGGCCGCGAGGACCGCGGCTTTCGTGGCGGCCGCCCGGCCGACCACGATGCGGATCCACGCGGGCGGCGGTACACGGCCGGACGCCGCGTCGATCGGATCGAGGAGCGGCGCGGGGCACTACTTGGGGCGTACCCCGAGGAGCTCGAGCACTGCGACGAGGATGAAACCCCCGACGATGATCACCCAGATCCACCTGGCGCGCGAGTGGAAGCCGTCATCGCTCATTTCTGTCCCGGGAGCTTGAACTTCGAGGGGTCGAAGCCCGGCGGCAGCTCCAGGCCCGGCGGCAGCTGCTGCCGGGAGCCCAGCTTGCCGAGGAGGCCGCTTCCCGCGGGGGTCGCGGGCTCTTCGGTCTTGTCGGGGACGGCTTTGCCGAGCGCCGCCTTGCGCGGGTCACCACTGACCCTGCGCCCCTTGGCCGCCTTCTTCTGCGCGGCCTTGCCGCCCTTGCGACCGCCCGGCATGCCGGGGATGCCCATGCCGCCGGCCATCCGCTTCATCATCTTCTGGGCGTCGAAGAAACGGGTGACCAGCCCGCTCACCTCGGTCACCGTCACGCCGGAACCCCTGGCGATACGGGCCCGGCGGGAACCGTCGATCATCTTCGGGTTGTGGCGCTCGGCGGGGGTCATCGAGCGGATGATGGCGGCGATGCGGTCGAGATCACGGTCGTCGACCTGGTTGAGCTGCTCGCGCATCTGCCCCATGCCGGGCATCATCCCGAGCAGGTTCTTGATGGGGCCCATCTTCTGGACCATCATCATCTGCTCAAGGAAGTCCTCCAGGGTGAAGCCCTCGCCCGAGGTGAGTTTGCTCGCCATCTTGGCGGCCTCGTCCTCGTCGAAGGTCTTCTGCGCCTGCTCGATCAGGGTGAGGATGTCACCCATGTCGAGGATGCGGGACGCCATCCGGTCGGGGTGGAAGGCGTCGAAGTCCTCGAGCTTCTCACCGGTCGACGCGAACATGATCGGCCTGCCGGTGATGTGGCGGACCGACAGGGCGGCGCCACCGCGGGCGTCGCCGTCGAGCTTGGTCAGCACGACGCCGTCGAAACCCACGCCCTCCATGAAGGCCTGGGCCGTGGAGACGGCGTCCTGGCCGATCATGGCGTCGACGACGAACAGGACCTCGTCGGGCGAGACCGCGTCGCGGATGTCGGCCGCCTGCCTCATCAGCTCCTGGTCGATGCCCAGGCGGCCCGCGGTGTCGATGATGACGATGTCGTGCTGCTGCCGCTTGGCGTGGTCGATCGACTGGCGGGCCACGGCGACCGGGTCGCCGACGCCGTTGCCCGGCTCGGGCGCGTAGACCGCGACGCCCGCGCGCTCGGCCACGACCGAGAGCTGCTGGACGGCGTTGGGCCGCTGGAGGTCGGCGGCGACCAGTAGCGGCGTGTGGCTCTGCTCGCGCAGCCAGCAGGCCAGCTTGCCGGCCAGGGTCGTCTTGCCGGCGCCCTGCAGACCCGCGAGCATGATGACGGTCGGCGGGTTCTTCGCGTAGCGAAGCCGCCGGGTCTCACCACCGAGGATCTCGATGAGCTCGTCGTTGACGATCTTCACGACCTGCTGCGCCGGGTTCAGCGCCTGGGAGACCTCGACGCCGCGGGCGCGCTCCTTGACCTGGGCGACGAACGCCTTGACCACGGGCAGCGCGACGTCGGCCTCGAGCAGCGCGATGCGGATCTCGCGGCAGGTCGCGTCGATGTCGGCTTCGGACAGCCGACCCTTGGATCGAAGGGAGGAGAAGACCGATGTCAGCCGGTCGGAAAGCGTCTCGAACACGTGATTGGCCAGCCTCTGCGCTACAGGTCTGCGACTCGACCTCCCAGCCTATCCGCTGGGAGGTGCGACTGACGCCCTCCAGCGGTCAGCGACCCCAGCCGGGGACGGCCATCCGCATGGTGAGCGCGTGCTCCACGAGCGTGATGAGCGTGGCCTTCACCGCGTCGCGCGAGCGGGCGTCGGTCCGGGAGATGGGGATGTGCGGGGCCAGTGTCAGCGCCTCGCGCACCTCCTCCTCACCGTGGAGGTAGGTGCCGTCCCAGCCGTTGACCGCGACGACGAAGGGGAGCTTGGCCTCCTCGAAGTAGTCGATCGCGGGGAAGCTGTCGGCCAGCCGCCGGGTGTCGACGAGCACGATCGCGCCGATCGCGCCGCGGACCAGGTCGTCCCACATGAACCAGAACCGGTGCTGACCCGGCGTACCGAACAGGTACAGGATCAGGTCCCGGTCCAGCGAGACGCGGCCGAAGTCCATCGCGACCGTGGTGGTGGTCTTGTTCGGTGTGAGGCCGAGATCGTCGATCCCGGCGCTGGCGTCGGTCATCACCGCCTCCGTGGTCAGCGGCAGAATCTCCGACACCGCCCCCACGAACGTGGTCTTGCCAACACCGAATCCCCCGGCGACGACGATTTTCGTCGATGTCAGGCCGCCGCCGCGGCTAGAGCCTGCGAAGTCCACTGAGCACCCTTTCCAGCAGGTTGAGATCCGGCTTGCCCGCGTCCAGCTGCGGCTGGTGGATCTGCACCAGGGCCTCGGCGGCCATGTCGGCCACCAGGATCCTGGTCACGCCGAGCGGGATGCGGAGCATCGCGGAGATCTCAGCGACCGAACGCACTTGCCGGCACAGGGCGCTGATCGCCTGATACTCCGGGGTGCGGGTGGATAGATCATGATGTATGGAGGTCGCCGAGGAGACCAGGGCCTCCAGGGCGAGTTGGGTCCGGGGGGCGGTGCGCCCCCCGGTCACGGCATACGGACGGACGAGGGAGCTCTGCTCCGACGGCGCCGGCTGCATGAGATGGGAAGGACCGCCCTGATGCCGGTGGGGGTCGTCCATTGATTGATAGGGATACCCGCCGTGCGGGTCGCCCTCACCGGTCCAGCCTCGGCCTGCCACGACAGCCTCCTAGCGTCATCGCCGTCACCGTGAGTGGGAAGACTGCAGTTCGGCGCGGACTGCCGGGGTCAGCACCTGACCTGCCCGCTCGACGAGCATCGTCATCTGGTAGGCCACCAGTCCCATGTCACAGTCGGCGGCGGCCAGCACCGCCAGACAGGAACCGTCACTGATGGACATGATGAGGAGCAGCCCTCGCTGCATCTCCACCACGGTCTGGGTGACCGCACCGCCCTCGAAAACCCGCGAGGCACCCTGGGTCAGGCTGATCAGGCCGGCCGCGACCGCGGCCAGCTGGTCCGCCCTGTCCCTGGGAAATCCGTCCGAGTACGCCAACGGCAGACCGTCGGCTGACACGACGACCGTGTGCGCCACACCTGGGACGTTGTTCACAAAGTCGGTGATCAGCCAATTGACCCCCCGGGCGGCCTGGCTCATTTCGCGCACGTGTCATCCTCCTTGGCGACCATGATGAGCTCGCTCACCGGTCCTCCTTGTTTCCTTCAACATCCCGGCCGAAGTCGGGATACGGCCGCCCGTCTCCGGCGCCGCCCCTGGCGGCCGCGCGCCCCTGCCGTACTCCCTGCTGGAAGCTCGCCAGCCTGCTGCGCACCGCCTCGGGGGAGACCGTCGGCCGGTGCACGGGAGTTTGGGGGGCCGCGCTCAGGTCGGGCGCGGCCGTACCGGGTACCAGGTTCGCCTTGGGCACCCGCTTGGGCAGCCCCGAACCGGTGACCCCGCCGAGCGAGGGCTCGCTGGCGGCCTTGGCGGCCTGCCAGCCCGCGTCGGCGGGCGACGACCAGCCGCCCGGTGCGGGGGTGGCCGGTTGCGAGAGCTGGACGGTCTCCTGAACGGCCTGGGCCTGAACCTGGGGGGCCTCTTCGGCCCGCTCCTGGACGGCCGGGGCCGGCTCGACCTTCTTGAACCAGTCGGACTCGACGGCCGCGAAGATCGGCAGGAACTCCTCCTTCGCCTCTTCCATGGGCGAGGCGTCGGGGATCACCGGCAGCGGGCCGGTGTTGTCCGCCGGGTCGAAGACGCGCCGCCCGAACGGCCCGGAGTTGCCGGTGGACGGCCAGCCTCCGGAGTCGCCGCGAGAGGAGGTGGACCAGACGTCGGAGCCGGTGTCCCTGCTCTGCTGACCGCCGGGCCAGACGGGGGCGTCGCCGCGCGGGCCCGTGTTCGGGCCCGTGGACCACGGCCCCGCGTCACCGCGGGGCCCGCCCTGTCCCTGTCGCCACCCCGAGGGGTCGGGCTGGGAGGCGTTCGGCCAGCCGTGGCCGGGGTCGGTGCCGGGCGCCGGCGTCTGTCCCGGCCAGGGGGTGTCGACGGGTGCCTGCCCGAACTGGCCGCCTCCAAAGGGAGGCTGCGAGGCCTCGAAGGAGTTGAACTGCTGCCCCATGTCGAAGGAGGCGAACGAGTTCTGGTGGGCGGCCTCGAACGAGGCGAAGGACGGCATCGGGGGGGCGGTGGGGCTGGCCAGCACGGGCGGGCGGTCCATGGAGGCCATGGACCCGGCCCAGTCGCCGCTCTGCATGCTGGGGGAGGTCCCGCCCGGGCGGTTGGTGACGGCGAGCAGGTTCTCCGGGAGCAGGACCATCGCGGTCAGGCCGCCGTTGTCCTGCTGCCTGAGCTGGACGCGGATGCCGTGCCGCAGGGCGAGGCGGCCGACCACGAACAGGCCCATCCGGCGGGAGACGGAGACGTCCACCACCGGCGGGTTGGCCAGCCGCCAGTTGGCCTGGGAGAGCTCCTCGGCGGTCATGCCGATGCCGATGTCGGTCACCGAGACCATCACCCCGCCGCCGTCGATGCGGTTGCTGGAGACGATGACCTTGGTCTCGCGGGGGGAGAAGGAGATCGCGTTCTCCACGAGCTCCGCGACCAGGTGGACGACGTCGTTGACGGAGGTGCCGACCACGGACACGCCTGCGGACAGCTGCAGGTCGACCCGTTCGTAGTTCTCGACCTCCGACAGCGAGGCGCGGACCACGTCGATGAGCGGGACCGGCTGGCTCCACCGGCGGGCGGGCTCCTGGCCCGCGAGGACCAGGAGGTTCTCGGAGTTGCGGCGCATGCGGGTGGCGAGGTGGTCGAGCCGGAAAAGGCTGCCGAGCCGGCCCTCGTCCTGCTCGCCCTGCTCCAGGCTCTCGATGAGGGAGAGCTGGCGTTCGACCAGGGTCTGGCTGCGCCGGGAGAGGTTGACGAACATCGAGTTGACGTTGCTCCGCAGCGTGGCCTCCTGGCCCGCAAGCCGCACGGCCTCACGGTGGACCTCGTCGAAGGCCCGGGCCACCTCACCGATCTCGTCGTCGGAGGCGACACCGATCGGGGTGATGTCGGCGGCCGAGACCTCGCCGCTCTCGCGCATCGTCTGGACGGTCTCGGGGAGACGCTGGCCGGCGATGGAAAGCGCCTCGGTACGGAGCCTGCGCAGCGGCCTGACCAGCGACCTCGCCATGACGGCGGTGACGATCAGGACGAGGAGCAGCAGCAGTCCGCTCAGCCCGGCGGCGATCAGCGCGCCGCGCTGCTCGGACGCCTGCAGGTCCGCGCTCTGCATGATGAGGGTCTTGGCGACCTGTTCCTCCACCACGCGCATGCGCTCGATGACGTCGGTGGAGGAGTCGAACCAGGAGGGCAGGTCGTTGAGCTCGCTCTTGGAGACGTCGACGTTCACCAGCGGCCGGCCGTTGAGGGCCAGGAAGATGGCGCGGGCGCGCGTCGCCGCCGCGCGGTCCTTCTTCTGGCTGCTGACCGTGTCGTCGTAGAGCTGGCGCTGCTGGATCGACGCCTCGGAGCGGAAGGTCGCGAGCTCGCTGTCGAACTGCGCCCGGGCAGCCAGCATGGCGTCGAGGCCCTCGGCGCTGAACCCCCTGACGACGAGGGCGGCGGCGAGGTTCGCCCGCTCCCTGGACGCCTGCTCCTTGGCCCTGGCCAGCGCGGCGAACGCGGCCGCGCCGCTGGTGAGGTCCTGGTCGGAGACGCCCTGGATGATCTCGTCGTGCAGGGCCAGCAGGTCCGCGATGGTACGGGAGTACATGGCGATCGTGGGCTGGGCCGGCACCTGGGTGGCCGCGCCCGCGGCCAGTTCGCGCACGCTCTTGAGCTCGTCGATGCGGCGGCGGATCTGGGTGAGCTCGGTCTCGCCCCGGGCGCCGAGGGCCTCCAGGAGACCGCTGTCGTCCATGGCCCTGTTGACGACGGGGCTCACCTGCCCGACGACCTGGTCGACGGACTCGTACTGCTTGCGCAGGCTCGCCTTGCTGCTGGCCTGTCGGCCTCCCGCCACGTGCCGGGCCGACAGGTCCCGCTCGAGCTGCAGCTCGTCGACCAGGTCGCTGAGGCCGGCGGTGAGTTCCGCGGTGGCGCGCACGCGTTCGTACTCGGCGGCGCTGCTGATCGAGGTGGTGACCCTCAGGCCGCCCAGCACGATCGCGGCGACGGTGGGAATGACGATGAGCGCGATCAGCCGCGATCTCACTCGCCAGTTCTTGAGCGCGAGCCTGCTGCCGTTCCTGTCGGCCTTCTCGGAGTCGCGACCGTCGAGGTCCTGACCCGGGCCGCTCCGCGGCTGCCCCCCCTGGTTGTCGAATCCCAGGGCAGGTGCCAGCCCGGATTCGCGTTCGCTGGGGATTGACGCTGTCCTCACTGGCCTCCGCTGCCTCTCCTCGGATCGTCTGCTTGGAGGGGATCGCGTCACGCAATGATGTGCGAGTGACGCCGACGCATCCATGGGGTAGGGGTTATTGGAGCACAGCCGGATGAGTTCGGCCAACAGCACATAACTCGCATTCTTCACTTAACAGGCACACAGCATCCGCAACCGGGCGATGACTCTCCGTCCTGTAACCGCAAACTTCCACAAAGTTGCGAAACAGATTTATTGACTTCTTTCACGACGCCCGCTAGCTCCATCCGCCGGCGATTGATACGCGTGGGGCAGCCGGGAGTCCTGTGACCGTTTTGTGGCTTAGGGGCGAAAGGGGCAATATTTGTAATTTGACTGATCTACTCCGCTACTCTGATCGGCGGTCGGCATACCCCCCTTGACCAACATGCCTCCCGGGACCCCCTCCATGTCGCCCGATGAGTTACGCGAGTTCCGGCAGGGGCGGTCAAACGCAGCTAAGGAGACCCATGAGGTTCAAACTTGCGAGCCGGGCCGTCATCGCAGGAGTGGCCGCCACCCTCGCGCTGAGCGCCTGCGGAAGCTCTGACACCCCCACTGACACCGCCGCCGCGAACGCGGGAGGCCTGGAGAAGACCAGCATCAAGATGGGGGCCCTGCCGATCCCCGACTCGGCCGCGCTCTACATCGCCAACAAGAGGGGCTTCTTCAAGGAGGAAGGGCTCACCGTCACGATCGAGGTGGTGCCCGGAGGCGCCCAGGCCCAGCAGGGTCTCCTCGGCGGCACCCTGGACGCCACGCAGACGAACTACGTCTCGACCTTCCTCGCGGTCTCCAAGGGCAACAAGATGAAGATCATCTCTGACCTCTACCAGGCGGCCCCGAACTCGTTCAACCTCATGGTGCCGAAGGACTCCGGGATCAAGACGCCCGCGGACCTCAAGGGCAAGAAGATCGCGGTCAACAGCAAGCAGAACATCGGCACCCTGGCGGTGACCACGGTGCTCAAGACCCACGGCCTCACCGAGAAGGACGTGGAGTTCGTGGAGTTCCCCTTCCCCGAGATGGGGGCCCAGCTGAAGAACAAGGTCGTCGACGCCGCCTGGATGACGGAACCGGCCCTGACCGCGGCGCAGAAGCTCCTCGGCGCCCAGAAGCTCGCCGACACGATGGTCGACTCCACCGCCGACTTCCCCATCGCGGGAGTCGTCGTCACCGAGAAGTTCGCCAACGAGAACCCCAAGACGGTCGCCGCCTTCCAGCGCGCGGTCGCCAAGGCCCAGCAGATCGCCGCCACCGACCGCAAGGCCGTCGAGGAGATCCTGCCGACCTACACCAAGATCGACGCGGCGACCGCGGCCGTCATCACGCTCGGGTCCTTCCCCACCAGCCTCGACGAGACCCGCCTGCAGCGGGTCGCCGACCTCATGCTCGAGCAGGGTTACCTCACGAGCCCCATCCAGGCCAAGACCATCCTCCCCGGAAACCTCGGGTGACACGGCGCAACCCGCTCGACAGCAGACTGCTCTGCGGCGCCCTCGGCGTCGCGGGGCTGTTCTGCGTCATGGAGGTCGCCGGCCGGACCGGACTGATCGACCCGATCGCGTTCCCGCTGGCCTCCACGGTGCTCGGCCGGGCGGTCGCTCTCGTGACGGACGGGGAGTTCCTCTCCGACGTCGCCTCGACCCTCGGCGCGTGGGCGACCGGGCTGCTGCTCACGGTCGCGATCGCGGTGCCCCTGGGGTTTCTGCTCGGCACCCTGCCCCGCGTGGAGAGCGCGCTGCGGCCGATCGTGGAGTTCCTGCGCCCGATCCCGTCGATCGCGCTGATCCCGCTGGCCCTCGCCGTGTTCTCCGACAGGTTCGACATGAAGGTCACCCTGGTCGTCTACGCGGCGACCTGGCCCGTCCTGATCAATACGATGTACGGCCTCAAGGACGTCGACCCGCTCGCCAAGGAGACGCTCCGCAGCTTCGGGTTCGGGAAACCGGCCGTGCTGTGGCGGGTCTCCCTGCCGAGCACCGCGCCCTTCATCGCCACCGGCGTCCGGCTGGCGTCGGCGATCGCGCTCATCGTGGCGATCAGCACGGAGCTGATCGGCGGCGGCGCCGACGGCATCGGCAGCTACGTCCTGGAGAGCGCGGGCGGCGTGGACGCGACGGAGTACGTCATCGCCGCCGCCATCTGGGCCGGCGTCATCGGCGTGGTCACCAACGGCCTGTTCGTGCTCGCGGAACGGCGGCTCTTCCGCTGGCACACCGCCCGCACGGAGGTGGTGTGATGAGCGGCCCGATGCGTGTCATCGGCCGGCTGTGGCCGGTCGTGGTCGTCGTGGCACTGTGGGAGCTGCTCACCCGCTACCTGGAGATGCTGAGCTTCCCGCCTCCGTCGCAGATCGCGGCCAGCGCGCACACGTTGTGGCTGACCGGCCCCGCGGAGCGGCTCTGGCTCACCGACGCGGCGCTGGAGAACATTCCCGCGAGTGTCGGCCGCCTGCTGGCCGCGTGGGTACTGGCCGGGATCATCGGGATCGCCCTCGGGGTCGCCCTGGGCCGCTCCCCGCTGCTCTTCCGCCTCGTCGACCCGCTGGTGCAGTTCGCCCGCGCCATTCCCCCGCCCATGCTGCTGGCGTTGTTCCTGGCACTGTTCGCCATCGGTCCCCGGATGCAGATCAACTTCATCGCGTTCGGCATCGTCTGGCCGGTCCTGATCAACGCCTGCGAGGGGGCCAGGCACGTCGACCGCCAGCACCTGGACACCGCGAGCGTCTTCGGGCTGACGGGCCGCGAGCGACTGTTCCGGATCATCCTGCCCTCGGCCATGCCGAAGATCTTCGCCGGGCTCCGGGTCAGCCTGTCGCTGGCCCTGATCCTCATGGTGCTCTCCGAGCTGATCGGCAGCGTCGACGGGATCGGCTTCCAGCTCCTGGACGCCCAGAGGTCGTACGACTTCCCCGGCGTGTGGGCGACCATCGTGGTGCTCGGCGTCCTGGGATACGCGCTCAACTCGGCGTTCCTGGCGGCCGAGCGACGTGTCCTGTCCTGGCACCGATCCGCCAAGCAGACGACCTGAGGACCTGCTGTGCTCGAAATCACGAACCTGTCCCATACCTACGGCAGCGGGCCGACCGCGCACAACGCGCTGGGCGGCATCAACCTGAAGGTCGCCCAGGGCGAGCTGGTGTGCGTCGTCGGCCCCTCCGGGTGCGGCAAGTCCACCCTGCTGCGCTCCATCGCGGGGCTGATCCGGCCCAGCGGCGGCCAGGTCACGCTCAACGGCACCCGCGTCGAGCAGACACCCGACAACCTGGCCGTGGTGTTCCAGGACTACAGCCGCTCCCTGTTCCCCTGGATGTCGGTGGCCGACAACGTCTCGCTCCCGCTGCGCCGTAGGGGTCTGGACAAGCAGCGGCGCAAGGAGTCGGCGCTGGAGGCGCTGGAGGAGGTCGGGCTACGGGGCGCCGAGTCCAAATACCCGTGGCAGCTGTCCGGCGGCATGCAGCAGCGGGTGTCCATCGCCCGCGCGCTGGCCTACCGTCCGGCGCTGCTGCTGATGGACGAGCCGTTCGGCTCCGTCGACGCCCAGACCCGCGAGGACCTGGAGGACCTGACCCTGCGGGTCCGCGGCCTGCACAACATGACCATCGTGCTGATCACCCACGACATCGACGAAAGCGTCTACGTCGGTGACCGTGTCGTGGTCCTGTCCAAGGCCCCCGCCGGGATCGTGGGCGACCTGCACGTGGACCTGCCGGGGCCGCGCGACCAGATCACCACCCGCGAGCACCCCGACTTCGTGCACCTGCGCGCCGAGGTCGGCCGCCTGGTGCGCGGCATTCCCAGCCCGTCCACCCCGGCTCACTGAGCCCGGCCCTCCCCCCTCCCCCCGGCGCGGGCACCCGCCCCGGGCTCACGGTCCCGGACCGCGAAGGGAACGCCGGCGGACCCCCGGCGAGCCCGGCTCCCGGTGCCGTGAAGAACACCCGCCGGAGCCGGCGCGCCCCCGCCCGGGCGCGCCGGCGCTCCGGCGTGGACGCCCGACCCGGGCGTGCCGGTCCCCTCACGGATCCGCACGCCGCACAGAGAGGATCTCCATGAGCAACCCACAGGCACCGGTCTGGGACGCGATCGGCGGCGTCTCCCGCTTCGCCGCCCTCGCGACGATGGCCGAGCTCGGCTGCGCCGACCACCTGCGCGACGGGCCCCTGGACGTCGACGAGCTCGCGCGGCGCTGCGGCGCCGACGCGCCCGCGCTCGGCAGGGTGCTGCGCGAACTCGCCTCCATGGGCATCGTCGCGACGGTACGGCCCGGCGTGTACGAGCTGACCGAGGCCGGAGCCACCCTCCGCGACGACGTGCCGGGCTCGCTGCGCCCGGCGGTACGGATGATCGCCGAGGAGGGCTTCTGGTACGGCATGGGCAAGGTCCCGCAGACCGCCCTCACCGGCAGGTCGGGGTTCGCCGAGCGGCACGGCCCGCTGTACGGCTACCTCAAGGCCAACCCCCGGGCCGGGGCCCTGTTCAACGACTACATGGTGGTCCGGGCCAAGCCCTTCGCGGATGCGGTGGCCGAGCGCTACGACTTCTCCGGCGTGCGCACGCTGGTGGACGTGGCCGGCGGCAAGGGCCACATCCTGGCCTCCGTTTTGAACAGGTATTCAAATGTCGCGGGCATTCTTTTCGACCAGGAACAGGTGGTCGAAGACGCCAGGCGATTCTTCACCGAGGCCGCTCTTGAAGACCGGTGCAAATTTGTCTCCGGCGATTTCTTCGCCTCGGTACCCGAGGGCGGCGACACCTATCTGTTGAGCAGCGTCATCCACAACTGGTCCGACGAGGACTCTGTGCAGATTCTGCGCAATGTCCGTAAGGCCATTTCCGACGACGGCCGGGTGCTGCTGGTGGAGGCCGTGGTGCCCGACGACGACCGGCCGCACATCAGCAAGGACATCGACATGCGCATGCTCGCCCTGTTCGGGGACGGCATGGAGCGCAGCACCTCCGAGTACGCCGCACTGCTGGAGGCCTCCGACTTCCGGCTCAGCCGGCAGGTGGAGCTGCCCCAGGGAGCCTCCATCGTGGAGGCCCTGCCTGTGTGACGGGGCTGTGGAGTAACTAACGGGCCTGCGTGACGGGGCTGTGTGGTGACGGGGCTGTGTGGTGACGGGGCTGTGGAGTGACGGCCGGCGGCCGGTGACGTGAACCTCGCGTCACCGGCCGTCGCCGTTTCGCCCGCCTCGCAAACCCCGCCCGCGCTTCCGGGCCGGGAGCGCGGCCCGTCCCCCGGGAACGGTCTCGCTCCCGGCCGGCTCGGCGGTCACCGGCCCGGGCCACCCGTCGGACGAACATTCCATGAGGAACGGGCGTTGAGGGCGCTCACGTCCACGTCGGTGATCCTCTGCTGGGCGGCGGCCATCTCCGCCAGTTCCTTCGGCGTAAGCACGTCCGCGATGTCGTCGAACCCGCCGGGCGCCCGCTCGGTGACCAGTGCGATGGTTTTCTCCATGGGCAGCTCACGATGGGCGAGCACGAGCCCCGTGGTGGCGGTCCTGCGCTCCTTCTCGTACGCGGCCAGTCCCGCGGCCGGATCGGTCGCGCCGGCCAGCTCCCTGGCCAGGACCCGGGCGTCCAGCACGGCCTGCGAGCCGCCGTTGGCGCCCACCGGGTACATCGGGTGCGCGGCGTCTCCCAGCAGGGTGACCCGGCCCGCCCCCCACCGGGGGAGCGGATCCTTGTCCACCATGGGGTACTCCAGGATCCGTTCCGAACCGGAGATGAGCACGGGCACGTCCAGGTAGGGCAGTCTCCAGCCGTCGAAATGCGGGAGCACGTCCTCCAGACGGCCGGGTCTGGACCAGTCGGCGGCCGGGACGGGGCCGGGTTCGGCGGTCATCACCTCGGCCACCCAGTTGATCAGCACTCGTCCCCGGGCCCGAGCCCGCGAGATGGGGTAGACCACGAACTTGGCCGACAGGTTGGAACCCGCGACGATCATCGTGGTGCCGTCGAGAAAGGGATCTCCCTCGGCCGTTCCCCGCCACATCCGGATCCCGTTCCACATCAGCGGCCCGTCGCCGGGATGCAGCCTGGCACGCACGGCCGAGTGGATACCGTCCGCGCCCACGAGGACGTCCGCCGTCTCCTTCAGGTGCTCACCGGTCCGCACGTCGCGCAGCGACACCGTGACGCCGGTGACGCCGGTGACACCGGCGGGTCCGGCGGGCCCGGTCTCGTACTGCTCGAAGTCCTCCAGCCGCAGCCCGGTCCTGACGGCACCGGCGCCGAGCCGTTCACGCACCGCGGACAGAAGCAGCATCTGCAGCTCACCGCGGTGAACGGAGTACTGGGGCCAGTTGTATCCCGCGAACCTTCCGCGCGGCAGCGACAGGATCGTTCCGCCGAACCTGTCCGTGAAGTTCATGGAACCCGTCGGGACGCCGATCTCCGCGAGCTCGTCCCCCACGCCGAGCTCGGTCAGCTCCCGGACGGCGTGGGGTTGCAGGTTGATGCCCACCCCCAGCGGGCGCAACTCCACGGCCGACTCGGCGATCACGCAGTCGATACCCGCGGCGTGAAGGCTCAGCGCGGTGGTGAGCCCTCCGATGCCACCTCCGATGATCAGTACTCGCATGGCGTCCTCGATGTCCGTCCGGGGTTCATGTCGCACTCCGCGCGTTCAGATGCCACCTGAGCACCCGCTTCTCCACCGCCACGAAGACGGCGTTGAGCAGGTATCCCAGCACGCCCAGGATCACGATTCCCGCCCACATCTGGGGCAGTTCGAAGCTGCGCTGTGCGCCTATGAGAAGCGAGCCGATGCCCACGGTGCTCCCGATGAGCTCGGACAGGACCATCAGGATCAGGGCGAGGCCCAGACTGATCCGGAGCCCGGCCACGATCTTGGGAGCCGCGCCGGGGATGATGATCCACAGCAGCCTCCGGATCCCCCGCACCCCGAAGACCTCGGCGCTGTCCAGATGGAGCTGCTCCACCGTACGGACGCCGTCGGTGGTGTTGAGCAACACCGGCCAGATGACTCCGGAGACGATGGTCGCCACCTGCATGGGCGTCCCGAGCTGGAACGCCACGATGTAGAAGGAGATCAGGGTGGGCGGCGGAACCGCCCGTCCGAAGTGGACCATGGGCTCCACGTAGTCGGCCAGCGTGCGGGACAGGCCCAGCGTGATGCCGACGGCGACCCCCGCGAGACAGGCGAGCGCCCACCCTCCGAAGAGGTTGTACAGGCTGTGCCCGAAGTCGTCCAGCGCGTCCTGGGTGAGGAACAGCCGGCTCGCCGGACCGGAGAACCACAGCTCGTACATCGTCGCGACGATCTGCGACGGCGGCGGGAAGTAGCTCTCCTGGATGATCCGGGTGGCGACCTCCCAGACCGCGACCAACGCGGCCGCGAGCCAGAACCGGGACACCGCCCCGGTGATGACACCGCGCGCCGCCGTACCGGCCCGGCTCATCGTGTCGTCTCCTCGGCACGCGCGAAGTGCCAGCCGAAGAGGCCGCGCTCCGCCCGGAGCAGCAGCGCGTTGACAACGAGGCCGAGCGCTCCCGCCCAGACCGCACCGGCCAGTATCACGTCGGTGTTGCCTCCGGAGCTGCCCGCGGTGATGAGGAAGACACCGAGGCCGCGCGTGCCGCCGCTCAGCAGTTCGGCGCTCACGACCACGACCAGCGCGATGCCCGCGGAGACACGCACCCCGGTCGCCACGAACGGCGCCGCGCTGGGGAGCGAGACCCGCCAGAGCACGGCCAGGGGACCGAAGCCGAAACTACGCAGCGCGTCCTTCGCCACGGGATCCACGTCCCGAAGCGCGTAGAGCGTGTTGAGCAGGATGGGCCAGGAGGCCGCGTAGAGGATCAGGGACACCTTCATCTCGGTCTCCGCCCCGAACAGCAGGATCGCCAGCGGGATCAACGCCACCGAGGGGATCGGGCGGAGAAACTCCACCACGACCCG
Source organism: Streptosporangium sp. H16 (assembly GCF_051918855.1). NCBI lineage: Bacteria > Bacillati > Actinomycetota > Actinomycetes > Streptosporangiales > Streptosporangiaceae > Streptosporangium > Streptosporangium sp. H16. Next base: position 85,224 of record NZ_JBPXMD010000024.1, read on the forward strand.
GCTCGGCGTACTGAGCCACGGAACCGATCCGAGCACCACACCGGCGGTGACCGCCACGACGATGGCCAGGGCCAGGCCGACCAGCCAGGCCAGGACCGTGTCCGCCACACCGGCGAGGAAGAGGGGGTCCCCCGCCAGCGTGACGGACCGGAGCAGCACGACCGAGACCGGTGGGACGACCTCCGAGCCGGCGATCCCCAGCCGGATGACCGTCTCGGCGATGACCATCGCCGCGCAGGCCCCGATCGCCCCCCGGATGACACGGTTTCTGTTCACGTGCCGGCGACGATGAGGTCCTGCACGTTGAGCGTCTCGTCGAGGAGGCCGGACTCGCGCATGGTGTCGGTGACCCGCTGGAGACTCGTTGCGTTCAGCGTGGTGGGGAAGATTCCGAAGGCGAGGTCGGCCGCTGTGTCCTCGGTGATCTTGGTGTATTTCGGGATGGCCGCGATCACGTTCGCCCGGTCGGCCGCGAGCGCCTTGGCCTCCGCCATCGCCCGCTGGAACGCCGCCACGGTGCTGGGGTTCGCCTTGGCGAACTCCGAGGTCACCGCGTAGCCGGCGATCGGGAAGTCCGCGGTCGGGCCCTGGGAGAGGTCCCAGAGGACCCGGGCGCCGATGGACCGGCCGATCAGGGTGCCGAACGGCTCCACGACCACGACGGCGTCGGCCGTGCCGGCCTTCAGCACGCTCTCCATCTCCGGGAAGGGGAACTCTACGAAGCTCTTGTCCTCGTCGAGCTCGATGTTGTGCGCCTTGGCGGCCACCCGGGTCAGCATCGTCGCGATGTTGCGCTTGGTGTTGACCGCGATGGTCCTGCCCTTGAGATCGGCTACGGTCCGGATCGGGCTGTCCTTGGCGACCATGATCGTATGCGTCCCGGGAGCGCTCTGGAAGCCATCGGAAACGATCTTGAGGTCGATGACACCCTTGGCGTGGGCGCTGAAGAAGGAGACGTAGTTGCCGAAGCTGACGTCCAGGCTGCCGCCCTTGAGCTTGGGAACGGCCTCCGCGCCACCCGCGAGCATGCTCAGCTTGACCTCGAGACCCTGCTTCCTGAACAGCCCCTTCTCCAGCGCGATCTGCAGCGGGGCCGTGTCGAGGACCGGGATCGTGCCGATGTTGATCTGGACCTTCTCCGGGCCGGAGCCGCCGGCGTCCCTGGCGGGCCCCTCGGCGCCGCCGCATCCGGTGACCGCGACGAGTGCCAGCGTCAGGATTCCGACAACGGACGAGCGTAATCTCATGGATCCCCCAAGGCCGCGCGGCATGAAGAAACGATCTTCCGAACGAAGAACGGCAGGATTCTAGCGTCCATCCATATCTACAATACGAATTCCGCTATTCCCTCATCAAATTGTCGACTTAGAACATATTTCACAACGAACGGCAGGATGGCACGAATCAGACATAACACCACTGGATGCCATGAGCTCCGCCGGAGTCCCCCGCACCCGTTCCGGCGAATCGCGCCCCGGGAATCGCCTTGCTCGAAATCGTCGGCCTCACCCACGCCCACGGCGGCGGTGGGAAAGCGCACCGGGCCGTCGACGGACCCGGACCGAGCGTCGGAGCCTCTGCGGCGCCGGCCCTTCGGACCGCGTGAAGCCCACCCCGCCGCGCCCCGTCACCGGCCTCGTCAGCGGCCTCGTCAGGCCGACCGGCGGAATCGTCGAAGTGGGCGGAGTTCCGGTCCGGCAGACGCCCGGCAACCTGACGGTGGTCTTTCCGACCACCGGCCACGAAGCAGATGCGGGCACAAATAATATATTCACGCCCTATATTTCGATATAAGTGACGTGTACATGTTCGCGGTCATCCGCCCGCCAGGCCGACGCGCCGCCATACCGCGCCGTCCTCACGTTTGAGGTCCTGCCGGCGGGCAGGAGAGGATCCCAATTAAGGAAGTCCTATAAGGAGCGGATTTTCTGCCCGTAATTCCCTCATCGGCCTTGTCGCCGCTCCGGCGCCCGCCTCGTGCGGCGATTTCGGTACCGGCACGGGAAGGCCGGAGCGGACGGCCTCCACCTTCCGCGAGAGCGAGGGTCTTCGCGAAAGCGGGTCTCCCCGAAGGCGCGGGCCCCGTCCCGATGAGGACGAGGCCCGCGCCGGGACGTCAGACCCGGAGGGTGAGAACGTGCTCGACCAAGGTGATCAAGGTCGACTTCACGGCGTCGCGGGACCGGGCGTCGGTCCGGACGATGGGGATGTGCGGGGCGATCGTCAGAGCCTCCCGCACCTCCTCCTCACCGTGGACGTGCGATCCGCCGAACCCGTTGAGGGCCACGACGAACGGCAGGCCGGCCTCTTCGAAGTAGTCGATCGCCGGGAAGCTGTCGGCCAGCCGCCGGGTGTCGACGAGCACGATCGCGCCGATCGCGCCCTTCACGAGGTCGTCCCACATGAACCAGAACCGGTGCTGACCCGGCGTACCGAACAGGTACAGGATCAGATCACGGTCCAGCGAGACCCGGCCGAAGTCCATGGCGACCGTGGTGGTCCGCTTTGTCGGAATGTGCGAGAGGTCGTCGACGTCCGCACTCGCCTCCGTCATCACCGCTTCCGTGGTCAGCGGCATGATCTCGGAGACCGCACCGACGAAGGTCGTCTTGCCGACACCGAACCCGCCGGCAACGACGATCTTCGTCGACGTCATTCCGGCGTCAGAGCCTGCGAAGCCCACTGAGCACCCTTTCAAGCAAATTGAGATCCGGCTTACCCGCATCCAGCGACGGCTGGTGGATCTGCACCAAGCCCTCGGCCGCCATGTCCGCGATCAACACCCGGGTCACGCCGAGAGGCATGCGCAACAGGGCGGAGAGCTCGGCAACCGAGCGCACCTGCCGGGACAGCGAGATGATCGCCTGATATTCCGTGGAGAGCGTGGTGGGATCCACGCCCGCGAACGTCGCCGAGGAGACCAGCGCCTCGAGAGCGAGCTGCATCCGAGGAGCGGTCCTGCCCCCGGTCACAGCATACGGACGGATCAAACGATCTCGCCCGCTCTTGGCCTGGGACGTGCCCAGAGATTCCTCCGGGCCACGCCAACCTGGTGCGTCCATATCACCCCCCTATCGCTGAACCGACTGCAGCTCGGCCCGGAGCGCAGGCGTAAGCGCCTGGCCGGCACGCTCTGCGAGCAGTGTCATCTGGTAGGCCACGAGGCCCATGTCGCAGTCCGGCGAGGCCAGCACGGCCAGCGCGGAGCCATCGCTGATCGACATGGTCAGCAGGAGACCCCGCTGCATCTCGATCACCGTCTGTGCCACGGGACCGCCCTCGAAGACCCGCGAGGCCCCCTGGGTGAGACTGATCAGACCGGCCGTGATCGCGGCGAGCTGGTCCGCCCTGTCCTTGGGGAAACCCTGGGAGTAGGCCAGCGGGAGCCCGTCCGCGGAGACGATCACCGCGTGCGCCACTCCGGGCATCTCCTTGACGAACTCGGTGATCAGCCAGTTGAAGCCGCGAGCGGCCTGGCTGAGTTGGTTGTTCACTGCTGGTTCTCTCCCTCGACGGCGTTGGCGCGCTCGCTCATCTCAGCACGTCCCTGCCGTACGCCTTGCTGGAAACTGGATAGACGGCTGCGCACCCGTTCCGCCGATATCGGCGGCATCGGGGGGGCCGGAGCCGCCGGAGCCGCGGAGGCGGCCCCGGGAACGAGGTTCGCCTTGGGCACCCGCTTGGGCAGGCCCGCTCCGGTCACGCCGCCCTCCACGGGCTTCTTGGCGACCTCGGCGGCCGCCCAGCCCTGGTCGGAGGGAGTGCTCCACGGCTGCCTCTCGGCCGCCGGCTCGGCCGGCCTGGGCTGCTGCGCCAGCTGGGGCGTCCGCTGCGGCAACGGCTGCGCCTGCTGCGGCGGCGTCCGCTGCGGCAGCGGCTGGGACTGCTGCGGCGGCGGCGAGGAATGCGTGATCTGCGGGATGTTCTGGGTCTCCAGCCCCTGCGGGCCCCGCCTGACCCGCTGCTCCAGCGGCCGTGGCCTGACCTCGGCCACGGGCTCGGGAGCGGCCTCCGGCTCCGGCTCGGGGGCGACGGACGCGCTGCTGCGGAACCAGTCGGAGCCCACCGCCGCGAAGATCGGCAGGAACTCCTCGGGCTCCGGTTCCGTCGGCGGCACCTCGACCACGGGAAGGGCCTGGGTGTTCTCCATCGGTTCCAGCCGCTGCGGCGTCCAGGGGTCGATCGCGGGCGGGTCGGGCCAGGCCGAGGGGAGCGACGGCGGCGCGGTCGACGCCATGGGGGACGACCACAGGTCCTCCACCGCGGAGGCGGGCACCACCGGCCCGGACCACAGGTCCGCGGACGTCGGCGCCGGCACCTGGGGAGGCGCCTGGGCGGGCGGCGTCCCGAGACCGGCCTGCGGACGGGTACCGCGCCCGGCCCCGGTCCCGAACGGGTCCGGGTTCGGGACGGAGCCGAACGGGTCGGGGTTCACCGCGCCGAACGAGTCCTGGTTGGACATGTTCGACATATTGGACATGCTGGACATGGAGCCGAACGAGTTCGCCGGGCCCCCGAAGGAGCCGGACGGCATGCCCTGTGCCGACATCGCCATCTCGGGCATCATCGTGGACTGGGCCACCACCTGCACCGGCAGGAGCACGACGGCGCTGAGGCCGCCGGTGTCCGGGCGCCTGAGCTGGACCCTGATGCCGTGGCGCATGGCCAGGCGGCCGACCACGAACAGGCCCATCCGGCGGGAGACCGACAGGTCCACCGCGGGGGGCTCGGCCAGGCGTCGGTTGGCCTCGGCCAGTTCCTCGTCGCTCATCCCGATGCCGGAGTCGGTGACCGCCAGAATGACGGCGCCCATCTCGTTGCCGTTGCTGGTCACCGTGATCTTGGTGTCCTGCGGCGAGAAGAAGATCGCGTTCTCGACGAGCTCCGCGACCAGGTGGACGATGTCGTTGACCGCCTGGCCGATGATCGAGATACCCGACTCGACCCGGAGGTTGACCCGCTCGTAGTTCTCGACCTCCGACAGCGAGGCGCGGACGACGTCGCTGAGCGGGACCGGCTCGCTCCACCGGCGGCTCTGCTCCTGGCCGGCGAGGACCAGGAGGTTCTCGGAGTTGCGGCGCATGCGGGTGGCCAGGTGGTCCAGCTTGAAGAGGCTGCCCAGCCGGCCCTCGTCCTGCTCGCCCTGCTCCAGGTCGTCGATGAGGTCGATCTGCCGTTCCACCAGCGACTGGGTGCGGCGGGAGAGGTTGACGAACATCGCGTTGATGTTGCTGCGCAGGCGGGCCTCGTCACCGGCGAGCCGGATGGCCTCGCGGTGGACCTCGTCGAAGGCCCGGGCCACTTCCCCGATCTCGTCGCGGGAGGCCACTCCGATGGAGGGCACCTCGACGTTCGGGGCGTGGTCGCCGGACTCCCGCAGCACCCGGACGGTCTCGGGCAGCCGGGTGTCGGCCACCTCGAGCGCCTCGCTGCGCAGCCTGCGCAGCGGCCGGACGAGCGTGCCGGCCACCCAGGCGGTGATGAGCAGGATCAGTACCAGCAGGACCAGGATCGAGGCGCCGGAGATCACGGCGCTGCGCTGCTCGGCGCTCTCCATCTCCTGGCTGCGGGCGACGACCGCGGACGCCAGGCGGCGCTCGAGGGTCCGCATGCCCTCCACGATCGAGGTGGAGGCGCCGTACCAGGTGTTGGCGCTCGCGGGCCAGGTGCGGCCGGCCATCCGCTCCAGCGGCTTGTTCTCGCGCATGAGGGACATGACGAGGGCACGCACGGAGTCGGCCTGGTCGACCTTGGGGCCGGTGACCGCGTCACGGAAACCCTTGATGTCGGAGGCGGAGGCGGTGGCCCGGAAGGCGTTCTCCTCGCTCTGCTGGCTCCGGTACGCGCCGAGGAGGTCGGCGGGGTCGTCGAAGTCGAACTTGCGGTCCAGGAAGCTGACCAGGAGGGTGCCGCGCTGCCTGGCGACCTGCTCCTTGGCCCGGGTCAGCGCGCCCAGCGCGAGCGCGTCTCCGATGAGGCGCTCGTCGCCGCCGCTGCGGCCCAGGTCGTCGTGGAGGGTGATGAAGTCGGTGATCATCCGCGTGTACATGCCGAGGGCCGCTCGGGGGAGCACGCTTCCCTCGGTCATCAGCCTGCGCAGGCCGGGGAGTCCGTTGAGCCAGCGGCGGATCTGGGCGACCTCGGTGCGGACGCGGGCGGCCTGCGACGCGTCGAGGGCGTCCATGGCGGCCAGCGCCTGGTCCCTGCTCCGGTCGACCACCGCGCGCTGTTCCCTGACCCTGCCCAGGTTGGTGCGGGTCTTGGCGGCGATGGACCAGGCGGTGAGGTCGCGCTCCTCGGCCATCTCGTGGGAGAGGGTGCCGAGCGAATCGACCAGCGCGGCGACCTCGCTCATCCGGCGGTACTCGCCGGCCGTGGACAGGGCCGTGGTGAGCTGGAGGCCGGTGAGGAGCACGGCCGCGGCGGTCGGGAGCAGGATCAGCGCGACCAGACGGGGACGCACGCGCCAGTTCGCCGGCAGGAGTCGACTGCCCACCCCTGACGCGCGGTGGCTCCGGCGGTCTTGTGTCATCACTGGCCTACGTAACCCCTCGCCGGATTTGGAAGCGGCGGAAGCAATTTGAGCACATCCTTTATGTCACTTCGAATGGAGTAAGTACCGACATATCCCCTTAAAAGGGACATACGGCATCAAAGTTTTCAGGCGGGCCGGAAGGAATCCCTCACCTCCGGAGCCTGGTGCTTGATCATCAGATGGCGGGTCACAGAGTATTCCTGAACCGCCTCCTGACTCATGTCCTTGCCGAAGCCACTTCCCTTGACCCCGCCGTGCGGCGCCTCGGACGCGATGGGCAGATGGTCGTTCACCCAGGTCACGCCCACGTCGAGCCGGTGCGAGACGCGCAGTGCCCTCGCCACGTCCCTGGACCAGACCGAGGAGGCCAGCCCGTAGGGGGTGTCGTTGGCCAGCCGTACCGCCTCGTCCTCACCGTCGAAGGGCAGCGCCACAAGGACCGGACCGAAAAGCTCACCCTGAACGATCTCACTGTTCTGCGCGGCGCCGGAAACCAGGGTGGGCGGATAGTGGAACCCGGGCCCCTCGAGCGGGACACCGCCGTGCAGCACGGAGGCGCCCGCGGCGACGGCACGCTCGACGAAGCCGTGCACGCGGTCGCGGTGCCCGGCGGAGATCAGCGGGCCGATGTCGGTGGCCGGGTCCCAGGGGTCGCCCACCGTGATCTGGGCCAGCGTCGCGTGGAGCGCCTCGACGGCCTCGTCGTACACGTCGCGGGAGATGTAGACGCGGGTCGCGGCCGTGCAGTCCTGACCGGTGTTGTAGGTGGCGCCCATCGCGACGCCCCTCGCCATCTCCGACAGGTCCGCGTCGCCGAAGACCAGCGCCGGGGCCTTGCCGCCGAGCTCCAGGTGGACCCGCTTCAGCGAGCCGGTGGCACCGCGCATGACGGCGCGGCCGGTCGCGGTGGAGCCCGTGACGCTCACCATGTCGACGCCCGGGTCGGCGACGAGGGCCTCCCCCACCTCGGCGTCGCCCAGGACGACCTGGAGCAGGCCGTCGGGCGCGCCGGCGCGGGCGAACAGCTCCGCCATCCTGAGCGTGGTGCCCGGCGTCTGCGGGGCGGGCTTGATGACCACCGCGTTCCCGGCCGCCAGCGCGGGGCCGATCTTCCACACCGCCATGACCAGGGGGAAGTTCCAGGGGGCGATCGATCCCACGACCCCGACCGGGCGGCGTACCAGCACCGAGGTGTAGCCGGAGCTGAGCACCCCCGCGCCGGTGCCGTCCAGCGAGCGGGCCGCACCGGCGAAGAAGCGGAGGTTGTCGGCCGCGAACGGCAGCTCGCCGTCGCGGAAGACCGCGGCGGGCTTGCCGGTCTCGATGACCTCCAGCCGGGTGAGCTCCTCGGCGTCGCCCTCGACGAGGTCGGCGAATCGCAGCAGCACCCTGGACCGTTCGGCCGGGGTCGCCGTGCTCCACTCCTCGAACGCCGCGCGGGCCCGCCGCACGGCGGCGGCCACCTCCTCGATCGGGGTGTCGGCCACCTCCCGCAGCAGGTCGCCGGTCGCCGGATTGATCAACTTGCCCATGGAACTTCCCTCGTCGTGGTGATGCGGGGAGCCGTCAGGCGCCGGCCCGCTCGATCAGGTCGGCCGCCCTGCGCAGGCCGTCCCGGCCGCGGATCTCCTCGCCCGCGGCGGCCAGGCGCTCGCGGAGCGCGGTGTCGCCCAGGAGCCGCTCCAGCGCGCCGGTCAGCTCCTCGTCGGAGAAGGTGTAGGTGGCCAGGCGCACGCCGTAGCCGAGCTCGTGCACGCGCTGCGCGTTGTCGTACTGGTCCCAGAACAGGGGCAGCAGGATCATCGGCTTGCCGAAGTGCAGCGCCTCGGTGGTGGTGTTGTTGCCGCCGTGCGTGATGACCAGGTCGACCAACGGAATGATCTTGGTCTGCGGCACGAACTCGGCGCCCCACATGTTGCCGGCCAGCTTGATCTCCTCGTGCAGCGGCCCCATGGAGACGATGAAGCGGTACGGGGTCGTGGCCAGCACGTCGATGACCCGCTGCATGAGGGCGACGTCCGCCGAGCCGAGCGAGCCCAGCGAGAAGTAGACCAGCGGCCCCTCCTGCCCGGCCAGCGACGCGGGGAGCTCGAAGCCGCCCTCCGTCTCGCGCACCGAGGAGTCCAGGCGGTGCCAGGAGTCGCCCAGCGGCCGGGCGTCGGTGTAGTCGGCGATCTCCGGGAAGACGTACAGGTTGAGGTCGCCCTCGTGGATGAAGTCCAGGTCCGGCAGCGGGCGGGCGCCCTGCTCGACGACCCACTCGTTGAAGGCGGTCCAGATCTCGCGGTGGGTGCGGTCGTACTCGGCGTTGAAGGCGTCCCACTCGGAGCGGTCGTCGGCGGGCAGCCCGGAGAAGACCGGCGCGACGCCCTCGCCGCGCACCTCCAGCGGGTTGCAGGACACGATCCGCACGAACGGCTTGCCCGCCGTCAGCAGCGCCGGGAAGGCGATGACGTTGTCCTCGACGATGACGTCCGGCTGGACGCGCTCGATAATCGCCTTCAGCTGAGGCTCGCAGTACTTGGCGCCGTCGATAAGCGCGTCCCAGATCGGCTTGGTGACCGTCTCCAGCTGCTCCAGGGTCGACTTCCGGTATTCGGGCGCGGTGTCCCTGATGAAGTCCTTCCAGAACTGCCCGGCGTCCTGCTCCTCCTCGGACGGCGGCGCGAGATCGACCAGGTCCTCCTCGAATCCGAGAGCCGCCAATTTCCCCTTCCAAGAGGCCTCAGCTGCGAAAACGACTCGATGTCCGCGCTTACGAAGAATGTCACCGATGCCGATGCAGTTGTTCGTCGGCCCGTAGGCACTCTCCGGCATGAACAGGATCGTGAGAGACATCACGCCTCCTTGCGTCTAGGGGGTTGCGGCTTTTGAAGAATGGTTCAATTCTTGGCTGGTAAAAACGCTGGGAAAGGGCCACTATGGACCCCGGCACAGAGCGTGGTTTTCTACGAGCGGGGGAATATGACGCGCAAGGGACGGGCGGACCGGCGCCTGGATCTCATCGCGGCCGCACACCGGGCGATCGTCCGGCACGGCACCGAGGGGGTGCACCTCAACCACGTCGCCGAGGAGGCCGGTCTGACCTCCGGAGCGGTCCTCTACCACTACCCGCGCCTCAGCGAGTTGCTGGTCGACGCCCACCACGCCGGGATGGAGCGCTTCTACGAGCAGCGGCTCAAGCGGATCAGCGGCATGCGCGACCCCGCGGAGAAGCTCGTCGTGACCATCCGCTCGGGGCTGCCGCACGGCCCGGACGACCCGGACGTCCGGCTGCTCAACGAGCTCGGCGGCGCCGCGGCCCGCAACAGGATGTACGCGCTCCTGCTGACCACGCTCTACGACCGCCAGGTCTCGCTCTACCAGAGCATCCTCGACACCGGGGCCGCCCTGGAGACCTTCAGGCTGTCCGGCGACTCGCTGCCCATCGCCCGCAACCTCGTCGCGCTCGAGGACGCGTACGGCTACCGCATCACGGCCCGTCACCCGGTGATCGGCACGCAGGAGGCAGCGGAGCTCATCCTCGACTACGCCAGGACCGCGACGAACAACCCGCTCAAGTCTTCTTATTGAGGTCATTGAGGGATCAGCACTCCGTCCCCGTCCGCCCAGCCGAGCGCGACGGGGGAACCGGCACGCACCTGCGTGGCCCCGGGGGTGGCCACCAGGACGGGCGTGGGGCGCCCGCTCACCTGGACCGACACGTGCGAGACGCCGCCGAAGAAGCTCACGTCGACGACCTCGCCGCGCAGCACCCCCTCGGTCCCGATCCTGAGCCGCTCCGGCCGTACGGCGAGCAGCGCGGGCGTGCCGTCGGGCAGGTTCGAGACGCCGGGCAGCACGCCGAGCCCGTCGCCGGCCAGGCCGACCGAGCAGGCCCTGCCGGGGAAGATGTTGTTGGCCCCCACGAAGCCGGCGACGAACGGGGTGCGCGGGCGCTCGTACAGCTCCACCGGGGCGTCGACCTGCTCGACCGAGCCCGCGTTGAAGACCGCGATCCTGTCGGCGAGCGACATGGCCTCCTCCTGGTCGTGGGTGACCACGACGAAGGTGATGCCGACCTCGTTCTGCAGCCGCTTGAGCTCCAGCTGCATCTCCGCGCGCACCTTCTTGTCCAGCGCCGACAGCGGCTCGTCGAGCAGCAGCAGGCGCGGCCGCTTCACGATCGCGCGGGCCAGCGCGACCCGCTGCCGCTGGCCGCCGGAGAGCTGCTGCGGCCTGCGCCCGGCCATGGCGTCCAGCCCGACCTTCTCCAGCACCTCGCCGACCCGGCGGCGGACCTCCGCCCGGCCCAGCCTCTCCCGCTCCAGGCCGTACGCGACGTTCTTCGCCACGGTCATGTGCGGGAACAGGGCGTACGACTGGAACATCAGGTTGACCGGGCGGCGGTGGGCCGCCCGGCCGAGCAAGTCGTCGCCGTCGAGCGTGACGGAGCCCTCGTCGGGTGACTCGAAGCCCGCCAGGATCCGCAGGAGCGTCGTCTTGCCGCAGCCGCTGGGGCCGAGCAGCGCGAAGAACTCGCCCTGCCGGATCTCCAGGGAGACGTCCGACAGCGCCGTGACGTCGCCGAACCGGCGGCTGACACCTGTGATCTTCAGCATTAGGACAGCGACTCCGTCAGTCGGGTCATCCGCTGGGTCACGATCACCGCGGTGAAGCTCACCAGCAGCAGCAGCGTGGCCAGCGCGTTGATCTCGGGGGTGACCCCGAAGCGGACCATTGAGTAGATGACGATGGGCAGGGTCGGCGTGGTGGGCGCGGCCGTGAAGTACGCGATGACGAACTCGTCGATCGAGAGGGTGAACGCCAGCAGCGCGCCCGCAGTGATGCCCGGCGCCAGCTGCGGCAGCGTGATCCGCAGGAACGTGGTGAACGGCGTCGCCCCCAGGTCCCTGGACGCCTCCTCCAGCGAGGTGTCGGCTCCCGCGAGCCGGGTGCGCACCACCGCGGTCACGAACGCCATACCGAACACCGTGTGGGCCAGCAGCACCGAGTGCAGCCCGAGGGTCGACCTGATCGTGGCGTAGAACACCAGCAGCCCGATGGCCAGCACCAGGTCGGGCAGGACCGCGGGCAGCACGCCCAGCGCGTCCAGCGTCCGCGACCTGGTGTGCCGGGCCAGGCCCACCGCCAGCAGGGTGCCGAGCACCGTGGCCAGCACGGTGGAGCCCGCGGCCACGACGAGGGTGTTGACCAGTCCCTCGCGGATCTTGGCGTTCTGGGCGAGGACGCCGTACCAGTCCAGGCTGAAGCCCTCGTAGACGTAGGGGGACTCGCCGGCGTTGAACGACATCACGACGAGCACGGCGATGGGCGTGTAGAGGAAGACGTAGGCCACCCCGAAGGGGACGTACAGCAGGCGTGATCTACGCACGTCGGGCACTCCAGGCCTGCAGGAGCAGCAGGACGATCAGCACGGCGACCAGCGCCAGCGCGAGGGTGGATCCGAACGGCCAGTCGCGCGCCTTGAGGAACTGGTCCCTGATCAGGTTGCCGACCATGATGGAACGGCCGCCGCCGAGCAGTTCGGGGATGATGAAGTTGCCGAAGCTCGGCACGAAGACGAACAGGCAGCCGGTGAGCACGCCCGGCATGGTGAGCGGCAGCGTCACCGACGCGAACGTGCGGACCGGCGAGGCGCCGAGGTTGGCCGAGGCCTCGCGCAGCTGCGGGTCGAGTTTCTCGATCGCCGCGTACAGCGGCAGGACCATCAGCGGCAGGTAGGAGTAGACCAGGCCGGTGACGATGGTGCCCTGGTTGTAGAGCAGCTCGAGCGGCTTGTCGATCAGCCCGAGGTCCAGCAGGGTGCTGTTGACCAGGCCGGGACCGCTCAGCAGGATGATCCAGGCGTAGATGCGGACCAGGAAGTTGGTCCAGAACGGCAGCACGATCGCCACCAGGGCGATCGTCTTCCACTTCCGCGGGAGCTGGGCGATCAGGTAGGCCGTCGGATAGCCGACGAGCAGGGCGATCAGCGTGGCGATCGTGGCCAGCTTCAGCGAGCCGAGCACGACGTCCAGATAGAGCGGGTCGAGCAACCGGGCGAAGTTCTTGCCCGTGACCTCGTAGACCACCCCGCCGAACCGGCCCCTGCGGAACACCGTGAAGCTGAGGAGCAGGGCGAGCGGTACCAGCAGGAGGACGAGCAGGTAGGTCAGACCGGGCCCCAGGAAGACGAGTCTTCCCAGGGCACGCGACCGGCGCGCCCGCGATCTCGCGGACGCGCCGGAAACGGTGGTGGAACGTGTCACTGCTTCGCCGAGACCTCGGTCGCGAGCTGGGTGAACTTGACCGAGTCCTCGCCCAGGTCGATGATCGACTCACCCTTGAGCAGGTCGGACGGCGTCATCTGCAGCGGGGCGTTGTCGGCCTTGAGCTTGGCGTCCATCGCGTCCATCGCGGCCTTGTTCGGGACCTTGTAGAGGATGTTCTCCGCGGCCCAGCCGTGGACCTTCGGGTCCAGGATGTAGTTGATGAAGGCGTGCCCCGCCTCCTTGTTCTTGGAGGACTTCAGCACGACCATGGTGTCCACCCACAGGTCGCTGCCCTCCTTCGGGATCACGAACTTGATGTTCTTCTCGGTGGTCGGGCACCAGCCGTCCCACGCCTCGACCATCACGGCCTCGCCGGTCTTCAGCTTCTCGCCGAAGGTGGTGTCGTCGTAGCCGAGCAGCTTCGGCTTGGCCTCGAGAAGCTTCTCCTTGACCTTGGCGATCTCCTCGTCGCTCTTGGTGTTGACCGAGTAGCCGAGGGCCTTGATGGCGGGAAGGGCCAGCCAGCGCTCGGTGGTCATCATGGTGACCTTCTTGAGCGCCTCGGCCGGCGGGTCGAGAATATCGTTCCAACTCGTCGGCGCGGTCTTCACCAGGTCGGTCCGGTAGCAGATGCCCGTGGTGCCCCAGGTGTAGGGGACCGAGAAGACGTTGCCCTTGTCGTAGGACAGCTCCTTGGCCTCGGGGTAGAGGTTCGCGAGGTTGGGGATCAGCTCGGGGTGGATCGGCTCCAGCAGCCCGGCCTCGTTGAGGGCCTGGGCGTACTGGCCGGAGACGAAGGCCACGTCGAGACCGGTGTCGGTGCCGGCGGTGAGCTTCGCCATGATGTCCTCGTTGGTGGCGTGCTCCGTCACCTTGAGGGTGGTCTTGAGGTTGTCCTTGATCCGCTGGGGCAGGTCCTCGGGCGTGTAACCGGCCCAGACGGAGATCGTGACGCTCTGCTTGGAAAGGTCGGCGTTGGGATTGAGCTGCGCCGACGAGGCGCTGGCGGCGGGCGCGGCGGCGGTCTCCGCGGCCTCACCGCCGCAGGCCGAGACTGCGAGCGCAAGACCGGTGACCAGGGCGGCGACCGGAAGACGACGGGTGTACCGAGTGCGGGACACGGCCGCTACTCCTTCAGAATTCAGTGTAATTGGGGTAGACCGGCCGTTGGGGACACGGCAGACCAAAGCAGGAGTGTTGCAGTCAACATTAACTTGAGCAAGACTTCCCCCGACATCACCCCTGGAAAGTTTGGTCCGTTTGTTAAATCCTGCTTCAATCTGGGACCGGCTCGACACGGTTCCCCAGGCCGGCGACGGGCGGACCAGTGAGCTCCTCACGGCTCTGACCTGCGATGCACCGGCTCCATTCGCCGTGCGTCGATTCCACCCGCTTCCCGTACCGATCACCACTCTTTTCTCAATCGACACTCAATTGTCATCGAGTGACGAGGGCGTCCGAGGCGCCGAACGAGGGTTCGAGGTCGACCAGACCAACCACTCGGTGGTCGTCGGCGAGCGGGTCGTCGTGAAATGGCTCACCCCGCCCGCGCCGTTCCCCCAGCCCGCGCCCGACATGTTCGCGCACCTGACGTCGGTCGGCTTCACCGCGACCGCCACGCCGTACGCGTCCGTCTCCCGGCGCGCCGACGACGGCTCCGAGCTGCTGCTCGCCCTCGTCACCGCGTACCTGCCCGGCGCCGCGGACGGCTGGGAGTGGTGCGTGGACGAGGCCGTCTCCGGCGGCACCTCCTTCGCCGCCGACCTGGGCGTCCTCGCCGCCGACCTGCACGCGGCGATGGCGACCCCGTCCGCGACCTTCCCCGACCCCGTGGGACACGCGGACGCCGTACGGGCGGGAGAGAGCCCGTGGTCGCTCCGGGCGGGCGAGGCGCTGCAGGAGGCACTGGCGCTGACCGGCGGCGAGGACGGCGACTGGCTCGCGGAGCGCGCCGGCGCGCTCCGCGCCGAGCTGGCGCCCCTCGTCTCCACGGGGGCCACCCCGCTGATCCGCATCCACGGGGACCTGCACGTCGGCCAGATCCTCCGCTGGCGGGACGGCTACGCGGTGATCGACTTCGACGGCAACCCGACCGTCGCGGACGCCGACCCCTTCCAGCCCGCGGCCCGCGACCTCGCCCAGCTCACCACGAGCCTCGAACACGTCGGCCAGGTCGCGATCAGGCGCCGCGACGCCGACCCCGAGGTGATCGCCGGCTGGTCCGCCACGGCTCGCGCCACCCTGGAGTCGGCCTACCTCGGGCGGCTGGCCGAACGGGGCCACGCCGCGCTCCTGGACCGTTCCCTGCTGCGCCCGTTCGAGATCGAGCAGGAATGCCGCGAGCTCGTCTACGCGGCCAGGCACCTGCCCCGCTGGCGCTACGCCCCGATGGGCGTGCTGCGGTCCCGATACCGATGAACCCGAAGAACCCGACGACCTCGATGGAGGAGAGACCGTGAACCCCGAGCTGTACCTCGCCGATCTGGAGGCCAAGCCCGCCGCGCTGGCCGCCCTGGCCGACGCCTTGGAGGCGGGCGACCCCTTCGCGGGGATCCCCTCGGGGATCCGGCGGGTGCTCCTCCTCGGCATGGGCAGCTCCCGCTACGCCGCCCGGGTGGCCGCGCTGCGCCTGCGGGCCGCGGGGGTGGACGCGGTGGCCGAGTACGCCTCCGCGGCCCTGTCCTACCCGCCGGCCCCGGACACCCTGGTGGTCGCCATCTCCGCCACCGGCGGCAGCCGGGAGACCCTGGACGCGGTGGCCCGCCACCGGGGCCGGTCCTTCGTGCTCGCACTGACCAACAACCCGGACTCGGCCGTCACCGAGGGCGCCGACCTGGTGGTCCCGATGGCGGCGGGCGAGGAGCGCGGCGGCGTCTCCTGCCGGACCTTCCAGCACACCCTCGCCCTGCTCCTGGCACTCGGCGGCCATCTGACCGTCCCCGCCTGGGGCGGGCGCGTCCCGGCCGGGGACGAACCCGGCGGTTTCGGCCGGGACGTGCCCGAGCTGCTCCGCCGCACGGCCGAGGCCACCGCCGACCTGCTCGACCGCCGCGACGAGTGGCTGGAGGAGGCGGCGGCGCTGCTCGACGGCCCGCACGGCGTCTACACGATCGCTCCCGCGGAGCACCTGTCCTCGGCCGAGCAGTCGGCGCTGATGTTCAGGGAGGGCCCCCGCAGGGCGGCCGACGCGTGCGAGACCGGCGACTGGGCCCACGTGGACGTCTACCTCACCAAGACCCTCGACTACCGCGCCATCCTCTTCCCCGGCTCCCGCTACGACGAGCAGGCCATGGACTGGATCGGGCAGCGCGGCTCCACCGTCCTGGCCGTCGGCGGCGAGCTTCCCGGCGCCAAGGCCTCCGTCCGCTACCGCCACGACGACGACCCCGACGTGGCGCTGCTGACCGAGACCCTGGTGGCCGAGCTCGTCGCCGCCCGCTGGTGGCTCGCCGGGAACTGACGCGGGCTCCCCGCCCTCTCGCGCGAAACCGGCGCGTGGGTGCCGCCACGAAGCGGTCAGTTGACCGCATCGCCCTCCGCTTCGGACGTTCCGACGATTCCCGGCGCACCGCACGGTGCTCCGCTCGCCCACTTCGAGCAGCGGAACGAGCCCATGCCGGAGTTTCCGGCGAGATGGCGGCACGTGGCGACGGTACGTTCCGCGTGACGGACCCGGGTCATCAGTCGCGTGACGTATTTACCAGGGCGTCGCGCAGTTGCGCGCGTGAGGTGATGCCGAGCTTGGGGAAGGCTCGGTACAGGTGGGTGCTGACGGTGCGGTGCGACAGGTAGAGCTGCTGGGCGATCTCCCGGTTGGACAGGCCGTCGGCGGCCAGCCGGGCGATGTGCAACTCCTGCGAGGTGAGGAACTCGGCGGTCGGCGGGACGCGCAGGTCACTGGCCTCTCCCGCGGCCCGCAGCTCCTGGCGGGCCCTCTCCCCCCAGGCGAGCAACCCGAGCACGTCGAAGGCGTCGCGGGCGGCCCGCAGCGGCGCGCGCGCTTCCTGGATCCGCCGCCGGCGGCGCAGCCACATGCCGTGGGCGAGCAGCAGGCGCGCCCGCGCGGTGGGCCAGCGCGACAGATCGGCGCTCAGCGCGTCAAGATAGAGCGCCTCGGCGTCGGCGTCGTCGGCCAGCACCGCACGCGCGTGCCGGAGCCCCAGGTGCAGGAGCGGAGACGGGGTCCGGGCGGCCACCTGCTCCAGCTCCGCCACCGCCCCTCTGGCCGTCTCCCGCCGGCCGGTCGCCACCGCGGCCTCGGCCAGCTCGCTGATCACCCACTGCCGCCAGATCTGGTGATGGGCGGCGTCGCCCGGCTCGAACAGCCGCCACAGGTGTCCGAACGCGTCGTCGTACCGCCCGGCGCACAACGCGATCATGCCCCTGGCGTGCTGGAGCACCGCAACGGCCGAGCTGATCGCGACGGTGCCGAGCACACGCTCGCCCTCGGCGACCAGCGCCAGGCCACGTTCCTCCTCACCGCGGAGCCCGGCCAGCAGCCCCAGCATCCCCAGGGACGAGGCCTGCCGTCGCACCTGCGCGGTCTCGCGGGCCAGTCGGTGGGCCTCTTCCGCGACCAGAAGCGCCCCGGCCCAGTCGCCGCAGAAGACGTGGCGCCACACCTGCGTGCTGAGCGCCCGCGTGAGCAGGCCCAGCCTGCCCTGGGCCCGCAGATCGGCGATCGAGGCGTCCATGAAGTCGCCGACCAGGTCGAAGGCGCCGACCGTGCTCGCCGCGATGCCCAGGAGCCGGGTCGCGGCCCCGTCCAGCCGGATGTCGCGCATCTTGGTCAGGCGCTCGATGACGTCCGCCCCGCGTTCCACCGCCCCCGCCGTGGCCAGGGTCACCAGCAGTTCCGGATCCTCGTCGCCGGCCGCCAGCCGCTCGGCCAGGGCGATGACGCGCCGGCGCTGCTCCCAGCCGGGGTCGCTCCACCAGCAGCGGATGGCCGCCGCCCGGACGAAGCCGAGTGCGAGCTCGCGGTCACCCGCCGCCTCCACCTCCTCGGCGGTCGTGACAAGCCGCCGGATCCGCGCGGGGCCCTCGTCGCGCCCTTCTCCCAGCATCTCGGTCAGCCAGACGACCCTGGCGCGCGGCAGCTCGCCCAGGACCGACGGCTCGGCCAGCGCGAGCAGTTCGGCGACCTGGTCGCCGCGGCCGAGTTCGAAGGCCAGCTCGGCCGCGGCCAGCAGGCGACGGGCACCGGCCGTGGGCTCCTCGCTGACCTCCGCCGCACGGCGCAGGGCGGTCACCGCCACCGGGATCGCGCCGCGCTGCCGGGCCCGCGCGGCCACCTCCGCCAGCTCGGCGGCGACGGACTCGTCCCGATGGGCGATCGCCGCGGCGCGGTGCCAGGTCCTGCGGTCCGGGTCGCGGCCGTGCACCCTGGCCAGCGCGGCATGGGCGGCCAGGCGATCGACGCGGCCGGCCTTCTGGTAGATGGTCGAGCGCACCAGGGGGTGCCGGAAGCGCAGGGCCTGCCCGTGGAGCTCCACCAGCCCCGCGTCCATGGCCGGGGCAAGCGCCTCGGCGGTCATCTCGGTGCCCGTCATCATTCCGCCACCCGCGAGGACGTCGGCCAGATCGTGGCCGTCGTTGGCGGCGGCCACGAGCAGCAGCCCTCTGGTGTGGGGCGGGAGTTCGGCCAGCCGCACGGCGAAGGCCCGCTCTAGGCGCGCCGTGAGCGGCAGCAACCCCGCCTCGGCCGTGACCGTCCCGGTGTCCAGCGCGAGTGGCAGCTCGACCAGGGCGAGCGGGTTGCCGTCCGCCTCGCTCAGCACGCGCCGGCGCATGCCGACGCTGAGATCGGCGGCCTGGGCGTTCAGGAGTGCCTCCGCCGCGGCCGCATCCAGGCCGGCCAGCCTCAGCTCGGGCACGTCGCTGTCGTCCAGGCTGGTCGGGTAGCCGTCGCGAAGGGCCATCAGCAGCACGATCGGATCCGAGCGCACGCGCCTGGCCACGAACCCCAGCACCTCGATGGTGGGCCGGTCCAGCCACTGAAGGTCGTCCACCACGATCAGCAGCGGCCGGGCGGCCGCCACCTCCCCCAGCAGGTTGAGCACGGCCAGCGCCACCATGAAAGGCTCGGGGTCACTGACCTCGGCCATCCCGAAGGCGCCGAGCAGGGCCTCCCGCTGGCGGGCGGACAGCCGATCGGCGGTGCCGAGCATCGGCCGCAGCAACTGGTGGAGCCCGGCGAACGGCAGGTGCGTCTCGCTCTGCACCCCGGAGACACCGGACACCATCACATCGCGTGCCTCGGCACGTGCGATGGCGACCGCCAGCAAGGCGGACTTGCCGATACCCGGCACGCCGGATATGACCAGGGCGCCACCGCCCTCGTGAACGAGATCTACGAGGCCCTCGATCTGGGCCATCTCGCGGTCGCGCCCGAAGAGCATGATCACGCGATACCTTCCCCGGAACCCGATGATCAAATTGTCGCATAAGTACGTCACGTGACGAATGACTGCTGCCTTGACTTGGGGGCGCCGCGGGGGTGCGGAGGGGATTTGGGGGCGCCGCGGCGGGTGCGGAGGGCCTCCCCGCCGGCTCGTGCCGGCTCGTGCCGTCCCAGCGCCGTCCGTCACGAACGCCGGTTTCCGTAACCTCGTGGATCTTGGGAGCGCCGGTTTTCCACGTAAGCTTTATGTGATCTCCACCAGAGCGCGGAGAAGGAGCACTCGATCACCACCCCGGCCAGCTTCGCGGAGGTGCTGCGTCGCCATCGGCACGCGGCCCGCCTGACGCTGGAGCAACTCGCCGAGGCGTCGGGGGTGAGTGACCGGACGCTGTCGGACATGGAACGCGGACGCAGCAAGGGCCCCCAGCACCGGACCGTCACCGCGCTGGCCGACGCCCTTCGCCTGGCCGGCGCCGACCGCGAACAACTCGTCGAGCTGGCGCGCGAGGGCCGCCTGCGCGACCGCTGGGCCCGCCCGACCGGGCTGTGCGAGCTGCCGCGCTCCGTCGACGACTTCACCGGCCGGGCCGCGGAGCTGGCCTGGACCGGCGAGCTGGCGCACGCCGGGGACGCGCCGGGCGCCGCGGGCGTGCGGCTCGTCACCGGCTCCGCCGGGCTGGGCAAGACCACGTTGACCGTCCGCGCCGCCCATGCCCTGCGGCCGGACTTCCCCAGCGGGGTGTTCTTCCTCGACCTGTTCGGTATGTCTCCGCAGCCGCTGCCCGTCGACGAGGCCCTGGGCACGCTGCTTCGCGCACTCGGCATCGCGGATCAGCGGATGCCGGGCGACGTCGCCGGGCGTGCGTCCTTGTACCGGTCCCTGCTGCGTGAGCGGCGCGCGCTGATCGTGCTCGACAACGCCGCCTCCGAGGAGCAGGTCCGGCCGCTGCTGCCCGGCGGGGGCGCGGGCAAGGCCCTGGTGACCAGTCGCCGCCTGCTGGCCGGTCTGGAAGGAGTGCGCAGACTCGGCCTCGGGCCCTTGCCCCTGCCGGAGGCCACCGAGCTGCTGAACGGAATCCTGAAAGACCGCGGCGCCTCGGACGATGGACCAGCCGTCCGGCGGCTCGCGCGCCTGTGCGGCGGTCTGCCCCTCGCGCTCCGGATCGCCGGAAATCGGCTGGTCAGCCGGCCCGGCTGGAACGCCACCGACCTCGCCGCCCGGCTGACGAACGAGGAGCGCCGCCTGGACCAGCTCAGCGCCGGCGACCTCAAGATCGCCGGCGCGTTCGGGTTGTCCTACGAGCAGCTGGCCCACGCGACGCGACGGCTCTTCCGCCGGCTCGCCCTGGTGCCGGGTCGCAGCTTCGACGCCGCTCTCGCCGCCGTGGTGGGCGGCACGTCGATCGAGGGGGCGTGGGACGCCCTCGACGAACTCGTGGACCTCGGCCTGCTGCAGGACAGCACGTCGGGACGCTACCGCTTCCACGACCTGGTCCGGCTGTTCGCCCGCGACCGGCTTCGGGAGGAGGAACCCGCCGACGAGCGCGACACGCTCACCGTGACGATGACGTCGTGGCTGGTGCGGACGGCCACCACCGCCGGGCGGTGGTTCGAGCCCGGGTACGGCCCTCCCGACCGGTCCGCCCCCGGCCTCGCCGCCCTGTCCTCCCCGGAGGAAGCCGACCACTGGCTGCGCGCGAACGCGGACAACTGGCTGGGCGCGTTACGCCACATGGCGAGCACCGACCGGTTCGCCGCCGTCCTCGACTGCGCCGAGTCGATGCACTGGTTCTCCGACCGGTGGATGCACGCGCCGCACTGGTACGAGGTCTTCACCCTCGGTGCCGAGGCAGCCGCCTCCCTGGGCGATACGGGCCGGCAGGCCGAGCAGCTGAACCTGCTGGCCTGGGTCCACCTGGTGCCGCGAGATGACCCGGAGACCACACTGCGCTACACGGCCCAGGCGATGGACCTGGCCACGCGCAGTGGTGCCACCACGCAGATCGCCTTGGCCCACCACCATGCGGGGGGCGCGCTTCGACGGCTCGGGCGGCTCGATGAGGCCATCGTGTCGGAAACCCAGGCGGCGAAGATCTTCAAGGCCAACGGCGACATCGATCGGTACTGCCACTGTCTCGGCGCCCTCGGCACCTGTCTTCGCGACGCCGGACGCCACACCGAGGCACTGGAGCAGTACCTCGACCTGTGGGCCCTGCTGAACGACGACCGGTCGGGGATGACGCCGGGCGTCGCGGCGTTCACCCGGCCGATCGCGCTCGCCCGCGTCGGCGAATGCCTGGGACTGCTCGGTCAACGGGCCGAAGCGATCACCAAGCTCACCGAGGCGATCAGCCTCATGGAGCAGGCTCGGTTGCCCGTCCCGCAGGCCCGCTCCCTGGAGACGCTGGCGGCCTTGCTGGCCGACGAGGAACGCACCGGCGAGAGCCGCCATGCCTATGCGCGGGCGGCAGAGGTGTACGAGGCCGTCGGCGACGCCGAGGCGAGCAGCCGCTGCCGCGGCCTGGCGGACGCCGCGCCCTGACGGTTTCCGCCCTACTTCTGCGTCCTGTTCTGCGTGGCCGGGCCGCGTACGCACGACTTGGATGGAGTGCACCGGGACAGACACCGGGCCTGTCAATCCAGCTCAGGAGCGACCATGACCACCATCGGGAACATCGTGCTCGTGCACGGTGGCTTCGTGGACGGATCCGGCTGGCAGGGCGTCTACGACGAGCTGGCCGGGGACGGGCTCCGCGTCCGCGTCGCGCAGAACCCGACGCTGTCGCTGGAGGGCGACGCCGCGATGATCCGTCGGATCCTGGACGGTCTCGACGGCCCGGCCGTCCTGGTCGGCCACTCCTACGGCGGGGTCGTCATCAGCGAGGCCGGTACCCACCCCAACGTCGCGTCACTGGCGTACATCGCCGCGTTCGCCCCCGACACCGGCGAATCGGTCGACACCCTCATCGCCGCGTTCGCCCCCAACACGGGCGAATCGGTCGACACCCTCATCGCCGCCCCGCCGCCCGGCGCGCCGGTGCCGCCCGTCCTCCCTCCCGTGGAGGGCTTCCTCTTTCTCGAGCGCGACAGGTTCGCCGCCTCGTTCGCCGCCGACCTGCCCGACCAGGTGGCCGCGTTCATGGCGGACTCCCAGGTCCCGTGGGGCGTGGACGCCTTCGGCGGGGCGGTCACCGAGCCGGCCTGGCGGCACAAGCCCAGCTGGTACCTCGTCGCGATCGAGGACCGGATGATCCCGCCGCCGGCCCAGCGCATGATGGCCGAGCGCGCCGGAGCGAAGGTCGTCGAGGTCGTCGGCAGCCACGCCGTCCACATATCCCAGCCCGCCGCGGTCGCCGACCTCATCCGCGAGGCCGCCGCCTGACGACGTCCGCCCTCGCGGGGCCGGACACCGGTCACATCCGGCCGGACAGTTCCATGAAGCGGTAAGGCGCTGCTCACAGGGCGTTCGAACAGGAAACAAGAAACCCTCCCTCGCCTCGACGGGGGAACCGGCCGGTCTTTCGCCGGACCTGGTCATCGCCGTCGAGGCCGATGCGCCGCGGGACGAGGGCGAGGCCCGCGCCGCCAGAACCCGCGACTGGCGTGCCCGTGACCGCGGTGCGCCACCAGGACGTCATCCGCGGATCTCTCACGCTCAACGCCCCGCGCGGCACCCATGCCGCCCAGGCGGCGATCGATCGGGCCCGGCGCTTTCCGGCGCGGGTGCTCGGCCCTGACAAAAGGAGGCAGACATGACAGGTAGACCGGTGACCAAAGCCGCTGTCGTCGGCACCGCGCTCGAATTCTACGACCACGCCCTCTTCGGCCTCGGAGCGGCGATCGTCTTCGACGAACAGTTCTTCCCGGCCGACATGCCCCTCGCGGGCACCCTCGGCTCCTTCGCCGCGTTCGCGGTCGGATTCCTGGCCCGCCCGATCGGCGGTGTCGTGTTCGCCCACTTCGGCGATCGCGTCGGGCGTAAGCCCATGCTGGTCGTGACGCTGCTGCTCATGGGACTGTCCACGGTCGGCATCGGACTGCTGCCCACCTACGAGCAGGTGGGCCTGGCGGCGCCCGTCCTGCTCGTGCTGCTCCGGCTGGCGCAGGGTTTCGGCGCGGGAGCCGAGTACGCGGGCGCCCTGGTCCTGGTGGCCGAGACCAGTGCCCCCCGCCGGCGGGGCCTGTGGGCCTCGCTCCCCGGGGCGGGCGTCCAGATCGGAATCCTGACCGCCACGCTGGTCTTCACCGCGGTCACGGCGCTGCCGTCGTTCGAGACCTGGGGGTGGCGGTTACCGTTCCTGCTCAGCCTCGTGGGCGTGGGCGTGGGGCTGTCCCTCAGGTTCCGGGTGCCGGAGTCGGAGCTCTTCGAGCGCGAGCGGGCGCGAGGCCTGAGCCGTTTCCCGGCGCTGGAGGTCGTCAGAAGGCAGCCGCGGATCCTGCTGATCGCCTTCGCGGCCAACGCCCCCTTCGGTGCGATCGCCTACATCTTCAGTGTTTTCGTGTTGTCGTACGTGACCAGGACGCTCGGTCTGCCGGCCACGGTGGGCCTGGTCGCCAAACTGCTCTCCGCCGCGGTGGCGATCGCGGTCACGCCGCTGTTCGGGCTGCTGGCCGACCGCGTCGGCCGCCGTCCCGTCTTCCTCGGTACGGCGCTTCTGCTCGCCGTGTTCGCCTTCCCGATGTTCTGGTTGATCGACACCGGCCGCCCCGAGCTGGTGATCCTCGCGGTCGTGCTGGGGTACGGCGTCTGCGTCGCCGGGATGTTCGCCGTGCTGGCCTCGCTGCTGACCGAGCTGTTCGACACCCGCCATCGCTACAGCGGCGTCACGATCGCCCGCGAGTGGACGGCCGCGCTGACCAGCGGCCCCGCCCCGCTCGTGGCGGCAGGCCTGGTCGCGGGCGCCGGTGGCGTGTCCTGGCCCATCGCCCTGCTGGTGGTGGCCTGCTCGGTGCTCGCCTTCACCGCGGTCCTGTTCGCCCCGGAAACCCGCCACCGGAGCCTGACCGAAGCCGTGAGCGAACCGGCGATCCGTACAGGTGCAGTCATCTGACGGATGGCCGCCGAGGGCCGCGGATCTAGCGTCGAGCCCACCGAACACCGATCAGAAAGGCCGCGAGATGCCCTACGTGAGCACCGCCGACGGTACGCAGATCTTCTACAAGGACTGGGGCAGCGGTCAGCCCGTCGTCTTCAGCCACGGCTGGCCGCTGAACGCCGACGCCTGGGACAACCAGCTCCACCTGGCCGCCTCCCACGGCTTCCGCGCCGTGGCGCACGACCGCCGCGGCCACGGCCGCTCCGGCCAGCCCTGGAACGGCAACGACATGGACACCTACGCCGACGACCTGTCCACCCTCCTGGACACGCTAGACCTGCGCGACGCGATCCTGGTCGGGCACTCCACCGGGGGCGGCGAGGTGACCCGCTACATCGGCCGCCACGGCACCTCCCGGGTGAGCAAGGCCGTGTTGCTGGGCGCGGTGCCGCCGCTGATGCTCAAGACCGAGGCCAACCCCGCCGGGTTGCCGATCGAGGTGTTCGACACCATCCGGGGTGGCGTCGAGGCCGACCGCTCGCAGTTCTACAAGGAACTGGCCGTGCCCTTCTACGGCTACAACCGGCCCGGCGCCCAGGTGTCGCAGGGCGTCATCGACGCGTTCTGGCTGTGGAGCATGCAGGTCGGCCTCAAGGGCGCGCTCGACTGCATCAGAGCCTTCTCCGAGACCGACTTCGCCGAGGACCTCAAGCGCTTCGACGTCCCTACCCTGATCGCGCACGGCGACGACGACCAGATCGTGCCCGTCGTCGCCTCGGCGCTGGAGAGCTCCAGGCTGGTCAAGGGCTCCACACTCAAGATCTACGAGGGCGCCCCGCACGGCCTGGCCGGTGCCTTCGAGCGCGAACTCAACGCCGACCTGCTCGCCTTTCTGAACGCCTGAAGGAGCACCCCCATGACTTCTCCGCGCCGCCTGCTGGGCATCCTCGTCGCCGGTTGCCTCCTGGCCCTCGGCCTGCCCACCGCACCCGCCACCGCGACCGGCACCGCGACCGGCACCGCGACCGCGAAGCCGACCGTGGTACTCGTTCACGGCGCGTTCGCCGACGCCTCCGGCTTCAACGACATGATCACCCTGCTGCAGCGGGCCGGATTCCCGGTGATCGCACCGGCCAACCCGCTGCGCGACGTCGCCGGTGACGCCGCCTACATCTCCAGCGTCCTGGACACCATCCCCGGCCCGATCATCCTCGCCGGCCACTCCTACGGCGGCATCGTCATCACCAACGCCGCCCGCGGCCACGACAACGTCAAGGCCCTGGTCTACCTCGGTGCGTTCGCGCCCGACCAGGGAGAGAGCGCCCTGCAGCTCGCCGGCCGGTTCCCCGGCAGCAAACTGGGCGAGGCGCTACTGCCCAGGCACTACCCGCTGCCCGACGGCACCATGGACGGCGTCGACGGCTACATCACCGCCGACAAGTTCCGCGAGGTCTTCGCCGCCGACCTGCCCGCCGCCAAGACCCGGCAGATGGCGGCCACCCAGCGGCCCGGCAGCGTCACCGGCCTGTCCGACGGCAGCGGCGCGCCGGCCTGGAAAACCATCCCGTCCTGGTATCTGATCCCCACCCGGGACAACGTCATCCCGCCCGCCGCACAGCGCTTCATGGCCGGACGCGCCGGCAGCAAGGTCCGCGAGATCGACTCCTCGCACGTCGTGATGACGTCCCACCCCGCCGCCGCCACCGCGGTGGTCCTGTCCGCCTACGCCGCCACCCGATAGCAGGGGGAACCGACATGAAACCCGACACGATCGTCTTGATCCACGGCTTCTGGGTCACTCCGCGTAGCTGGAAGAAGGTAACCTCATGACCCAATAAAGGAGTGCCCATGCCAAAGCTCGCCGCCCTGGAACCCGGCTACGTGCCTGTCGTCTCGTACGCGCGCATCTCCTCCGACAAGGCTGGGGACAAGCACGGGGTCAAGGACCAACACAAGATCAATCGCCGGACGGCAGCCAAGCATGGGTGGACGGTAGTCCACGAGTTCACCGACAACGATAAGTCAGCAGCCAGGGCCGACGTCTTTCGTGACGATTTCGAAGCAATGTTAAAGGCGCTCTGGGTGGGCGAACTGATCGACGGAACGCCGGTCCGGGGCGTTGTCGTCTGGCTAGAGGACCGACTCGTCCGGCGGCCTGGGGATTACGAACGCTTCGTTGATTCGATCACATATAACGAGGGATTCGTTTACGCGGATGTAGACAGGATCCTCGATCTATACAACGAGGATGTTGAAGCGGCTGGGCTCGCTGCCGCAGTACAGGCGAAGAAGGAAGTTCGGAAGATCCAGCGCCGCGTCCGGCAGTCCCATCGGCGTCGCGCCGAAGAGGGAATCCCTGTCGGAGCTGACAGGGCGTTCGGATGGAAAGATGACAAACGGACTCTCAACCCCATCGAGGCCGCTCTAATTGCGGATGGTATGGATAAGCGGATCGCGGGCCAGTCCCGGGCATCGATCGCAGCCGCATGGAACCGCGCAGGGATATTCACACCTAAAGGTAATCCGTGGAAAACAAATAGTGTGGGCTACGTTCTTTCTAATGCCCGCATTTGCGGCTGGCGCGAACTGGACGGGGAGTTGGTGCGTGATGAGAACGGTGATCCCGTGGTCGGCAAGTGGGAAAGGATTGTCTCCCCGGAGAAGTGGCTGGCCGTACGCGCGATCGACGACGCACGTCGGGGCAAGCTCGTTGACCAGAAGGGCAACATAGTCGGAAACTTGCCCCACGACTTCCGCGACCCCACACACTTGCTTACCGGGATTGTGCGGTGCGGGAAGCTCAAAGAGAACGGGAAAGCCTGCAACAAGCCTTTGCGGGTGAAGTCCGAGCCCGGCGGGAAGACTTTCCGATACGCCTGCAAGCCTCCAGCGCAGGGCGGGTGCGCTGGCGTGGCACGGCGGGGAGACCTGGTCGATTACTTCATCTCGGAACTCGTTCTCGGCAAGCTGGAAGAGGCACAGTTCGTTCTGCCGGAAGAGAAAGAATGGTCGGGTGAATCGGAGCTCAAAGAAACACTTGAGCAGATAGACACCCTGACCGACAGGTGGATGGAGAAGGGCGTATCAAACGATCGCTACTTCCGGATCCTCGCGAAGCTGGAAAAAGAAGTTAAGCGCCTGAGGCTTGAGAAAGAAAAGTTCACGGCAGGAAAAGAGCGACGACAGAACAAGGCCGCCATCGACGTTGCCGATATGCGGCGGCGCTGGTATCTGCCGGAAAGCGACGGCGGGCTCGCGCTCTCGTTGAAGCGCGCGCACATCCGCGAAGCACTGCACGCAGTGATCATCCTCCCCAGCGGGGGACGGGGCAGAACACCGTTCAACCCCGATCTCCTCGTGCCCATCTGGCGCGAGTGATCGCAAGACGTCCTAGACGTCTTCGGATCGCCAAGGGACCCGTACCCCTTACCTGAGGGATACAGGTCCCTTACTTATTGCGCCAGAACAGCAAACGCCGACGGACGTCTACGGACTTCTATGGACGCCGACGGACGTTCAGGGACGTGCTTAGAAGGTCGCGGAAAGGAACGCTGAGCTGCCCGTATTCGTTGTACATCTGATAGACCTAGAACAGACCCAACAGCCCCCGACCACTCCGAAACAAGCGAGAACCGGCCGCGACCCATTCGAGCGCAATAAAGCCACCGGGCAAAAGCAATGACAAGCCGTTCCGTTGGAGGGCCCCGGCCCAACGGTAGGCCGCAAGACCTGGCAGCGCTCACCGGTTGTTAGACGTCGCATACAAACACTCCAAGATCCTCTCTCGCTGAAAGCACCATCGCCCCACAAGCCGTGACCTGCCCTCGGCCTGCCCTGCGCTGGTGCTTTTGCTGTCTCCGGATGTGGTGGGTGGCTTCCATCGAGGAAAGGAGGCCCCTGCTGGTACCCGAGGAAATGGGACCGTACGCCACGCTTGCTCAGGAGTGGTGCAAGCGCAAAATCGCTGAATCGCCCCGGTGGTCTGTCGAAAAATGGCAGCGCATCGCCGCTATCCACAGTCTTGAATACGCGGACAACGCGCCCGATCTTCCCGCCGAGAGCGGGGGGCCTGTCGCGTGATCCCCCACCTGTCACCCGAGACCAGAGCCGTGCTCGAACGGGCGGCCATGCCAGACTTCGCCCGGTGGCAACGCATGGTCTACGCCACCGGTGGCTGTGCCCAACCGGTCCGCCTGCACGGTGAACGCCTGACCTTCGACGGCACAACCGGTGAAATCCTCGACGTCTACCGGACGGCCGACGAACCTACCGGCTTCCTGCTGACGGCCTGCGGCAATCGGCGTGCATCGCGCTGTGCGGCCTGCTCGGCAACGTACAAGGACGACACCTACCACCTCATCATCTCCGGCCTACGTGGCGGCAAGGGCGTCCCTGAGGACGTGGGCGGCCATCCTCGCGTGTTCGCCACCTTCACCGCTCCCTCCTTCGGCGCGGTTCACGCTCACCGCACGGGCAAGGACGGCAAGACCCTGCCCTGCCGTCCCCGCCGCGACTCCCCCACCTGCCCCCATGGCCGATACGAGGGCTGCGGCAAGCGCCACGACCGAGAGGACCCGCAAGTGGGACAACCGCTCTGTGTGGACTGTTATGACTACCAGGGCGCGGTCTTGTGGAACGCTCACGCGGGGGAGCTGTGGCGCCGTTTCACCCAAGCACTTCCCGCTGTCCTGGCTCGGCTGCTCGGCGTGCGTCGTGCTCACCTGCGTGAGACGTTGCGGCTGTCGTATGCCAAGGTCGCCGAGTACCAAGCGCGCGGCCTGGTCCACTTCCACGCGGTGATCCGCCTCGACGGTCCGGACGGTCCCGTCTCGCCTCCGCCGGACTGGGCCACTGCCCCGCTGCTGGATGTCGCGATCCGGCAAGCCGCCGCACAGGTCATCGTGCCTGCCTCCAAGCAATCGCCGGATGCTCCTCCTGCGGTCCTGCTGCGCTGGGGTGATCAGCTCGACGTGCGACCGGTCTACCTCTCCACCGACCTTGACGGCGTGAGTGATCAACGGGTGGCGTCGTACGTGGCCAAGTACGCGACCAAGGGCGCCGAGTCGGCGGGCACGGTGGACCGACGCATCCGAGACGCCGCCGACATCGCCGGACTGGACGTGACCGAACATGCCCGGCGCATGATCTACACCTGCTTCGCCCTGAACCGCCTGCCTCAATACCGGCTGCTCCCGCTACGGCATTGGTCGCACATGCTTGGGTACAGGGGCCACTTCTCCACCAAGAGCCGTTACTACTCCACGACCCTCGGCGAGCTACGCCGGACCCGTGCCGACTACCGCGCCGCGCAAGTTCGAACGCTCCTCGGGCTGCCCGATCCTGCCGAAGGGACCACGATGACCCTGTCTGAGTGGCGCTACGCCGGAAGCGGCCACCGACACGGCGAACCCTTCTGGGCGGAGGTGGCTCGGGAACGCATCGCCACTGCTCGCAGAGTCGCGCGTGAACGAAAAGACAGGCAATCCGCTTGACCTGTCGTCGCTTCAGACGAGAGGCGTACCCTGAGAGGAGAGCTGGCCTTCTACGTCTGGTGGTGGCTGTGTCCGAGAACATCCCCTCTGACCTGACCGCTGGCGAGCGCATCCAGCTTCTTCGCGAACGACGAGGTATGTCCCGGCCGGTTCTCGCCGGGCTCGTGGGACGAGGGCCGTCCTGGTTGAAGAAGATCGAACGTGGCGAGCGAGAGCTGAGAAGCTACGAACTGCTCTCCCGCGTGGCAACTGCGCTCGGCATCAATGATCTTTCCTTGCTGACCGGTGGTGGTTCGCCCGTGCCAATCAACAACGTCGGCCGGATGACGGTCCCCTTCGTTACCGAGGTTCGCGACGCTGTTCGTGGGCGACTGTGGACCTCCGAAACCGACGAGGAACTTCCGTCCGTCGATGTACTCAGAGGACGTGTCGCCGAAGCATGGCGGCTGTGGCACGCCTCGCGCTTCCAGCGTACGGAGGTCGGCGCGCTGCTTCCCGACCTGCTCACTGATGGGCATCGGCTCACTCGATCGCTGGACGGTCCGGAGCGTCGGCAAGCCTCTGCGGTGCTGGCTGACATCTACCGGTTGACCCAACAGGCGATGGCCTACGGGTGCGAGCCGGAACTGTACTGGACCATTGCCGACCGGGCTCGGCAGGCATCCCAAGACGCCGATGACCCGCTGTCGCTCGCTGGCGCGGCCTGGTCCTATGCCAACGGCCTACGGGAGACCGGTTACGCCGACGAGGCACTCAGAGCGGTGAACGAAGCGGTTGACGTGCTGCGGCCTCGCCTGGAAGACGGCTCCAACGACATGCGGGGCATGTACGGGGCGCTCAACCTGCACGCCGCGATCACGCACGCCAGAGAGGGCAGGGACGGGGATGCCTGGCGTCACTGGGACGAGGCCAACGCGGTAGCCGGGCAACTCCCCAAGGGCTACACCCACGCCTGGACGGTCTTCAGCCAGGGCAACACCGACATTCACGCGGTCTCTGTCGGGGTCGATCTCCGTACACCTGGTGTCGCTCTCCAGCGTGCCGAGTCCATTGACCTCAATCAGGTGCCCTCAGTTGAGCGTCGCGCGCGGGTGCTCGTGGAGTTCGCTCGTGCGTATGACCAGCGTGACGACAAAGCCGGGGCGCTGCACTTCATGAACCGGGCATGTGAGTCCTCTCCCGAGACGGTTCGCTTCACCCCCTCTGCGCGGTCGCTGGTCGCCGAGTTGGCCACGAGCACGCGCGGGCCTCTCAAGGCTGACGCGATGGCACTCGCCGAGTCCGTAGGGGTACCCATGTAGGAGGGGCCCATTCTGGGACCCTTGCCCTTGTGAGCTGCGCTTACGGTCCCCTGCATGGCATTCAGGGACGAGAGCGATCCGCAGCAGCGGGACGCAGGCGACGAGGAAACCGCGCGTCGTCTGCGTGCCCACTTTCAAAGCGCACTCGAAGAGACAATCGACGAGAGCACAGCAGCAAGCCATGACCAGGCACTATGCGCTGTGCAACGGCTTCTCACGGAGCGGGGCATCCGTGCCCAGCGTCACACCACGATCAGTCTCGGGCTCTACGGTGATCACCTAAACCCCCCGAACTGGCCCAACCGGCCTGACTCCCGATCGTGGATGAACCGGCACCCACCTGAGCTTGCGGTAACCGGTCCTCAAGGCTGGCGCGACGTCACGGTGACCGTGGGATCGCGCTCGGGCTGCTACCTGGTGTCCATTCGCAACGGCCCTGACCTCCAAACCGTCGGACGGGAACACCCGGAAAAGGTCGTTGACCTGATCTTGGCTGCTCGGAGGTCGTGACCGTGTACGGCTGGGTCATCCTGGGCGATGCGGCCACGAAGCGCGTCAACGGCCAAGAGATCATCATCACTGCCGGTAGGTCGGGCAACCTGGGGGCGGCTATCAGGGCTTGGGAGGACAACGAACGTCACCGGATGGTGCATGAACTGGGAAACCTCGGTCGCCTGGTCAACGAAGCGTTGGACCGGCTGCGGCAGGCTGGGAACACCTGACGGTAACCATGTCATCCGGTGGCAAGTCCCGACGAAGGAGGGGCGCGGCAGTCGATCGCCCCGACCACGAACAGCGAAACCCGGAGTGAGCGATCGTCACGGCCTCCAGCGTCAACCAGGTAGCGGCAGCGCGTTCACGGTCGGCGGGATGTTCGGTGCGGCGGGCGGGCTCGTGCGGCGGGCGGCGGGGTCCGGCCGTCCGCGCCGGGCGGGCGCGGGACGGGACCGGCGCCCACGCCGCATGCCCGGTCCCGATGTCCGTCCGGCGCGGGCGGGCGCGCCCCGCCGTGCGACGGCGCGAAGCGCTGTCGCCTTGACCATGTAATGAAAATCCTCGCCGATAGCTCCGGCTGTGGACTGTCAGAGACCCTTAGTTGAGTGTTTCAGCAGGTCAGAGCGATATACGCAGTCCGTTGTTTAATAGGGCCTGAGCGAATATGCTAGTGGGAGCACTGGGTCGCCCGTTACGAGGCTCAGGGATTTCGAGTGCTGGCCCCGGCCTATCCGGGTTTCGAGGTGGAGGTGGAGGCGCTCAACGCCGACCCCACCCCGATCGAGAAGGTGACCGTCCCGCAGATCATCGAGAGCCTGGAAACCCTGATCGGAGGCCTGGAGACGCCGCCCATCCTGATGGGCCACTCCGCGGGCGGCGTGTTCACCCAGATCCTGCTCGACCACGGCTACGGCGCCGCCGGGGTGGCGATCAACTCCGCGCCCACCGAGGGGGTGCAGGTGATCCCGCTGTCGCAGATCCGCGCCACCTTCCCGGTGTTGAAGAACCCCGCCAACCGGCACAGGGCGGTCGGGTTCACCTACGAGCAGTGGAAGTACGCCTTCACCAACACCTTCCCCGAGGACCAGGCGCGGGCGACCTACGAGCGCTACCACATCCCCGCCTCCGGCAACATCTTCTGGGGCAGCGCGCTGGCCAACATCCACCCCGGCAAGGACGACAACCACGTCGACTACCACAACGACGACCGCAGGCCGCTGCTGTTCATCGCGGGCGAGAACGACCACCTGATGCCGCCCAAGATCCAGCGCTCCAACGCCAGGCACTACAAGTCCGCCACCGTCACCGAGGTGGTCGAGTATCCCGGCCGCTCCCACCTGATGCCCGCCGAGCAGGGCTGGGAGGAGATCGCCGACTACGCCCTCACCTGGGCCCTCGACCACTCCTGACGTCGACCCCCCGGGGGGACCACCACCCGGCCGTCCCCCCGGGCACTCCGAAGGATCAGCGCATGACGGAAGTCAGGTTCACCCACATCGGCGGCCCCACCGTCCTCATCGAGTTCGAAGGCTGGCGACTGCTGACAGGCCCGACCTTCGACACCCCCGGCCGGAGGTGCCGTCAACGAGCGCGCCACCAACCCCCACCGGGCTGGCCGAGCCTAGCCCCTGAGGTGGTTGAGGACGCGTTCGAGCAGGTCGGGCCCGGGGCCCGCCGCGGTGACCCGGGGATGGTGGATCCGCACCAGGCCCTCGGACTCCATGTCGGAGACCAGGACGCGGGTGACGCCGAGGGGGACACCCAGGAGAGCGGATATCTCCGCGATCGAGCGGATGCTGCGGCACAGATCGCTGATGAAGCGGTATTCCCGGATGTAGGACAGGCCGAGCGGGGTCGTGGTCGTGGTCGAGACCAGCGCCTCCATGGCGAGCTTCGAACTCGGCACGACCCGTCCCCCGGTCACGGCGTACATCCGGACCAGCGCGCTCTCCTCCTCGGCCGGCCCGTCGTGCTCCGGCTCGTACCCGAGGCGCCCGTCCCGCCGGGTTCCGAACCCGGGCGGCTCCTCCGGGGAGCCGTATCCCGGCGGCTCGGCCCCGGCACCGTGCGCGGGCGGCGCGAACGGGGCGGACGGGGGCGGCGGCGCGGGCCATCCGTGTGCCGCCGGCCTGGCCGGGAGGCCGTACCGGGGCGTGTCGTCCCACCGCTCGTCCCACCGCTCCTGCCGGGGGGAGGCGTGATCGTCGCGAAGCTCGCGCCCGTGGTCCCGGTTGCCGGCCCGCACGCTACTGCTCCCGGTTCGGGAGCTCGTTGCGGGCCTTGCGCACGCCCTCCTGGAAACTCGCCATGCGGCTGCGCACCCGCTCGGGCGAGAGGGCGGGCCTGGCCGGCGCCGGGGACGGGGACGACTCAGACGCCTCGGACGCCTCGGACGCCTCGGACGCGACGGGCGGCGTGACCGAGCCGGGGACCAGGTTGGCCCGGGGGGTGCGCCTGGGCAGGCCGGCCTCGGTCGTACCGCCGAGCACGGGAGCGCTCGCCGCCTGCGCGGCCTGCCAGCCGAGGTCACCGGGCGAGGTCCACGGCTCGGGCTCGGCCCGGGGTTCCTCGGGAGCGGGGCCACCGGAGACGGAGCCCTCGGAAACGGAGCCGGCGAGGTCGAAGGAGTCGCCGGAGGCGGAGTCATCGGGAACAGGACCGGAAGCGGCATCCGCCTCGGGACGGGCCGTCCGCGCACCGGGTTCGCTGGAGAGCGCGGCGGTCCGGAACCAGGCGGACTCGACCGCGGCGAAGATCGGCAGGTAGTCGTCCTCCGGCTCCGCCGAGGTCCCCTCACCCGTCTCGTCCGCCGGGGGAAGGCCGTCGAGGAAACCGGGCGAGCCGTCAAGCGGGCCCGGAGGGCGGCCGAGGGAACCCGGCGAGCCGTCGAGCGCCCCGGGAAGGCGGTCGAACGGGCCGGGCGGGAACTCCCCCCGCTCCCCCTGCGCTCGAAGCCGCTCCGCGGGCGGGCTCCACACGCTCCGCGCGGCCGCGTCCGTCCTGACCCGCGAGGGCAGTGGCGCCCGCGTCAGGGGAGGTGCCTGCGCGGCCGTGGGCGCGGCGAGCAAGGGGACCGGTCGGCCCGTGCCCCCGGGACCCTCCGGGAACGGAACGGCCTGGCCGGCCTCGTCCCCGCCGTCCCCGCCGTCCCCGTAGTCCTCGTCGTCCGGGGTGTGCGGGAACGGCGGGACGGGCGAACCGCCCGCGTCACCGGGGAACGGGGAACCGTCCGCCTCCACGGAGAAGCCGACCACACCCGCGGGAAGACCCGCCACACCCGCTGGCGTACCCGGGAAGGCCGTCGCGAGCTGCGGGTAGCCGGTCGGCCGGCCCACGAGGGGAGGCAGGACGAGGAGCGCCTCGGGAATCATGATCATCGCGGTCAGGCCGGCGTCCTGGGGGCGGAGCTGGACACGGATGCCGTGCTTGAGCGCGAGGCGGCTGACGACGAAGAGGCCCATGTGGCGGGCGATCGAGGCGTCCGCGGCCTGCGGGTTGGCCAGCCGCCAGTTGACCTGGGAGAGCTCGTCGAGCGTCATGCCGATGCCCTTGTCGGTCACCGAGACCATCACGCCGCCGTCGTCGACCCGGCTGCTGGACACCGTGACCCTGGTGTCCGGCTGGGAGAACGAGACGGCGTTCTCGACCAGCTCGGCGAGCAGGTGGACCACGTCGCTCACCGCGGGGCCCGCGACGGCGACCTCCGACTGGACCCGGTTCGTCACCCGCTCGTAGTTCTCCACCTCCGACAGCGCGGCCCTGACCACGTCCATCAGCTCGACCGGCTGCCTCCAGCGCCGCGCCACCTCCTGCCCGGCGAGGACGAGCAGGTTCTCGCTGTTGCGGCGCATGCGGGTGGCGAGGTGGTCGAGCTTGAACAGGTCCGCCAGCCGCTGGTCGTCGCGCTCGCCGCGCTCCAGCCGCTCGACCAGGGTGAGCTGGCGTTCCACCAGGCTCTGGCTCCGCCGCGAGAGGTTGACGAACATCGCGTTCACGGTGGCGCGCAGCCTGGCCTCCTCGCCCGCCAGCCGCACGGCCTCCCGGTGGACCTCGTCGAACGCCCTGGCGACCTCGCCGATCTCGTCGCGCGACAGCACCCCGATCGGCGGCATGTCGGCGGTGATCTCCCCTTCGCGCGACTCGCGGACCCGCTGGACGTACGCGGGCAGCCGCTCCCCCGCGACTTCCAGCGCCTCCCTGCGCAGCCGTCTCAGCGGTACCACCAGCGAGCGCGCCACCCCGACGGTGATCGCCAGCACGAGCGCGAGCAGGGCGGCGACGGCTGCGGCGACCATCAGGGCGCGGCTCTGCTCGGCGTCGCCGAGCCGCTGGCTGCGCGCGACGATGTCCTGGGCGTGCCGCTCCTCGACCTCGCGCATGTGGCCGATGGTGACGGTGACCGCGTCGTACCACTCCTTGGCGTCGTCCTTCCGCTCCAGGGTCAGGCCCCTCAGCGGGACGCCGGAGGCCGTGCGGAGCAGGACCAGCTCGCGCAGGAGTTCGGCGCGTTCGGCGGTGCGGCCGTTGACGGTCTCGTCGAAGAGGCGGCGGTCCCGGCTTGCGGCCTCGGCGGCGAAGGTCCTGCGCTCGTTGCGCTCGGTGGAGAGCGCGCCGAGGAACTGCTCCAGCTGCCCCTGCTCGAACCGGCCCGCCACGAGCACCACCGTCAGCAGCGCCCGCTGGAAGGAGATGGCCTCCTTGGCGCGGGCGAGCGCGTCCAGGGTGATCGCCTGGCCGAACAGGACGTCGTCGGCGCTGCCCTTGCCGAGCTCGTCGTACAGGGAGAGCAGGTCGGCGATGAGCAGGGAGTAGGCGGCGATGGCCGCGTCGGGCAGCAGCGTCGACCTCAGCGCCTGCTCGCGCAGCGGGAAGAGGTCGTCCAGCCGGGTGATCGCGCTCTCGACCTCGTCCCTGGTACGGCCGCTCACCTCCTCACCGAGCAGGGAGCCGCTCTCGCGGACGCGCGCCGCGGAGCCGTCGACCAGGTCCATCTGGGCCCGCACGTTCTTCACGCCGCTCTCCGGGCGGCCGAGGGCGATGAACCAGGCGGTGTGGTCGCGTTCCTCGGCCAGTTCGTGGGTGAGCGTGCCGATGTGGGCGGAGAGCCGGGCGAGGTCGTTGACCCGCTGGTAATCTCCCGCGGCGCGCATCGAGGCGAACACCTGGACACCGCCGAGCAGCACCGCGGCGATCGTGGGCACCAGAACGAGCGCGACAAGGCGCCGGCGTACCCGCCAGTTCCGCGGGCGCAGGCGACTGCCCGCGTCGTGGATCTCGTGTGGACTCACCGAACGCTGCCCTCTCGGTGGATGAACCTCTGGCCGAATTTCCCATGGTCCCCGGCAATTCGAGCACATATCAACCCGTGGGGCCAAGCGAACGCAGCTCGGTAAATGCGGTATTTCCGGCGAGACAGGGACGGGACCCGGGACTCCAGCTATGGCTGGAACCCTGTTTCCGGCCCTCCGAATACCCTTATTAGGTATTTCCCAACCTATATGACCGTTTGCACCGTTCCATTCTACGGCTGCGAGAGCCCGCCACGGGGGCGCGCCGGCCACCGGGGGGATCACAAATTGTGATTCGCCATATTTACGCCATATCTTGACTCCCTACATCCGTAGCCCGCACCGCGCCCCCGGCCCGCCGAATCCGGGCGGCGAGCCCTGGAGGAGACCGTGGCCACACCCGGCGACGTCGCGAGCCAGGTTCGCGGCTCCCGCCCGACCGCCCGCGTCCTGCCCCTCCCCCCGTCTCTCCCTCTCCCCCGCCGCCTCCTGGCGCTCGGCGCGGCCACCGCGTTACTCGTCTCCCTCGCCGCGTGCACCGGCCAGGACGCGCCGGAGACGGCCGCGCCGGCTCCCCCGGCCTCCGGCGGGACCGTGAGGATCGCCCTCAACGAGGGGGCGGGCTACGAGGCCGGCGCCGCCGTCATCGGCCGGCTGCTCACCCAGGAGCTCGGCTACCAGGTGCGGACGGTGAGACTCACCCCGTCCGAGTCCTGG
Source organism: Streptosporangium sp. H16 (assembly GCF_051918855.1). Classification (NCBI taxonomy): domain Bacteria; kingdom Bacillati; phylum Actinomycetota; class Actinomycetes; order Streptosporangiales; family Streptosporangiaceae; genus Streptosporangium; species Streptosporangium sp. H16. The sequence goes on from NZ_JBPXMD010000024.1 coordinate 122,745, forward strand.
GATGGCCTCGAGAAGGGCACGGTGGACGTGATCGTGGAGAACTGGGGGCGGGAGGCGCTGAAGCGGACCTACATCGAGGAGAAGAAGGTCGCGGTCTCCGCGGGAAGGAGCGGCACCAGGGGGGTCATCGGCTGGTACGTCCCCCAGTGGATGGCGGACGAGTATCCCGGGATCACCGACTGGCGGCAGCTCAACAGGTACGCCCACCTCTTCAAAACGGATAAATCCGGCAATTTAGGCCAGCTTCTCGATGGGGACCCCTCGTACGTCACCCACGACGAGGCCCTGGTCCGCAATCTCGGCCTCGACTACCGGGTCGTCCACGCGGGCAGCGAGAAAGCGCTGATCGACGCCGCGAAACGGGCGACCCGCGACCGGACCTCGCTGCTGATGTACTTCTACGAGCCGCAGTGGCTCTTCACCCAGATCAAGCTGGTGAAGGTCAACCTTCCTCCGTACGCGATCGGCTGCGACGCCGACCCCGCCAAGGTGCGGTGCGACTACCCGCCCTACCTGCTCGACAAGATCGTGAGCAGGCGGTTCGCCGACACCGGGGGCAGGGCCTACGAGCTGGTGCGGAACTTCTCCTGGACGAACGAGCAGCAGAACGCGGTGGCGAACGACATGGTCAACAACGGCCTCGCCCCCGCCGAGGCGGCTCAGAAGTGGATCAACGCGAACAGGATCACCTGGAAGGAGTGGATCCCGGGCTGACGGGTCCTCCGGGTCGCGTTCCGCCGGCCGGCACGGCGCGAACCGGACACCGGACCGCGCGTCCCGATCCGGAGACGGCCCGAAACCCCGTCCCCGGAGGGTTGGAAGCAGTTGGTGGTGGAGCATGTATCAGGATGCGTGAGTGAATGTGAAGGAGTGGGTTAAGGCGCAGGGTGTTCACCCGATCACCGCTTACCGGTGGTTATCGGGAAGGCGCCCGGCCTGTGCCCGTTCGTAAGGTCGGACGGCTGATCCCGGTCGCAGACGTCGATCCTGTCGCCTCGCACGGCGCAACCACCGTGGGGTACGCCTGCGTCTCTTCTGTGGAGGCGTCTTCCTCGGCGTGCCCGCCTCCACCGCCCCACCTCGGCGGTCGCGGGCGGCTACGAGATCCAGTTCGACGCCACCGCCACCGCCACCGTCACGGCTGGCAAGGCCACCGGCTCCGTCTGCGGCTTCCTGCGCTCCCGAGGCGGGCGCCTGTCTGTTCGCCGATCGGG
>NZ_JBPXMD010000025.1:0-118637 GCF_051918855.1 Streptosporangium sp. H16
GAGAAGAGACACGCCTCATCGGCCCTGCTGGGGACCGCTGTGGCATAAACCGTCTCCACGATTTCAGGGGATTGACAGACGAACCCGCGAACGTCGAAATCCTGGGTCGCCTTCCCTCGCAGCGGATGCGTACTACCTCGGCGGGTCGAAGCGCCATCGCCGGAGGAATCCGCTCGGCCTGGAGGCGCTCCGGATGCTCGATCCGGCCCGGTTGGACAAGACGTGCTCAATAACCTTTGAAGATCTTCTGCCGGCGCGTCAGCTGATCCAGCGCGCCGGTTGTCCGGTCAGGCGGGAAATGGTGTCGAAGTCGGCGTCGGCATGCAGCACGGTGAGCTTGTGATGCCGAGCCGTCACCGCCATGAGGAGATCGATCGGAGAGGCGCTCTGGTGCCACCCCTTGTCGGCGAGATCGCGCTGCAACCCGCTCGTCTCGTCCCAGGCCGATTCGGGGATGGCATAGTACGGGAAGGTTTCCTGGAGCAGATTGCTGGCTTCGTAGAAGGCTGGTCGGCCGCCGACGGCTCGGAGGTACTCCTGCCTGACCGGCTCGCAGATACCTACGAGCCCGGCAGAGACTGTCTGGTCCCATTCTGTCCCGACCTGGCTGCGGTAGAAGCGGACCAGGGCGCTGGTATCTATGAGATAGAGCTCTGTCACGCCACGGCCTGGTGTGCGCTGTCACCCTTGTCGATGGCTGAGAAGTCGATCTCACCTTCAGCCACCATCTCGCGCATGCGAGCCACGGCCGCGGCCCGCTTGCGTCGATCAATGATCTCTCGCAGAGCGGCGTTGACCGTGTCTTTCTTGGACGAGGTGCCGAGCAACTTCGCGGCCTCCGCTAGAGCCTCGTCATCGAGGTCGATCAGGGTCTTGGTCATGATGCCCCCACCTGTATATACAAATTGAGATTAGTATATCAACGATGTTGATCTGGAGACGCTGTTCGCAACCTTGAACGCGCGAAAAGGAGGATCAGGTTCTTGTCGTGAGGTCGGGGCCGTCGCTTGCCGAGGGGTTGCGTCCACGGAGGTGGTGCACAGCAACACCGCCTTAGGCGATCACACTTCACCAGCGTCCGTATCTACCGCCTGATCGGGTCGGGACATCGCTGACGAGGTATCTGCCCCCACTCGTGATGAAGTGATGCCGTCGTGTTGAGGCGTTCGTTCGGTGGTCCCGTACAGGTGATCTCGTACGGGTAGGTCGCTCCTCATGGTGACGCTGGAGGCGGTTACGTTACGTGGGGGATGTGATGCCCCCACTGATGGGGACTATGGCGAGGGCGTCGGCCAGGTGGGGCAGGGATGGGACGACGACCGAGCCGTTGATGCCGGCCATGTGTTTGCGGCTTTCGCGCAGGCCGGCGACGCCGATCGCCTGGGTGCCGAGGTCCGCCGCGATCATCATCGCCTGGACAGAGGCGCCGACCACGGTGCATTCGGCGGGTTTCATGGCCAGCGCCGTTCTCGCCTGGCGTACGAGGGCATTCCCCATCGGCCTGCTCGACGGACGGTGGTGCCGGTAGCCGATGATCGGTCCCACCAGCTGCCGTAGGTCGTGCCGGTTCAGGTAGGACTCGATGGTGGCGGAGTAGCGGCTGCCCGCCACGGCGACGCTCCTGCCGCTGAGCTGACAGGCCAGCAGAGCCTCGCGTACCCCGGGCGTGGGAACGGCCGTCGTGACCGCGGCCGTCTCGGCCGCGCGCAGGATGTTCTCCGCCTCGTCGCCGTGGGCGGCACTGACCTCGTGGGCGTAGGCCACCATCCACAACGGACTGGTCGCCATGAGGAAGGCGATGCTGTCCAGCAGCGGCGCACGATATGGAGCCGGGAGGCGCGCGCGGATGTCATCGGTGATCGCCGACGTGTCCACACCGGCGAACAGGTCGCAGATCACGCTGTCGAAAACGAACACCATGGCGCGGGTGCGTTCCAGCACTCGCGCGACATGGGGACGTACTCGCGTGCCAGACAAGCGGAAATCTCCTGACCATGATGTCGCAGCCGTCCTGGTGCGGCGCCGTACGAACCAGATTTTCTTCCTGGTGGTGGAAGGTACCAATACGAAGCTGGATGCCTGCCATGCACGTCACGCTTCAGATTGTCGCCGTCGCGGCTGTTCTCTGGAGGGAACATGCCAAGCGGTGATCACGATCGAGGTGACAGCGGCTCTGACAGCAACCTTGATGACGGTTCGCGGGTGCTCCGACAACTCCTTGCCTTCGGCGTCTCGCCGCGCGTCGGGCGGTCGCTGGCCGCGCTGCGGCTCTTTGGCCGGTCGCGACCAGCGCCGCCCACGCGCCTTGGGCGGTCGAAGCTCATCACCAGATCACCTCGCAGGCATCGACCCAGGATCAGACAGGATCCGAGATTCAAGGCACGGTGCCGACCACTCGGGGAGCTGACACACTGAACGTCGTGGCCGGCTGCCCGTCCAATGCCCGATACTCGGCAGGCGCTTGGTTATCGCTTAGGCAACCGTCAGGACCCAACTCCGCGCGTCTTCGCCAAGCTCGACGTGGTGACCGTACCCACGCGGTCGTGATCGCGATGGAATGCGGCCTGTCCCGATGCTTTCTCGCCCGAAAAGGGCGTCCGATTTGCCACATCCATGTCGGAGACCACACAAATGTCTGACATTCCCCTGCTGAGAGAGATCCTTACATCTTCCCTGTGAACCAGCATGTGCTTATCCTTGCTGAAGTAAGACCCAAGGTGATCCTTTCATGGGAGGTCGAGTTGGGATCTGTGCGCGATTCGCTTGAACTGCTATTTCGGTACGAGGGGTTTTCGGATGACCCGATCGGTGGTGGCGGATTTGGCCAGATCTGGAAAGCTCATGATCGCCTTTTCGATCAGCCTGTCGCGATCAAGACGATAAACGAGGCGTTGCCCTGGCGGATGAGTGCTGGCGCGAAGCGTACCTTCATTAAGGAGGCGCAGGCCGGCGCCCGGTTGGGTAGGAAATCGCGGAACATCGTCAAGGTACTAGACATGGGGATGGTCGGCGACATGCCCTATTTCGCCATGGAATGGATCGCGCCGCGCGCCAGCTACCACGGCATAGACATCTCGCAGGATATGGGGTGCTGCACGATGGTGCGGGCAAAGAGCATCATTTTCGATGTCCTGGACGCCCTAGCTACCGCGCACAACAACAAGGTGGTGCATAGCGACATCGCCCCTTGGAATATCGTGTACGACCCGGCGGACCAGGTCTACAAGCTGTCCGATTTCGGCTTGCTAAAGATCATGCAGGGGGCCATCGTCAGCCAGGGAAGCGGCAGTCTCCTAGTGGGTGGGCGGGCGGACTTCTTCCCACGCGACGTGCGCAGCGGCGTGGAAGAGATCTCCTATGCCTCTGACGTCTACGCGCTGGCGGTCACCCTCCGCATCCTCGTGGAGGGGCCAGGATGCCTGACCGCGAACGCGGGCACGGTACTGCCTACGCCTGGAGCGATCCGGGTCCGGCACGAGGGCGGGCGGGACGCTCCGCCGCAGCTCACCAATCTGCTGCTCCGATTCATTGATAGCCACACGCCGAAAGACACGGTGCAGGAGTTCCGGGACATGTTGCAGCGGGTGCCAGGTTAGGACGCGGATCATGACCGTCAAGAGATCGATTTGCTTCATCCCGTCGGGTGAGATGCTGCGGCTGCATCCCGTCGACCATTGGCTACGGCGGTTCGCCGAGTTCACCCAGCGGAACGCGACCGAGATCGTGCTGCCCGCAGTCGGGCTCTCCGGCCCACTCTTCAGCTCGGCCGTCAGTCCTGTCCCCAAGACCTACGACCGATCAAACCTTTTACCGCAATGGATCCAGGCTTCCCGGGAGGTTATGGGCGACGGCGCCGTAATCTGGGGCAACATCATCGTGGAGCTCGGCTTCATGCAGAACGAGGCGCTCTGGCTGATCGATCAGTTCGGGGATCCGCTGTCACAGGTCTGCATGGTGAACCCCGCGGTGCAGGGAATAATTGGTGACCTGGTCACCGAGATGCTCGACTACGGCGTGGACGGGGTCGTGCTCGACATCACTGATGCTTACCCGAATTCCTCCGCGGAGGGTCGGGTGGGGTTCATCATGCACTGCTATTGCGACTACTGCATGGACTCGCTCCGCAATAGAGGTTTCCGAGAGCCGCGAGAGGTATTTTTCACCGAGCCGCTGCTCGGCCAGCTCGTTCTCAACAAGACCGACTCCGGAGTCGGCCATATCGATCCGCCGCAGGAATGGCTGGACAGCCGGGACACTACCAATCTAATGGCACTCGCGGTGGCCCGACAGTTTGTCAACGAAGAAGCCGATGGCCTGCAGGCCGCAGCCTTGCGTCTGCTGTCATACATGCGTGCGCGCGTTGCCGTTACCGCCGACGCCGTGCGTGCGGTACTCTCCCCGGCGCGGGCGGCGAGCAAGAGGACTGCGGTCGTCTTGGGCGACTACAAGGCGGATCTCAGCCAACTGGTGACACTGCCCGCCCTGAATTCGGCCAAAAGTGCCGACGAGTACTGGCTGCCGTTCGTACCTGACCGAAGCAAGGTCCCTGGCGACTGGCGGGCTATCCAGTTCCTCGCGGGCCGGTCGACTTACTACTTCAACGCCTTCTTCGAGGTGGTCGAGGGGGCATCGCTGCGGATGGTCCTGCGGGGACCACAGGATTTCTTGGGCGATCTCCTGCGCACCTCCAAAGCGCTGATGAACAACTATCTCGGAGCGGGCGCCGTCTTTGCGACGGGCAAGTTCGAGCATTTCGAGGGATTCGCTGGCGTGCCGCTTAACCAGGACGACCATATCGAGCTGGTCGATGAGCTGACCAGGACCATCACCGGCGATGTGCTGCCGCCGGAGTTGCTTGAGCGGTTCCGGATCGAAACGGCCGACCGCCCCGGGGACTGAAGCTGTTGCCGACCTCCGTGAGCCCATTGCGGTGATCTCGTGCGCCCAGGAGAGCAGGAGCTGAGGCCATGACATTTGTGTAGATCTCGTAAGAACGTGACTCATTTGGTGAGTCTGCGGTAGCAGATGGGGGCCGCTGCGAGAGCGACGAAGGATGCGAAGTGATCGGCGCGGCGCTCGTAGCGGCGATGCAGTCGGCGGTATCCGTTCAGCCAGGCGATGGTGCGCTCAATGACCCACCGATGCCGGCCCAGGCGCCGACTGGATTCCACACTGCGGCGAGCGATGCGCGGGGTGATGCCGCGCTCGCGCAGGAGACGCCGCACTCCAGGGTAGTCATAGTGTCCCGACGCCTGATCCTGGACACCGGCGTACTGATCGCCGCGACGGCGGCCGCCACCGCCAGAATCGTGATCACTATGGATTCGTCTGCCGCGTTCGACGACCTGCCCGGGGTCCGGGCGCAGGTCGTTCCCCGCTGAACACCGACGGCGATCTTGACGGTAACGTTTACCATGGTCAACCGAACCGCGCCGGGTTTCGTGGAGACCACCATCGACTCCACCGAACTCGGGGTACATCGATCCCGGCGCGGTTCACGTTGGGTCCCGTCGGGCATCCCGGCAGGCTGATGAGCATGTGGTTCCTCCTGCGGCCGGCGGAGACCAGCCGAAAACACGTTCACACGCCGGCCACCGTCGACACTTTCAGGTCTCGGCTGCCGCCGCTTCAAGCCGGGGCGAGATTTCTACGTTGCGAGGGGAAACCCATACCCGGGGTGGGCGGCGTTCGGTTGGTTGCCGGAGGTCGGCCGGCGTGCCGCGGTGATCGCGGCATGGACGAATGCGGCGAGTTTCGGTGATCGGCTGCCCGCCGGCCAGGCGAGCATCAACGTGGCGGTGGGGGCGTCGGGGACCGGTATGCACACCAGGCCGCGGGGCAGGTGGTCACGAACGGATTCGGGTAGCAGCGCCACGACGTGGCCCCAGGTGATGAGCTGGGCGAGTTGACCGGTGTCGCGTATCCGCGGGCCGGCTGTGTCGGCGGGCTGCGCGCCGGGCCAGACGGGCATCGTCTCGCTGGACAGGTCGGCCATGGACAGGCGGTCTCGCCCGGCCAGGCGGTGATGCCGGGGCAGTACCGCGACCTGGTGCTCGACGAGTAGGTCCACGGTGTCGAGTCCGGCGAAGTCCTGCTGCGGGCTGTGCATGAACGCCACGTCGGCGCGGCCGTCGCGCAGTAGGCTCGCCTGTTCTCCGGAGCCGCAGATGTGCACATCGACGTGGACGTCAGCGTGCTGGGCGCGATACGTGGCGAGCAGGTCGGGCAGGAGGCCGCCATCGCCGGCCGCCTTCATCGCCATGACCAGCCGAGGTTCCGGCTCGCAGGCCCGTTGCGCTGACCGCGCGGCACGCGCCATCGCGGCGAGCGCCGTTCGGCCCTCGCTCAGCAGGGTCTCACCGGCCGTTGTGAGCCGGACCGAGCGGCTGCTGCGTTCCAGCAGCGTGACGCCGAGGCGGCGTTCGATCCGTTGGATCGCGCGAGACAACGGCGGTTGGGCGATGCCGATGCGCTCGGCCGCACGGCCGAAGTGAAGCTCTTCGGCCACGGCGATGAAGTAGCGCAGCTCGCGGACTTCCAGCAGATCCATACCGGCAGGGTATCGGTTGAGGTGGAGTTGGTATTGGCCTGATCGCGACCGGATTGGTGAGATCGAGCCATGACCAATGAGATCAGCCGCCATAGCGAGGTCGCCCTGGTGACAGGTGCGAACAAGGGCATCGGGCTGGAGATCGCCCGGCAGCTCGCGGCGGTCGGGATGACGGTGCTTGTGGGGGCGAGGGATCCGCGCCGACGTGACGAGGCCGTCGCCGCCCTGCGACTGGCCGGTGGCGACGTCTGGCCGGTCACGCTGGACGTCACCGACGCTCCATCGGTGGACGCGGCTGCCGCGCACATCGACGACCGGTTCGGCCGCCTCGATATCCTGATCAACAACGCCGGGATCAGCGGCGGAGCAGATCAGGCCCCCGCCGGCACTGACGTGGACGCCGTCCGTGCGGTGTTCGACACCAATGTGCTGGGGGTGATCCGGGTAACCGAGGCAATGTTGCCGTTGCTGGCCCGCTCACCCGCGGCGCGGATCGTCAACCTCTCCAGCAGCGTCGGATCGCTCGCCCTCATGAGCGACCCGGACGGCCCGTTCGCCCAGGTGCCGGCGTTCCTGGGATACGGGCCGTCGAAGACCGCCGTGAACGCGTTGACCGTGCAATACGCCAAAGCCCTGCGCGACACCAAGGTTCTCGTCAACGCCGCGGATCCAGGTCGTTGCGACACCGATCTGACAGGGCAAAGCGGTTTCACCTCCGATCGCACCGCCGCGCACGGGGCCGTGATCGCGGTACGGCTTGCCACGCTCGGACCTGACGGACCCACCGGCGGCCTGTTCAACGACCACGGCCGGGTGCCGTGGTGATCGCTATGGCGCCGCCGACGCGCCCAGGACACCAGACACGATCCCGGGAGGAGATCGCATGACACCGCACTACCGACGGCCGGACTGGCTGCTCGTCCATGTGATCAATCCGCTCGTCCGATGGCTGGGAGCGGCCAGCACCCTGCACGTTCCGAGGCGCACCACGGGCGCCCTCCAACGGGTGCCCGTGAACGTCGTCGAACTCGCTGACGCCCGCTACCTGGTATCGGTGCGGGGTCAAACAGAATGGGTGCGCAACCTTCGTGTCGCCGGCCACTGCACCATCAGCCGGCGCGGCTACCGAGACCGATACCGGGCCGTGGAACTGGCCGGCGGTCCACGCGAAGAGGTTGTCGCCGCCTACCGGGCTCGCTGGGGCACCGGACAGGTGCGCCGCCTCCTCGACCACTTTCCCGACCCCGACGACCACCCCGTCTTCCGCTTGGCCCCTCTCGACCGGGCGTCCCCCGGCTGACCGCCGGAGCGCGTACTACCAGCGCTCAGGTGAGCGCCGGGCTCGGTTGGGGATAGCTCATGGGTGCGGCAACGCCTCGCCACCGCGTCCGATCTCGCCACCGCGAGTTCTAACGCCGTCTCTGAGCTGAAAAGCGGAAGGTCGGCGGTTCGACCCCGCCCCTGACCACATCAGCTGAGCAGCACAAACGCCCCGAGCCACTTATGGCCGGGGCGCTTTTTTGTTGTGCTTGACGACACGTGCTTATCGGTGAGGATTCGTACGTATTGAGCAAGAAAACTGGGGTTATGTCGGGTCGGAGGTCATGAGTCCTGTCTCGGAGATGAAGCCGTTGAGCAGGTCGGGCCGGTACTGCAGGGGTTCGAGCCGGTTCTTGATCAGGGCGGTGAGGTCGTCGATGCTGTGGACGGTGAAGTTGAACAGCTTGGTGCGCAGGTTGGATCACACGCCCTCGGCCGGGTTCAGCTCCGGGACGTAGGCCGGGAGCCGGTAGACCAGCAACCAGTCCTGCCGGGCGGCGATCCACGCGCGCATCTGGGCGCTGAGATGCTCGGGCAGGCTCCCATACCAGCGAGATCGGGCCGTCCAGCTGGGTGTGCGCGGCCTGGAGCAGCGTCTGGAAGTCGGCCACCGTGAAGCCTTTTGGCTCGTTCTTGCGGTGGTGGCAGGTGCGGGTGCGGTAGATCAGCCGCGTCCGCATCCCGGGTTTGACGCAGATCAGTGCGGCGATCGAGACCCGCCCATGGCCGCGGTAGGCCACCGGCAACACCGGGGTCCTGCCCTTGCGGGCCCAGGTCCTGCCCGTGGGCGGCTTCAGGTTCTGGCCGGACTCGTCGGCGAAGACGAGCCAGGAGCCCCAGGCCGCCCAGGTGCTTTAAAGCGGGCACCACCCGCCGCCTCCAACTGGCGATCTGTTCATCGTCGCGCCGGGCCGCCCGGTGCGCCGGCACCTGAGACGACCACCCCAGCCGCTCCATCAGGTAGGCCACCCCGCGTGGGGTGTAGCGGACGTGGAACCTTTCGGCGATCAAAGCGGCGATGTGCGCGCTCGTCCAGCGTTGATCGTCGCACTGCCTTCGTCCAGGAACACCTCCAGCCGTGCCAGCTGCGCCTTGGTGAGCTTGCAGTCGGTTCCGGCGACGCCTTTGGAGAGTTCTGGCGGCGCCTTTGGAGACCAGCGCGGCCTTATCGCCCTTGAGCCAGGCTCGATGCCACTCACAGGCGGATTTGCGGGTTACGCCCAGCAGGGGGCCACCCATGGTGGGGAGATTCCTCCGGAGAACATGTCCGCTGCTTGAAGCCGCAGCGCCTCACGCCGTTCGCGCTCCGTGCCGGCCAGTCCTCCGCTTCTGTCTGAGTACCTCATACCTCCAGGCTGTCACTTGGGCAAACAGCGCTGGTGAGCACCCCGCATCTGATCCGGTGAAAAAGCTGACACGCTCTCCAAGGCGTCATGGAAGGTACGCATTCGGCTGGATGACCAGCTGTTAGAAGTGGACGCCGAGGTTGGTCGAGGAGACGGCGAGGCTGGGTTGGTAGCGATCGGGATCCACCGAGGAAGTCCTCCGATCACGGGAGAGACCGTTCTCCGTTGCCTTTGTGGACAGGTGCTTTCGTTGCCGGCGGCATACTACGACGGCCGGCCGTTGCGGAGGTGGCGCCGGTAACTTGCCGGCGGAACTCCGTAAGCGCTGCGGAACAGCCGGCTGAAGTGGGCTTCGCTGGTGAAGCCCCAGCGGGCGGCGATGAGGTTGACGGGCAGGGTGTCGAGTACGGGATCGGCCAGAGCGCGATGGCAGCGTTCGAGGCGCCGCCGCTGGATCCAGCCGCGGACGGTGTCGCCGTCCTGGGCGAAGAGGCGTTGCATGTGACGCAGGGAGATGTGGTGGGTGGCGGCGATATCAGCCAGTGACAGGTCCAACTCGTCCAGATGATGATCGATGTACGCCCGGATACGAAGGAGTAGCAGGGCGCTAGGATCCGCCACGCTCGGTGCCGGGTCGGCCTCGATCTCGTGTGCCAGTACGGCTGTGAGGAGATCGACTGTTACGCCCGAGAGCCGGTTCACGTCGGCTGGTGACAGGTACTCGGTATGAGTCACGCTATGGAGCAGGTCGCGGAGCAGCGAGCCGAGGCCGTCCCGTCCCGAGATTCTTCTCGCCAGCAGATGACGTAGTTGCCTGTGGGGCAGTGCCAGCATGTCGCGGGGAACGTGCAGGATCAGCCCGTCGGCCATGTCAGCGCCCGAAGAGGGCAGGCCGACAGGTGAATTCCATGCGTCGAAGGGGAGTGAGGCGTCGTAGAGGGTCAGGTCCGTCGGCGCCAGTGTCGTCTCGCGCTCTTCCTGGCAGATGGCCGACTGGCCGTTGATTGTGATCGACAGTTGGTAGGCCTCTAAGTTAGAGCGCCGTATTCTGCTCGCGGTTCTGCGTGCGTGGAATCCGTGGCATTTGACTCTGGACAGCTGCAACCGGCCCAAGTCGATAGTGCGCATCTCCGCCCAGTAGTCTTCGGCGCGGTCGCTGGAAGCGTCCACCGAAACCACGGATTCGGCGACCGCCTGCCACCAGAAATCAAATCTTTCCTTCACAGGCACCGTGTCGAGCCGAATCACCGTCGCATGCGTCTGCCGCTTCGCCGACATCACTGCTCCCTACCACGAAACGGTGCCCACCGCTGCGTCACGAGACAAGTGTCACCATGCATGACGCTCATGGTCAAGCAGGTTGTCGCACGAAGTCAAGGCTGATTACTTTCACCGTGCCATACTCCTGGCTGTATGAAGGAGTAGTGGGGCACCGCTTTGATGTGGTCGATGACCATAGGGGTGATGGTGTTTCGGCCTTCGGATCTGAAGCGAAAGGAGCGGGGAGAGTCGCAGGCATTACGCCCATTCGAGCGGTGTCGAAGGGCGCTCAAAAGTCAACGGGGAGTACTGCATGAGATCAGCGATCCAATGGATCAAGGCGCCCATCGCCTTGGCGCTGGGAATGATCACGTTTTTTGTTATGAGCGGAACAGCGTATGCAGCGAGCGCATCGGTCAGCCGTACGGGGGTCAACGCCTCCGCATCATGGAACTGGAACGGACGGTCGACGATCGACGGCATCAGCTTCAGGGTGGCCGACACCGGCTGTGACAATAATGACGTGTATGTGCGTTTGCGTGTCTACCTCACCTCTCGTCCGAACGGGGTCGACACGACGAAGCACTACGACTCAAACGGTTGCAACAATGGTACGGTATCTGTCTCTGGCCTTCCTCTCAAATACACGGTCGATGTCACCGGAGTTCGGGTTATCGGCTGCGTCGACGATGCCGGATCCGACTCCTGCGTCAACTCCGGTTTCGTTGACAACCCCAATACTTAAATGCTCGTAAGTTGGCAGGTCGGCTAAGGGGAAAAGACTTTCCTAGGTCCGTCGGCCAGCTGGCCCCTGGCAGTGCGTTACAGGAAAGGCCCGTTCCGCGAAATCCAGGACGGGCCTTTCGCGCTGTCCGGCGAGCAATGATCGAAACCTATGGATCTGACGGGAAGGGGTGTACCTTTCCGGGCTCTGGCCCACTTTCGGTGGTGACGGAACGTGATGGTTCGTGTTGGTCCATGGCTATCTCGAGGTGCTGTATCAGCGTGACGCTGGTGTGACGTAAAAGATCTTGCAGGGTTGGTCTTCCCGCACCTGACCGGCCTGGTCGTGGTCACGTCCACCGAAAGTGGGCCAGAGCCGAAGACCGTACAGTCCCGGTCATGGTGAACTCGATGTCGGAGTGTCCGACGATCTCCTTGACGATGTGGGAGGCATGCCCAGGTCGAGGAGCAGGCTGACGCAGATGTGCCGGAGGTCGTGAAGCCGTACGGCTCCAAGTCCGGTCTCCGCCCACCTCCGTCGCAGGTTGTCCGGCTCCATGGGCGTACCGCGGCGAGGGGGGAAGGCGAGCCCGTGGTCCTTCCACGGCGACGGCCGCCGCTGAGCCGGGACTCGCACCACCGGGACGACGAGAGCCCCCCGGGGCGTTGACTTTGTCGCAACCCATGACGCACTATATTGCTACAAAGATTGCGACAAAGGAGGCGCCATGACCCGTGAACCGTCACCGGACACCGGCCCGCCGGCGAGTGCGGCCGATCTGCGACTGGCGAGCGCGTGGCTGGCCCGGCACGGCATGGCCGACGCCCGCCCGACCCCGCTGCTGGCCAGCCGGCTGGAGGTCCGGGAACGCGCCCGCCTGGCCACTTACGTCATCCTGGCCGCGCTGATCGTCGTGAGCGCCCTCGCCGCCACTTCCGCTTTCGGCGGCTTCCCGCCGTATCGCCCGCTGCCGCTGCTGGCCCTGACCGCGTCGGTGGCCGGGCTGCTGCTGGCACAGTCGCTGCTCGCCCGGTGGGTGCGACGTGTCGACCAGCGGGCGGGCGCGACGCTGTCGCGCAGGGCAGCCCATCCGATCCAGCCCGGCTGGCGGACCGTGCTCGGCCAGCCCTACGCCGCCTTCGCGGTCGCCACGTTCGCCGGCGCGATAGTGCTGGCCGCAAGCGCCCTGGCCGTTCCCGACCCCACCGTGCGGCAGCTGGCCGTCGTCGTGCTGATCGGCCTGCTCGGCGCGACGGCCATCACCGCCATACAGCTGCGCCACCTGCTCAGGTTCCCGGTCGTGGCGCAGGACGAGGAGTCGCTGACCGCCGACGTCATCATGCGCGTCGAAGACGCCCGCGAACTCACCACGCCGAGCGTGCAGTGGTCGCTGCCGGTGGTGCTGTTCGGCGCCGCGCCCGGCTGGTGGGGCGCCGCCGCGGTCGCCTACATGGTCCTGGGCCTGGCCGCGTGCGTCGCGCTCCATGCCAGAACGCCGTCGTGCGCGACGGTGGCCCGGCGGGTCATGATGGTCTGATGATCGTCATCGATGCGGCCTCGCCGGTCCCGCCGTTCGAGCAGCTGCGCTCCCAGCTCGCCCGGCAGATCCAGGACCGCACGCTGGCCGTGGGCGCCCGGCTGCCGACCATCCGCCACCTCGCGGCCGACCTCGCCCTGGCCGTCAACACGGTCGGCCGGGCCTACCGGGAGCTGGAGGAGGCGGGGCTGATCGAGACGCGCGGGCGGGCGGGCTCGTTCGTGGCGGCCGCCGGCGAGGAGGGCCGGGAGCGGGCCCGCCGGGCCGCCGCCGACTACGCGGCCGTGATCGCCAGCGTCGGCATCGACACGGGCGAGGCGATCCGCATCGTGCAGGCGGCTCTGACCTCCGGCGCGGCAGCACCGGCCTCGTCATGACCGCGCCCCGGCCGCTAAGTCCGCGATCATGTCTGACGGTGTTCATCGCCGCGGTGACGGTGGCCACCGTGGCGGCAGGCGCGCCCACGCAGGGCCTCGCCCGTGGACTGCCGTGCGCCGGTGGATCGCATCGATCCTCACGGACGAGAAACCGCTTGATATGACGTAGATGGAGGAACGTTCTCATCATGTCGAGCGTCGGTGACCTGGCAGCGCACCTTGTCCGGGTCGTTCAGCGGATGATGCGGCAGGTGCGGCAACTGGCCGAGCGAACACCGCCGCAGCGGGAGCGCCACGTCGACCTGCTGCGCGCCGTCGCGATCACGGCGGTCGTCGTCGGGCACTGGCTGGCGATCTATGTGACCCGCGACGGCGAGGGCTTCCAGGGCGCGAGCATCCTCCAGGTCGCCTCGTGGACCCATCCGCTGACGTGGCTGTTCCAGGTGATGCCCCTGTTCTTCCTGGTGGGCGGCTTCGCGAACGCCACGTCCTTCACCTCCCATCTCGGGCGGGGTGGCAATGCCATGGGCTGGGTGCTGGGCCGGACCGCTCGGCTCCTGCGCCCGACGACGATGCTGCTGGGCGGGCTGGCGGTGGCCGCTCTGACGGCCGGGGTTCTGGGTGCCGAGCCCGACCTGATCGGCGTGGCGGTCTGGCTGGCCTCGATCCCGTTGTGGTTCCTGGTCGCCTACATCGCCGTGATGGTCCTCACCCCGCCGATGTACGCCTTGCACCGGCGTGCGGGTCTGGCCGTGCCGATCATCCTGGCGGTCCTGGTCGGCGGGGGCGACCTGGCCCGTCTGGCGCTGACCGTTCCCTACGTGGGCCAGGCGAATTTCCTGCTCGCCTGGCTGGCCGTGCATCAGCTCGGCTTCGCCTGGCAGGACGGGCACCTGCCGTCCCGGCGGAGCGTGGCTCTACCGATGGCGGCGGGCGGGTTCATCGCCCTCGTGCTGCTCACGGTGGTCGGCCCCTATCCGGTCAGCATGGTGGGGTTCGGGGGGGAGGAGATCCGGAACACCTCTCCACCTACGCTGGCCCTCCTGGCTCTGGCCGTCACGCAGACGGGAATCGCCCTGTGGACGCGTGACAAGGGGAACCGGTGGCTGCGGCGGCAGGGTCCGTGGACCGTCGTCGTGGCGATCAACTTAGTGATCATGACGCTTTTCCTCTGGCACATGACCGCCGTCGTGATCGGCGTCCTGGTGCTCTACGGAACGGCGGTGATGCCCGACGCCACGCCCGGGTCGGCACTCTGGTTGCTCCTGCGCGTTCCCTGGCTCGCCTGTCTGGCGCTGGTTCTCGCCCTTCTCGTCGCGGTGTTCGGGCGTTTCGAGCAGCGTACGGGACCGCGGGCCGATCCCGTGGGGACGGTGAAAGGCGTGTGGCCCACCGCACTGACGATCGCCGGGGTCGGTGCCGTGCTCGCCGGGCTTCTGGCCCTCGCGCTGGCCGGCCTGGGCTACCACGGACCGGTGGGCCTGCCCGTGAGGGTGCTGGTCGCCTACTTCGGCGGTGTCGCCCTCCTGGGTCTCGTCCGCTGGCGGTACGCGCATCCGGCGCAGGAGTGATCAGGGCGGGGCACCCTGGAGCTGCCTGCGGCACGGACTCTGCGCCGTGCGGGTTCGCCGTCGTGAGGTACGCGCACGCGCACCCCGGGCCGCTCTTGGGAAGACCGGTCCCGCCGGTCTCCCCGTTCCGCTCGTCCGGGTCGCGATCCACCGATCGGTGGATCGCGACCACCACCCGGTTGGGCCGATCCCCCCGCCGAACGGCAGCCAGGTCCCGTCCACCGGTCAATGTCGGAACGAGCGCCGCCGTAGAAGGGTGGACATAGCCAGTCGCCACAGGGCCGAGCCCGAGAGGACACGCGCATGCCACCGGTTATCGAGGTACGCAATCTCCACAAGCGCTACGGGAACAATGTCGCGGTCGACGATGTGTCGCTCACCGTTCAGGAGGGCGAGATCCTCGGGATCCTCGGCCCGAACGGCGCCGGCAAGACGACGACCGTGGAGTGCATCGAGGGCCTCCGCGTGCCGGACCGGGGCGAGATCAAGGTGCTCGGGCTCGATCCCCAACGGGATCGCGCCGAGCTGACCCGGCGGCTCGGTGTGCAGTTGCAGGCGGGGCAGATCCAGGAGCGGCTGGAGGTCGCCGAGGCCCTGGAGCTCTACAGCTCCTTCTATCCCAAGCCTGCCGACTGGCGCGGGCTGATGGACGGCCTCGGCCTGGCGGGCAAGGCGAAGACCAGGTACGCCAAGCTGTCCGGTGGCCAGAAGCAGCGGCTTTCCATCGCGCTGGCGCTCGTCGGCAGCCCTCAGGTGGCGATACTCGACGAGCTCACCACCGGCCTCGACCCGCAGGCACGGCGCGACACCTGGGACCTGATCGAGGGCGTGCGCTCCCGCGGGGTGACGATCGTGCTGGTCACCCATTTCATGGAGGAGGCCGAGCGGCTGTGTGACCGGTTGGCCCTGATCGACGCGGGCCGCGTCGTCCTGGTGGACACCCCGGCCGGTGTGGCCGAGCGGGCCCGTATCGAGCAGCGGATCCAGTTCCGCCCGTCCCGGCAGATGGACGACGAGCTGCTGAGGAGCCTGCCCGACGTCTCCAGCGTCACCCGCCGGGGCGAGCTGGTCATCGTCAAGGGCAACAGCGACGCGCTCAACGCCGTCACCGCCGTACTGGCCCGCAATCGGATAGTGGCCGAACGGCTGCGCGTCGAGCAGGCGAGCCTGGAGGACGCGTTCGTCAAGCTGACCGGGAAACGCCCCGATGCCACCTCGTGATCCGCACGATCCGAACCGATACAGCCCGTCCACGGAGAGGAATCCATACTCATGTCAGCCCTGAACACGGCCGCGCCCTTCACCGCCAAGCGCGGTTCCGCAACGTGGAGGCTCACCAAAGCCGAGATCAAACTCTGTGTCCGGGAAAAGACAGGTCCCCTCTGGGGGGTCGGCTTCCCGCTGATCCTGTTGGTCATCCTCGGCAACGTCCCCATCCTGCGGGAGCCCATGGAGGCCGGGGGAGGCCTGACGTACTTCGACCTCTACGTGCCGGTCATCATCTTGTTCAACCTTGCCATCCTGGCACTGACCGCGCTGCCGACGATACTCGCGGGATACCGCGAGAACGGCGTGCTACGGCGCATGCGGACCACGCCGATCGGCCCGGCCCGCGTGCTCGCCGCCCAGCTCGTGGCCAACCTCTCCATCGCGGTCGTCGCGGTGACCCTGTTCCTCACCGTGGCCGGGCTCGGCTTCGGCGTCCGCCTGCCGCAGAATCTCGCCGGCTTCGCTGTCGGCTGGCTGCTCGCGGCCGCCGCGCTGCTCTCGATCGGCCTGCTGATCACCGCGCTGGCGCCCGGGCGTGGCCCGGCCACGGCGATCGGCACGGTGTTGTTCTTCCCGATGATGTTCTTCGCCGGGCTCTGGGTGCCGATCGCGCAGATGCCCCCGCTGCTGCGGAGCATCAGCCACTACACCCCGCTCGGTGCGGGCATGCAGGCGTTCCAGGAGGCTTCTTTCCAGGGCCATTTCCCGTCCGCCCAGCCCTTGGTGACCTTGGCGGGCTACGCGGTCGTGTGCGCGGTCATCGCGGTCCGCTGGTTCCGCTGGGAATAGAGCGGTTCGCTGGTTTCGCCGGGAATAGACTCGGGACGGATGGAGAGGGATGTGAGCGGGCAGATGCCGGAGTCCTGTGACGCGGAGCAGGGACGGCCCCCCTTTCTGCTGGTGACCGTGGTGCCGTACACGTTGCTGGCCGCCCTCGTCATCTTCAAGGTGGTCGTGGAGTGGTCGGCGGGCGACGACTCCCTGCTCATCGATCTCGGCCTGTGCGGGCTGGCCGCGGGGTGGATGCTCGGCATGTTCACCCTGCGTCCCGCCTGGTGGGAGCGCCCACTGATCATGGGGGTGTTCTTCACCGGCCTGGTGGTGATCACCGCGATCCTGGTGGCGCGAGACCCCGTGTTCGGGTTGTTCACCCCCGCCCCCTACATCTACGCCTTCACCATCCTTCGCTGGCCGTGGCGGCTGCTGGGCGTGGCCGTCGTGGCGGTCGTGGCCGGCGTCGCACAGGCATCCGACGTGCCCAAGACGACCGCTCTCGGCCTGACGATCTTCGTGATCATCGTTGTCGTCAACATCGTCATGATGTGCGTCACCGCCTGGTTCCTCCAGATCGCCGAGCAGGAGAGAGAGCAGCGCCTCCAGGCCCTCGCCGAGCTGAGCCGGACGAACCGGTTGCTGGAGGCGACGCTCGCCGAGAACGCCGGCCTGCACACCCAGCTGCTCGCCCAGGCCAGGGAGGCGGGAGTCCTCGACGAGCGCCAGCGGATGGCTCGCGAGATCCATGACACCCTGGCGCAGGGACTCACCGGGATCATCACGCAACTCCAGGCCGCCGAGCAGATGCACGACGTCCCGGAGCGGTGGCACCGCCCCTTCGAGGCGGTGAAGACGCTGGCGAGGGAGAGCCTGGCAGAGGCCCGGCGTTCGGTTGACGCGCTGCGGCCCGAGCCACTGGAAACCGCGCGCCTGAGCGACGCGCTCACCGACGTCGCCGACCGGTGGTCGAGGTTGCACGGGCTCGCCGTCCAGGTCACGACGACCGGCACGGTACGGCCGATGACACCGGAGACCGAGTTCGCGCTGCTGCGCACGGCACAGGAGGCGTTGGCCAACGTGGCCAAGCACGCGCGCGCGACCAGGGTCGGAGTGACGCTGTCCTACCTGGAACACGAGGTGGCGTTGGACGTGCGTGACGACGGCAGGGGCTTCGAACCCGCGGGTCTCGAAGCGGGAACGGTCGGGAACGGCGCGTCGCAGCCGCCGCACCGCGGCGGCGGGTTCGGCCTGACCATCATGCGACAGCGCGTCGAAGGGCTGTCCGGGAGTCTGCGGATCGAGTCCGAGCCCGGCGCCGGCACCGGGATCTCGGCCTGCATCCCCATCCTGCCGGCCGGGAGCCACACATGACCGATCGCACGGCCGAGCCGGCGGCCGAGACCCCGATCCGGCTGCTGATCGCGGACGACCATCCCATCGTCAGGGACGGGCTGAGCAGCATGTTCGCCTCCGCGCCCGGATTCGAGGTGCTGGGCGAGGCCGCGGACGGCGCCGCGGTCGTGCGGCTCGCCCAGGAGCTCCAGCCCGACGTGATCCTGATGGACCTGCGCATGCCGGGCATGGACGGGCTGACCGCGATCACCGAGCTGACCAGGCTCGGCGTCACCGCGCGCGTGCTGGTTCTGACCACCTACGACACCGACACCCACGTACTGCCGGCGATCGAGGCGGGCGCGACCGGCTACCTGCTCAAGGACTCTCCCCGGGAGGACCTGCTGCGCGGTGCGCGGGCCGCCGCCGAGGGCGAGAGCGTCCTCTCTCCCTCGGTGGCCGCCCGGTTGATGAACCGGGTCAGGACACCCGCCCCGCAACTGCTCAGCCGGCGGGAACTCGAGGTCCTCGAACTCGTGGCGGCCGGGAACACCAACCGTGAGGCGGCCGCCCGGCTGTTCATCACCGAGGCCACGGTCAAAAGTCACCTGCTGAACATCTACGCCAAGCTCGGCGTGGGGGACCGCGCCGCCGCCGTCACCGAGGCGTTCAACCGGCGGCTGCTCACCCCAGAAACGCGGGAGCCGCTCTGATTGCTCGCCGCCTCCTTGGCCACGCTCAGCATCCTCGACGCCCATCCGGTGACCGCGGCGCCCAAGAGGGAACGCGTCTCCGGTTGCTACGACGACGGCCGGTTGGTGAACGTCCCGGCCAGGGGGCGCCCCAGGGTGTTTCCCTGGGGCGAGGCCCGCGGGTCTCACGTGAGGGTGTCGGGCATGAAACGACGCTTGATCGTCCTGATGGCGGCGGCGGTATCGGCGGTGGCGGTGGCGGCGCCGGCGCCGACGGCTGCCGACGCCGTCTCCCGCGACAGCGGCCCCGTGGCCGCGACCTGTGCCGCCGTTCCCGTCTCCGCGCCCTCCGGCACCAAGGTGGAGTCGGTGAAGGCGGTCGCCAATACCGGCGGAACCGTCACGTTCCCCGCCGCTCCTCCGCTGCACCCCCAGGAGGAGACGCTCACCGACGTGCCGGCCTGGTGTGACGTCACCGTCACGGTGAGCCACCCGGGCGCGAACGACCACGTCAACATCAAGATCTCGCTGCCCCAGGACAGGGAGAACTGGACCGGAAGGTTCCAGGCGCTCGGCGGCAGCGCCTACCTCGCCGGTGACTTCGGCGGCTCCTCGCTGGTCGGCGCGGTGAAGGCCGGGTACGTCGCCGCGGCCACCGACGCCGGTGTCGGCGCGAACCCGCTCGACGTCAGCGGCTGGGCGCTCACCCCGGCCGGAAAGGTCGACACCCCGCTGCTGGAGAACTTCGCCTCCCGCTCGCTGCACGACATGGCCGTCATCGGCAAGGACGTGGCGAAGAGGTTCTACGACCGGCCCGTGAGCTACGCGTACTGGAACGGCTGCTCGACCGGTGGCCGCCAGGGGTACGCGGAGGCCCAGGACCACCCGACGGACTTCGACGGGATCCTGGCCAAGGCGCCGGCGATCAACTGGGACCGGTTCGCGGTCGCCACGCTCTGGTCGCAGGCCGTCTTCAACGAGGAGAAGGTCGCGCCCACCCCGTGTGAGCTGACGGCGTTCAACACCGCCGCGGTCAAGGCCTGCGACACCCTCGACGGGGTCAAGGACGGCATCATCGACGACCCGCGGAAGTGCCACTGGGACGCCCGGCGGCTGGCCGGCACCAAGATCGACTGTGGTGACAAGAAGATCACGATCTCCCGCGCCACCGCCGACGCGGTGCGCAAGATCTGGGCCGGACCGGTCTCCTCCTCCGGCCGGAAGCTCTGGTACGGGCCGAACAAGGGCGCGAGCCTCGACGCCCTGGCCACTCCCGGCACGCCGTTCACCGTCGCCGACAGCTGGGTCAAGTACTTCGTGAAGCGGAACCCGTCGTTCGACACGACGAAGCTCACCTACACGTCGTTCGCGCAGATCTTCCGCGCGTCGCAGCTGCGGTTCAACGACGTCATCGGCACCGACGGCCCGAACCTGTCGGCGTTCGCGAAGGCCGGCGGCAAGCTGCTGAGCTGGCACGGCCAGAACGACGAGCTGGTCCCCACCCAGGGCACGATCGCCTACCGCGAGCGGGTCAACCGGGTCCTGGGCGGCAACAAGCGGGTCGACGACTTCTACCGCCTGTTCCTGCTGCCCGGCGTGAACCACTGCGCAGGCGGCCCCGGCCCGTACCCGACCGACGACCTGGGCGCGCTGGTCGACTGGGTGGAGAAGGGCCAGGCTCCGGCCACCCTCGCCGCCTCGGCCTCCGGTCCCGGCGGCGAGACCGTCACGCGCGACGTCTGCCGCTACCCGATGGTGGCCCGCTACACCGGCCACGGCGACACGGCCTCGGCCGCGAACTACCGCTGCGTCACCGCCTGACCTCGTCCGAACGACGCGGCGGCCCCGGCACTCTCGCCGGGGCCGCCGCCCCATGCCCGCCCGCCGGACTCGCCCCCGCCCGCGGCGACGCCGCCCGGCCCGGCATGCGAGGGCCCGGCGCGTCGCCTGCCGCCGCCGTCGCCCGGCCGGCGCGCCCATGGCCCGGCCTCAGCGGCCGGGGAAGCGCTCGGTGACCTCCTGCAGCAGGAAGCCGTTGCCGTCGGGATCGCTGAACGAGGCGAACGAGCCGTACGAGGGGCGGCCGGGGTAGAAGCCGGGAACCCGCTTCTCGGTGCCCGCGTGGTGGAAGACGCCGCCCTTGTCGTGGAAGATCTCGCTGACCTCGACACCGCGGCTGACCAGGTCGGCCCGGGCCTCCTCGATGTCACGCACGATCAGGTGAACGTTCTCCGCCGACCCGGGCGCGGCGGTACCGATGCCCTTGCCCACGATGATCGAGCAGTGGGAGCCCGGCGGGGTGAAGTGCACGACCCGGAAGTCCTGATCGGCGACGTAGTCGAGATCCTCGCGGAAACCGATCCGCCTGTAGAACTCCTTGGCCCGGTCGACGTCGGCCACCGGCAGCACGATCACCTCAAGCATGTAGTCCACCATTGTCCCCACTCCTCCACGATCCCGGCGGTGCCGTTCGGCATCCGGCCTTCACAATCATGCGCGGAGCAGGGCGTTCGCCCCAGGGTGACACCCTGGTGGCGGCCCTGGGATCACCTGTCGCGCAGGGCGGAGGCCAGCTCGCGGCGGGAGCCGATGTCGAGCTTGGTGAAGACTTTGCGCAGGTGCCATTCGACGGTACGCGGACTGAGGAACAGCACGGCGCCGATCTCCGGATTGGTACGCCCCGCCACGGCCAGACGCGCGATCTGCGCCTCCTGGGGGGTGAGCTCCTCCCGTGCGCCCGGGGTCCGCTTGCGCACCGTCTCGCCGGTGGCGGCCAGTTCCCGGCCGACCCGCTCGGCGAAACCGTCCGCACCGATCGTGGTGAACGCCTCGTAGGCGATCCGTAGCTGCGTCCGGGCGTCGGCCCGCCGGTTCTCCCTTCGCAGCCACTCACCGTAGAGCAGCCGGGCCCGGGCGGTCTGCAGGCCGAGCCGAGTCGCGGCGAACCGCTCGATCGCCTCTCGGTAGTGCTTCTCGACCGGCCCGGCCGGGCCCGCGAGCGCGTCCGCGAGAGCCTGGGCGCCGCGCGCCCAGTTCGTGTCGACGACACGCGTCCGGGCGACGAGGCGGTCGCGTGCCTCGGCCGCGACGGTGCCCGCCCCGGCGCGTGCGGCGGCTTCGACCAGCTCGCCGAGCGTCCACTGCAGGACGGCGGGGTCCTCGTGCCGAGCCGCGTCGAGGGCCGCCTTCAGCGCCGCCGGGTACCGGCCGAGCCCGTTGAACAGCACCGCCCTGCTGTATCCGGCGACGGCGAGCAACCACCCCAGGCCGCCCGCCTCGGCGTTCCCGACCAGAGCCTCGTTGAGTTCCAGCGCCGGCTCCTCGCGTCCGCGATGCGCGGCCAGGATGACCGCGGTGGCCGGATGCGGGGACGAGCCGGTGGCGTTCCCGAGGGCCTCGGCCTCGTCGACCAGGTTCGACGCGTCGGCGAAGCGGCCGGCGTAGATCAGCGCGGTGGCGCGGAAGGTCAGCGCGCTCGGCAGGAGGGACAGCGCGCCGGTCTCGCGGGCGTGGCGGACGGTCTGCTCGGTCCTGGTGAGAAACGCCACGTCGTCCCACACCTCGTGCATGACCATCCCGTTCAGCCAGACCAGGTCCAGGTCGTTGTCCGGGGGAACCGCGGCCAGGGCGCGGGTGAACAGCGGCACCGCCGCCGCGTGCCCCTCCAGGATCCACGCCGTCAGCCCCGCGAGGAGCAGACCGGCCGGCTCCTCGCCCGCGGGAACGCCGCGGGCGGCCTCGGCCGCCCGGCGCAGGTCGCCGCCGCCGAGCCACCCCGCGTTCACGGCCGCGCCGATCGCCGCCAGGTAGGTCTCCCGGGCCGCGGCGGGATCCAGCGCCTCCAGGCGGCGTGCGGCCGAGAGCAGCGGCGGCACGGCCGCCCGCCCGGCGTTGAGCGCGAACGCGACCTTGGCGCGCAGCCGCTCCACTCCGGCCCGCTGCACCGGGTCCAGCGGACCGAGCTCGGCGGCGGCCAGCAGGTCCGGCACCTCGGCGAGGGCTCCGGCGGTGAACCGGGCCGTCGCGGCGGACAGGATGCGCCCGGCGCGCTTCGCCGGATCGAGGGTGAGCTCCGCCGCGCGCTCCAGGAAGGCCGCGGCCGCCGCCCGGCCGCCACGGGTCATCGCCCGGCCGGCCGATCGCTCCAGTTCGCCGGCGACCTCCTCGTCCGGCCCCGGCGCGGCGTGCGCCCGGTGCCAGGCACGGCGGTCGGGCTCCTGCTCGGGGTCGGTCACCTCGGCGAGCGCCCGGTGCACCGCGCGCAGCCCGGCGGGCTCGGCGGAGCGCCGGCTGGCCGAGCGGACCAGCGGATGCCGGAACCGGACCCGGGTCCCGATCTCGACCAGGCCCGCGGCCGTCGCGGGTGCCGCGGCATCCGTCCCGACATCCAGCCGTTCGAGCGCGCGCCACAGCAGCGGCACGTCGCCGACCGGTTCGACGGCGGCGGTGAGCAGCAGCGTGCGGGTCTCCGGAGGCAACGCGGCGATGCGCCGCTGGAAGCCCTCCTCGACCCGGCTCACCAGCGGCGTCGCGCTGTGTCCGCCGAACCCGAACGCCAGCTCCGCCGGCGTGAGATCGCGCGGCAGCTCGAGCAGGGCCAGCGGGTTGCCGCGGGTCTCGGCGACGATCCGGTCGCGTACGCGGGCGTCGACCGGGCCGGGCAGTACGGAGTCCAGCAGCGCCCGCGCGTCCGCGTCGGGAAGACCCTCGACGCGCAGTTCCGGCAGTCCTCCGAGGATCCGCTCGTCGCCGGGGCTGCGCGCCGCGAAGACGAGGGCGACCGACTCGGAGTCCAGCCGGCGGGCGACGAAGGTGAGGATCACCTCCGACATCCGGTCCATCCACTGCACGTCGTCCACGGCGCAGACCAGCGGCCGCTCCGACGCGGCCTCGGCGAACAGCCCGAGCACGGCGAGCCCGACGAGCAACGTGTCCGGCGGATCACCGGCACTGAGGCCGAATCCGGTGGCGAGCGCGTCCCGCTGCGGCTCGGGCAGCCGGTCGAGATGGCCCAGCAGCGGCGCGCAGAGTTGCTGGAGCGCCGAGTAGGCGATCTCGGTCTCCGGCTCCACCCCTGCCGCGCGGGCCACCTGGCAGGCGGACGCGGCCTCGGCAAGGTAGTCCAGCAGGGCGGTCTTGCCCACTCCGGCCTCACCGCGCAGCACCAGCACCCGGCTCTGCCCGGCGCGGACGTCACGCAGCAGCCGGTCGAGTGCCTCCTGCTCGCGTCGTCGCCCCCGCAGCACGGAAGTCCTGGTGTTGATCGGCACGTAACCCCCCTGCCGGGGAGGTTACAACACTCCTGATTCCCCAACGGACAAGCGTCACCAAACTTCGTGACGTGCCGAAACGCC
This sequence comes from Streptosporangium sp. H16, assembly GCF_051918855.1. NCBI lineage: Bacteria > Bacillati > Actinomycetota > Actinomycetes > Streptosporangiales > Streptosporangiaceae > Streptosporangium > Streptosporangium sp. H16. Next base: position 24,107 of record NZ_JBPXMD010000025.1, read on the forward strand.
GGACAGCGTGCCGGAAGACCATGATGATCGCCCTCGCCGACGACGGCCGTCGTCGCTGCCCGAAGCGGCGGACCGGCACCCTGTCGCCCGGGGGTGCCCGGTGAGCCTTGCGACCGGGGACCAGTGTCCCGCCCAGGGTCTCTCCCCGGGGCGACCGGCCGGTACGGGCGGTCAGAGTGACTCCCGTACCCCGGAACGCCGGAAAGCCGGAAAGAAAGCGGAAACCCCCGATGTCGTCACTCCTTCGCATCTACCTCATCCGTGGCCTCATCGCGATCGCCTGGTCGATCGGCTTCGCCGCCGTCCACGACTCGTTGACGGCCACCTCGGTGATCCTGCTCATCGCGTACCCGGTCGTCGACGTCGTCGCCTCGCTGTTCGACGTCCGTGAGGATCCCGGGACTCCGGCCCGCAGGCTGCAGGTGTTCAACACGGCGCTCAGCGCCCTGACCGCCGTCGGTCTCGGCCTCGCCGCCATCGGCGGTGTCGGCGCGGTGCTGTTCGTGTTCGGCCTCTGGGCCATCGTCTCCGGCGCCGCCCAGCTGACCGTGGCCATCCGCCGCCGCGGCCCCGAGCTCGGCCGTCAGTGGCCGATGCTCGTCGCCGGCGCCCTGTCGGTCATCGCCGGTCTCACCTATCTTCCCGCCGCCGTCGGCGACGACCCCGACCTGACCGCGCTGATCATGTACACCGCGGCCGGGGGTGCCTTCTTCGTCATCCAGGCCGCGACCCTGGCCTGGAAGCGGCGCCGCCGGACGCGGGTCACCCAGGCCTGATCGGCACCCTGACGCGGTGGTGGCGGGATCACCCGCCACCACCGCGTCTTCGTTCACACCTCGTCCGGCCGGAACAGGACGCCGGTCTGCTCTCATGGGCGCGAGAGGGCTTCCGCCAGGTGGGGGTGCGCTTCCAGGAGGCTCGGACAGTGACGCGGCGTCTCGGCGATCATGTAGGCGGCGTGCCGAGTCCTGCCGCCGCTCCGCCGAGACGTACGAACCGGGCCGGAACGAGGCGGTCACCCGGGATCGACGACCTTTCCCGATCCGTGGCGCTCGTCACAGTGGTGCCCGGCCCCCGGGGCGGGGTCGCGAGGTGTTCGCCCAGGTCATGGGGGATTTGGAGGTTCCCGTGCGCGATCTGGGGATCATCGTTCGCCGGTGAAAATCGGATGACTTTTCACATCATCTGCAGGAATGCTGAGGACGGGCGATGAGTTTTGTCGGTGGTACAGGTCATTCTTTGCAGACCACGACTTCTCGTGAGACCCAAGGCTGGGACGCCAGCGATGACCACGTGTCATGTCCGACAACCCCGATTGAGGTTCCGTGCACAGCCCACAGCTCGACTCACCCGCCAAGCCCGCGACAGCCGCCCCAGGTCGCACCCCGGCTGTGATCCGGCTGCTGGTGCTCGCCACATTCGTGGTCATCCTCAACGAGACGATCCTGATCAACGGGATCCCGCAGGTGATGAGCGCGCTGCACATCACCGAGCAGACCGCGCAGTGGCTCTCGACCGCCTTCCTGCTGACCATGGCCGTTGTCATCCCGATCACCGGGTGGTTCCTGCAGCGGGTCTCCACCCGCGGCGCTTACACCACCGCGATGGGCCTGTTCCTGCTCGGTACGTTGCTGGCCGCCGTCGCGCCGTCGTTCGGGGTGCTGCTGGGCGCTCGCATCATCCAGGCGGCCGGGACGGCCGTGATGATGCCGCTGCTGATGACCACGCTGATGCAGGTGGTGCCCGAGGGCGACCGAGGGCGGGTGATGGGCAGCGTCTCCCTGGCCATCTCGGTCGCGCCCGCCATGGGCCCGACGGTCTCGGGGGTGATCCTCCAGTTCGGGTCCTGGCGAATGCTGTTCGCCGTGGTGCTCCCCATCGCCGCCCTGATCACCTGGGGCGGCCTGAAGCAGCTCAAGAACGTCGGAGAGCCGCGGTTCAGCACCGTCGACTGGCTGAGCGTGGTGACCGCGGGCGGCGGCTTCGGCGGCCTGGTCTACGGGCTGAGCCGGTTCGAGAGCGGTGACGCCCGCGTCGCCGTCGCGATCGTGGTGGCCGGCCTGGTCGCCATCGCCGTCTTCGTCTTCCGCCAGCTGTCGCTGCAGAAGCGCGGCGTGCCGCTGCTGGATCTGCGCACCCTGCGCTACCGCACCTACACGGTCGCGCTGATCCTGATGGCGGTGGCCTTCATGTCGATGTTCGGCTCGATGATCCTGCTGCCGCTGTACCTGCAGAACGTCCGCGGGCTCAGCGCCCTGCAGACCGGGCTCCTCGTGATGCCGGGCGGCCTCGCGATGGGGCTGCTCAGTCCGACCGTCGGCCGCCTGTTCGACCGGTTCGGTGGCAGGGTTCTGGTCATCCCCGGCTCGATCGGGATCACGCTCGCGCTCGTCGGCTTCACCCAGGTCACGATGACCATGCCGTTCTGGCAGCTTCTCGGTCTGCACGCGTTGCTGATGGTGGGGCTGGCCGCGGTCTTCACCCCGGTGTTCACCCTCGGGCTCGGAGCGGTCCCGCCGCCGCTCTACTCCCACGCCAGCTCGATCCTGAGCACGCTGCAACAGGTCGCCGGGGCCGTCGGTATCGCTCTCGTGATCACCGTGATGAGCGCGCGAACCGACAACCTGAGAGCCGCGGGGGTCACGGAGACGCTCGCCAACCTCGACGGCATGCGGCTGGCCTTCATCATCGGCGCGGTGCTGTCCCTGGCCGTGGTCGTCGCCGCCCTGCTCCTGCCCGCCCGGGCGGACAACGCCGGCGAGACCGAGGAGACCGGCGAGACCGACAAGGTCGAGGAGACCGACAAGGTCGGCGAGACCGGCAAGGTCGGCGAGACCGAAGAGGTCGGTGAGACCAGCGAGACCGGCAAGACCGAGGAGACCCGGCCGGTGGAACAGCCGGCCTGACGACGGTGGGACGACGGGACGCCGTGACCTCCCTCGCCGGGGTGGCGGTCGCCGGATAGCTCTTCGACGCCGCGACCCCGCCGGCGCGCGACCCCGCCCACCTGGCCTTCACCGCGCCCGGCCACCGGTTCTGGGGGTGGTGCGCCGGATGGTGTCCGGTTGTGGCGAGGTGCCCGATCCAGCGGAAAAAACGGGGTTTTGTGTGCCGTAGTGCACGCCCGGCGCTATGTGTGCGTTTGTACGCAGAACGGGACTTTTCTTCTGCCTAATGTCAGTGCTGTCCGGAGCGCGGCACCGAAAAGGCGCACCGGGCGCAGGTCACACGGGTTGTTCCCGAACACCCTCGATCAAAGGAAGTCCCTCATGCGTAAGCTTCGCAGCGTCCTTGCCGGCACGGCCCTGGCCGGCGCCCTGGCGGCCGGTATCGTCGCCGCCCCCGCCCAGGCCGCCACCGCGAGCACGGCGGGTACGGCCTCGGTCGCCCAGGCGCAGTACACCAAGCACTGGTTCTCCGGCTACTCCAGCTTCGGCCGTGGTGAGTCGCGCGGCGAGCGCTCGTACTACAAGGGCTACTGGTACTACTCCAACGGCCGCTACCACTTCGACATCAAGACCTGGGACCGCGACCGCGACCGGGAGAACACCTTCATCGATTTCTACTACCACGACGACCGCGGCTGGCACAATCGCCGCTTCAACACCGGCGGCCACCACGAGTGGAAGTTCAGCTACAGCGCCAAGGGCGGCTTCGACGGCTTCCGCGTCCGCGTCGGCGAAGGCCGCTCCGGCGACTTCGACTGGGGCAACTACCACCGCGACTCCTTCTGAACCACCCGCTGACGTCGTGACGCGCACCGCGTTCGACAGGTGAATCCGCGAAGGCGCCGGCGATCCCGCCGGCGCCTTCTCAGCTCACATCCTTGCGGATCACGCGCGCCACGCCGGCCGCCATCGGGACGGCGATCCAGAGGAGCACGGACACGGCCAGCCGGGCGGTGTCGCCACCGGTCATGTCGCCGGCCGTCAGGGGAGCGGTGGTGGTGTTCAGGTCGAGCCACCCGGCCAGAGCGCGGCCCGTGGTACCGAGCCTGCCGACGGCGCTCCACAGGATCGGGGCCAACAGGTAGATCACGATCGCGGCCGGTGCGTTCAGGAGCAGCGTGCCCAGGGCGAGTGCCGCCGCGACCATGAGGACGTTCGTCCCGGTCCAGCCCAGCAGGGCGAGGGGTGCGACCTCCCAGGTGGCCGGGACGTCCTGAACGCCGGCGACGACGGCCGTAACCGGCACCGCGACCAGCATCGCGAGCAGGGAGGCGGCCACGGCCATGATCAACGGTGGCAGGCACTTGGCCGCCAGCGCCCGCCCGCGCCGGGGTACGAGCGCGAACGTGGTCAGGGCGGTGCGGTGGCTCCATTCGCCGGTCATCGTGAGGATGGCGAGTATGGGGAGCAGGGTTCCGAGTCCGATGCCGGACGTGCCGATCATGGACTGCAGTCGCGGACCGGAGACGACGCCGCGGCCGATGACGGCCGCGAGCACCAGGACGACCAGGCCAGCGGTTATGATCTTGCCGCCGCGGGTGTCGAAGAGCTTGCGGGTCTCGACCGACAGCAGCCGGCGGAACGGGATCGGTGTCCGGGGCCGATGGATGCCCGTGTTCTCCGAGCCCGTGTTCTCCGAGCCGGTGGCCGTGACGGCGCTCGTCGCGGCGGCGTTCGCGGTGCTCCTGGTCACCGGGGTGCCGCTCATGCCGCGCTCCTGGCGGCGTCCGCGGTCAGGTCGAGGAAGGTCTGTTCGAGGCCCCTGCCCCGGTCGAGTTCCTCGACGGTGCCCTGGACGAGGACGCGGCCGTGGCCGATCATCACGATGTGGTCGGCGATCCGCTCCACCTCGTGCAGCAGGTGGGAGCTGAGCAGCACCGCGCACCCCGAGTCGGCGAGGTCGCGGAGCAGCTCGCGCATCCACCGGATGCCCTGGGGGTCCAGCCCGTTGGCGGGCTCGTCCAGGACGAGCACCCTGGGCCGGCCGAGGAGCGCGTGGCCGATGCCGAGACGCTGCCGCATCCCGAGCGAGTAGCCGCCCACGGTCCGCCCGCCCTCGCGGCCGGTCAGCCCGACGAGGTCGAGGACCTCGCCGACCCGCGACCTCGGCAGGCCAAGCGTCATCGCGCCCAGGGTCAGGATCTCCCGCCCGGTACGGCCCGGATGGTGGGCACCGGCGTCGAGCAGCGTGCCGACCTGGGAACCCGGGCAGTCCAGCTCGGCGTACGGCCGGCCCAGCACGGTGGCCGAGCCCGAGGTGGCGCGGGAGAGCCCGACCAGGACGCGCATGGCCGTCGATTTTCCCGCCCCGTTGGGCCCGAGGAACCCGGTGACGCTTCCCGCCCCGACGGTGAAGGACACGTCGTCGAGCGCCCTCACATCTTTGTAGACCTTGCTCACACGGCTGAATTCGATCATTGATCCAGTCCATCGGATGCGGGTCCACAGGGCATCGGTCCCGGGTCGAGAGCCGCCGGACGCGAGTACACGCCCGTCGCCGGAATCATGTAGACCTTCGGCGACCCGGATGCCGACCCTGGTCGCTAAGGCGTCGGCCCGGCGCTCCCTAGGCTGGAGGCCGTGGACGACCGTACGGAGAACCAGCCGCCTCTCGACCGGGCCGGCATCGCACTGCGCTACCTGTGCGCCGTGCTGCCGATGCTGTTCTACGGCGTCATCCTGGCCATGGCCGTCGCCCGGAATCCCGACCGGCTCGCACCGGCACTGGTCGATGTGGGGCTCGGCCTGGTCGGACTGGTCCTGATGCGCCGGCGGCGTCGGCTGCCGTGGCAGATCGCGCTGGCGACGACCCTGCTGACCGCCTTCTCCGTCACGGCGACAGGTCCCGCCCAGGTCGCGTACGTGTCACTGGTGACGCGCCGCCGGTGGCGCGAGCTCGTCCCGGTCGGCGTCGTGTCCTGGCTGTGCCTGGTGGTGAACTCCAGCCGGTACGGCGTCGACCAGGCGGCCTACATCTCCGTGGTGACCGGAACCGCCGTTCTCGGCGGGCTGACCGTCTTCGGCCTCTACCTGCGCGGGCGCCGTGACCTGGCCGTCTCGCGGCGGGAGGCGGCACTGGCCGCGGAGCGTGAGCAGCTGCAGCGGATCGAGCGGGCCAAGCTGGCGGAACGGGCCAAGATCGCCCATGAGATGCACGACGTCCTGGCGCACCGGATCTCCCTGCTGTCGATGCTCGCCGGGGGTCTGGCGTACCGCACCGACCTCACCGCCGAGGAGACCCGCAGGGTCGCGCTGGCGATCCAGGAGAACGCGCACCAGTCGCTGAACGAGCTGCGCACCGTGCTCGGCGCGCTCCGGTCCGGCGGTGTTCTCGAGGCCCCGGAGGCCCCGCAGCCGACCCTGGCCCACGTGGACGCCCTGTTCGACGAGGTGCGTGCCGCCGGGCAGCGGGTCGAGGTGGACGACACCGTCGGCGACCGGGAACTGCTGCCGGCGCAGACCGGCCGGCACGCGTACCGGATCGTGCAGGAGGCCCTGACCAACGCGCGCAAGCACGCGCCGGGCAGCAGGGTGACGGCCGAGCTCGGCGGGCGGCCGGGTGACGGCCTGCGGATCCGGGTGAGCAACCCGGCGCCGTCCGGCACGCCCGCGGGGCCCGGCGGGAGGCTGGGGCTGGTCGGCCTGGCCGAACGGACCCGGATGGTCGGCGGCACCATCAGCCACGCCGTCCGGGACGGACACTTCGTCCTCGACGCCCGGCTGCCGTGGGAGGCTTGACGGCGTGATCCGACTGGTGATCGTGGACGACGACGCGATGGTACGGACCGGGCTGCGCCTCATCCTCGGCGGCGAGCCCGACCTGGACCTCGTCGGCGAGGCCGGGGACGGCAGGCAGGCCATGGGCGTGATCGCCGACCTCAGGCCCGACGTCGTGCTGATGGACATCCGGATGCCCGGCCAGGACGGCCTGACCACCACCGAACTGCTGCTGGCCCGGCCGGACCCGCCCCGGATCCTCGTGCTCACCACCTTCGACGCCGACGACCTGGTGCTCCGGGCCCTGCGGCTCGGCGCCGGCGGTTTCCTGCTGAAGGACACGCCGCCACCGAAGATGATCGAGGCGATCCGCGCCGTCGCGAGGGGTGAGCCGGTGCTGTCGCCGAGCGTCACCCACCAGGTGATCGCCGCGGCCACCGGCGGGTACGAACCGCGAAGCCCGCAGGCGCGGCGGGAGCTGGACAGGCTCACCGAACGCGAGCGTGAGGTCGCGATCGAGGTGGCCAGGGGCAGCTCGAACGCCGAGATCGCCGTACGACTCCACATGAGCGTCGCGACCGTGAAGGCGAACGTCACCCGGATCTTCGCCAAGCTGGGGACCGACAACCGTGTCCACGTCGCCATGAGGGTTCGCGACGCCGGCCTTCTCTGAGCACGTGCCTTCTGAGCGAGTGCTCTTTGAACGCGTGCTCACTGAACGCGTGCTCACTGAACGCGTGCCCCTTGAACGAGCGCCGAGCCGGCCGGGTGGTCGTCGTCGAGCCGCGGTCCTCCGCGCCGGACGCGGCCGGGGTCCCCGATCACCAGGAGGCGTACCGCCCTGGTCGTGGCATCGGGAATTCCGGCCGCGTCACATGTCCAGGGTCAGGAGTGGGCGGTCAGGCACTTCTTGAGCGTGTTCCTGGAGTTCTGCCGCTGCGGTGCGATCTTCAGGAGAGCCGCGTCGCGCACCTGCACGTACCTGGCTCCGGCGGCGTTGTAGGCCTCCACCATCTTCTTCGCGGCGGGGTCCAGGCCCGGTGCCTTGACACCGAGCTGCTGCAGAGCCGCCTTCTGGGAGAGCTGGTCGACGTTGGCGGCGGCGCCGGCCTTCATCAGGGCGGCGTGGGCGGCCTTGACCTCGGGGAGGGCTTCGACGTTGGTGAGGGCGTCCTCGGCGTTCATCAGCGCGAGATATTCCCGCGCGCAGGGGGCCGGGGCGGAGGTGGCGGCGGAGGCGGTGCTCGCGCCGACGGTGGTGAGGGCGGCGAGAAGGCCGAGGGCGGCCAGCGCCGTTGCGGTGGTGCGGGTGTGCATGGGGTGCTCCCGTTGGTGCTGAGGGTTGATTGGCATGTGACCTCATGCACCGTAATCACTGTGGGTAATCACCCCGATGCTTAAAGTTGACGTCAAGGGTCGTGAGCCACCGGCGGAGGCCGAGAGGGCGGCGTCGACGGATCGCGGCGAGAACGCCGCCACCTGGGCGTCCGGAGCTCGGAGGACCCGAGAAGGCCACGGGCGCGAACCCCCTTTCGGAGGGTCCGCGCCCGTGTTCCGCTCAGGTCAGGACATCGTCCACTTCTGGTTCGCGCCACCGGTGCATTCCCACAGCTGGAGGCGGGTGCCGTCGGCGCTGGTGTTACCCGTCACGTCCACGCACTTGTTCGCGGCGGGGTTCACCAGGTCCCTGGTGGTGGGGTTGTAGGTCCACTGCTGGTTAGGGCTGCCGAAGCACGACCACAGCTGGAGCCGGCTGCCGTTGGCCGTGCCGTTGTCGACGACGTCCAGACACTTGCCGAGCACGCGGAGCGTGCCGTCGCCGGGGCGGGTCCACTGCTGGGCGGCGGTGCCGTTGCAGGAGTAGAGCTGGACGGCGGTGCCGTCGGCGCTGCTCGCGCCCGCGACGTCCATGCACTTGCCGGCCAGGCCGGTGATGGCGCCGCCACCGGGGTCGCCGGGGTTGCCGCTCGGCGTGCCGGACCAGGTGAAGGTGGCGGTGGTGCGGGCCGGGAGCGAGTAGACGAACGACTGGCCGCCCCAGTTGACCCGGACGGACTGGGCCGAGGTGCCGCGGTTGTGCGCGATCAGGGCCTTGGAGCCGTCGGAGTTGCGCCAGGCGACGTTCTGGATCGTGGCGTTGGCGGTGGAGTCGATCCGGAACGCCCCGGGCCTGACGAACTTCGTGAGGTGGCCGGTCGTGTAGTACTCGATGGTGTTGTCGACCTGGCCGGCGCGGGGGCCGCCCTCCTGGACGGTGACCAGGCCGGTGCAGACGTCACAGCCGCCGTTGTGCGGGCCCATGTTCTGGTTGAGGGCGAGGCTCCACTTGACGAGGCTGCCGCTCCAGTTGCGGGCGTAGTTGACGATGTCGGCGAGGTCCTCGTTGTGCTGGTTGCCGATCCAGGTGCCGCCCGAGTGCTCGGTGCTGAACTGGCGTACGGCCGGATACTGGTTGTGCACCTGGGTGCCGACCGCCGGGTCGCCGAAGTAGCCGTGCCAGGCGATGCCGCCGAACAGGGGGTCGTTGCGCACGCCCGCGTCGTTCAGCACGCCGGCGCCCATGGTGGCGTAGTCGCCGTAGTTCCAGTCGTGGACGAGGACCTTGGTGGTGATGCCGGCGGCGCGGAAGGCCGGGTAGACGTGGTTCTTGGTGAACTCGGCCAGTCCGGAGGAGTTCCAGCTCATGCCGGGATAGTTCATCGCGGTCGGGTTGCCCGCCTGGCAGCAGTTGGGCTCGTTCTGCACTGAGATGTAGTCGACCGGGATGCCGGCGTTCTGGTAGCTCTGGACGTACTTCACCAGGTACTGGGCGTACGTGGGGTAATGCTCCCACTTGAGCCAGCCCATCTGGTCCATCCGGCCGTTGTCCTTCATCCAGCCGGGCGCGCTCCACGGCACGCCCTTGACGCGCAGGGCCGGGTTGAGCGACTTGGCCTGCTGGGTGAGCAGGCGCACGTTGGTGTCGTACCCTCCTGCGCCGAAGTCGTTGAGGTCGCAGCAGGTGTCGTCGAGCGAGACGTTGCCGGGCCGTGAGAGGTCGGAGGCGCCGATCGGGTTGCGCACGAACGACAGGCCGATGCCGTCGGTGGGGTGGAAGAGCCTGCGCATCACGGCGTCGCGGGTGGCCGCGCTGATCGGGCCGCCGCGCAGCAGGTAGGCGGTGGTGTCGGTGATCGAGGCTCCACCGCCTTCGAACTGCTGGTAGGTGGTGCCCTCGTTCACGGTGATGGTGTGGTTGGCGCTGCCTCCGGCGGGGCCGAAGGCGATGGGGGACTGCTGCTGAAGACCCCGCGTGACGGTCCGGCCGCCCGCGTCGGACGTGGTGGTGAGCCAGATGTTCACGGGCTCGTTGGCGGCCAGGGCGGGCGTGGCGGCGACAGGTCCCGTCGCCCACAGGGCGGCGGCGCAGGCCAGGGCGAGGGTGAGGGCCCGGCGAGGTGGTCGGAACACGGCAGGGGGTCCTTTCGGGGGGTGCGATTGGGCCCGCGACGCCCCGGGCCGTCCGCGTCAAGGGCACACGCGGCGCCCCGGGAACCGTCGCTGTAACCGATGTAACAGATAAGAAACTTTTCTGTTGCAGGACAGGACAACACACGCGGAAATCGGTTGTCAAGGTCTGGAAATACGAGGATTGGCGCATTCCACGCGATATTCAGGGCGTCCAGCGTTGGTGAAACAAATGAAACAAACGTCCTCAGCGGGGAGCAGGACCGGTGGAGCCGCGGACGATCACATCGGTTCCCAGGGAGACGTGCAGGGCCTCCAGCGTGTGCCGGCTGAGCAGCCGCATCAGCAGCGTGACCGCCATCCGGCCCATCTCCTGCAGGGGCTGGCGCACCGTGGTCAGCGTCGGCAGGGTCGCCCGGCCGAGGTCGAGGTCGTCGAAACCCGCGACCGACAGGTCGCCGGGGACGTTCAGGCCGCGCTCGGCCGCCGCCCACAGCGCGCCGACCGCCATCTTGTCGTTGAACGCGACCAGCGCCGTCGGCCGCTCGGGCAGGTCCAGCAGCTCGCAGGCCGCGCGGTAGCCGTTCTCCGCGTTGGGTTCCCGCACGCTGCGCAGCAGCTCGGCCGACGGCAGGACGCCGACGTCGGCCAGCGACGCGGTGTATCCCGCCAGCCGGGCCTCGCTGGGCAGCCACTTCACCGGACCGCCGACGATGCCGACCCGGCGGTGACCGAGCTCGACCACGTGCGCCATCAGCTTGCGCGCGCCGGCGAAGTGCGCGGCCGACACCGCCACGATGTCCTTGGGAGGGGGTGTCCTGGGGTCGATCACCACAAAGGGGAACCGCCGGTCGCGAAGCCGTACGAGCTCCTCGCCCGGCTCCGGGGGAAGGATCAGGATCGCGCCCGCGATGCCGGGGCGGTCGGGCAGGCCTGCGATCGCCGGGGTGTGCTGGGCGGACTCCCCGGTGCTCAGGATCATCTGACCGCCGTGCAGCTCGATGGTCTCGCCGACCGAGGAGACGATGAGCCCGAAGTAGTCGGTCAGCAGGTAGGGGCAGCGCACGTAGATCGTGCCGCCGGCGATCGACTCCTGTCCGGCGCGCGGCCGGGGCGCCTGGTCCCCGAGGCGGCCGATGGCCCGCAACACCAGCTCCCGGGTGCGCGGGGCGACATTGGCCTGCCCGTTCAGGACCCGCGAGACGGTGGCGATCGACAGGCCCGTCTCCGCCGCGACGTCGCGCACGGTCGCGCGCGTCCCGGGCCGAGCCATGTGCGCCCCCTGGTAGCCGTGTCCCTGCCGTCAGCATAACCAGCGCTGGCAGGAGGCGGCGGTGAGGAGTCTTCACCCCTGACCGGCGACCGCGGAAAGGGCGAAACCGGTCGATTCCATCGATGCGGAAGTGTCGTCACCCGACTCTCGACAAGCCATCCGACTTGCTGGGATCCAGTTTGCCGTTAGCAGGTAAGGCCGGTGCAAGCATCGTCGGAGAGTCAGAACCGATCATGACATCTGGGGGAAAAATGCTTCGAAAACTGGCCCCGGTCCTGGCCGCGGTCGTGGTGGCGGGGTCACCGGCCATCGCGAACACGGCCTGGGCGGACAGGGCGCCGGCCGCTCCGGCGGCCCAGCCGGCCACCGCCGCGCAGGCGGCCGGTACGTGCAGCCCGGGATCGCCGTGCGCGGCGGTCAACTGCGGTCCGGGCCGCGTCTGCGTCCCCTCGCCCAAGCAGTGCTTCACCATGCCGTGCCCGCAGTACGACTGCGTGCCCGCGTCGGGTTACCCGGGCGGCTACCCCGGCTACCCCGGCGGCTATCCGGGCGGTTACCCGGGCGGCTACCCGGGCGCGTACCCCCCGGGCTGGCATCCTCCGTACCCGGGCTGGCGCCCACCATATCCGGGCTGGCGTCCCCCTTACCCGGGCTGGCGCCCTCCGTACCCGGGCGGCTACCCGGGCTGGCGCCCTCCGTATCCGGGCGTGCGTCCCCCGTATCCGGGCGTGCGTCCCCCGTATCCGGGCGTGCGTCCCCCGTATCCGGGCGTGCGTCCCCCGTATCCGGGCGTGCGTCCCCCGTATCCGGGCGTGCGTCCCCCGTATCCGGGCGTGCGTCCCCCGTATCCGGGCGTGCGGCCTCCGTACCCGGGTCCGCGGCCTCCCGGCCCGGGACCCAGGCCGCCCTGGCCGATGGCGGGTCAGGTGGGAAGCACCTCCGCCGGCGGGATCTGAGCCTCGACGGCGGCAGGCACCTCGGGTCGGGCGTGTAGCGACCCGGCCATCACCCCGGGCGGCGGTTCGCCCGCGCCGCCGGCCGTACGTCACATCCGTCGACCCCGATGTGCCCGGCACCGCCCATCGCCCCCGGAACGCCACGACGGCGGCCCGGGGGCGAGCCGCGACGGCTTGTGGGGACACCGGGTGAGCTGGTCTGATGTGCGAAGGATGAGGTGAGGCCAGTACGGAGGGGTTGCTTTCTGCCGTGGAGGCATCTGTCGAGCAGCTGGTGTACGTCCGCGAGGACGAGTACACGATCGCGCGGATGAGCGCCGAGGGCGTGCCCGGCTTCGTCGCCTCCGGCCGGGCCCTGGGCGGGGTCCAGCCGGGGGAGACGCTCAGGCTCGTCGGTGAGTGGGGCGAGCATCCGCGTCACGGCAGGCGCTTCGAGGTCGTCGCGTGCGAACGGCTGGTACCGGCCACGGTCCGGGCCATCCGCATCTATCTGGGCTCCGGTCTGATCCGCGGCATCGGGCCGAGACTCGCCCACGCCATCGTGAGCCACTTCGGCGAGGCGACGCTGACGGTCATCGACACCGACCCCGGGCGGCTCACCGAGGTCGTCAACATCGGCCCCGCGCGGCAGGCCCAGATCGCCGACGCGTGGGAGGAGCAGAAGGCGATCGCCGAGCTCATGGTGGTCCTGCAGGGCTTCGGGATCAGCCCGCTGCTCGCGGCGAAGATCTACCAGGTCTTCGGGGCCGACTCCGGGGACGTCCTCACCTCCGACCCGTACCGGCTCATCGGCAAGGTCAGGGGCATCGCGTTCGCCACGGCCGACAGGATCGCGCTGCGGTCGGGGGTCGCCGAGAACAGCCCGCAGCGGGTCAAGGCGGCGATCCTGGACAGGCTGGAGACGGCGGCGAGCCGTGACGGGCACTGCTACGTGCGGCTGGTCGCGCTGGTCGCCCAGTCCGCGGAGCTGGTCGAGCAGGACCACGAGCTCGTCGGTCAGATGGTCGACGCGCTCGTCGCCGACCGCCGCGTGGTCGTCGAGGCGTCACCGGACGGCCGGGGAACGGCCGTGGTCTACCTGAAGGAGACGCACAGCCGGGAGGTCACGCTCACCGCCCAGCTGACCAGGCTCTGGGAGGCCGCCTCGACGCTGCCCATGCGCTCCTTCCAGGAGGACCCCGGGCTGGACGAAGACCAGCGGGCGGCGGTGAACATGGCGCTGACCAGCACCGTGTCCATCCTCACCGGCGGTCCCGGCTGCGGGAAGAGCCACACCGTCAAGACCGTCGCGGCGACGGTGCGGGCGATGGGCGGCACGGTGACCCTCACGGCGCCGACCGGCAAGGCGGCCAAGCGCCTGTCGGAGCTCACCGGCCTGCCCGCGATGACCGTGCACCGGATGCTGGCCCACCAGCCCGATCCCGACAGCGGCACGCTGTTTGAGCAGACGCCCGCGCAGGCCGATCTGATCGTGGTCGACGAGGCGTCCATGCTGGACCTGAGCCTGGCCACCCGGCTCACCGCGGCCATCCCGCCCGGCAGCCACCTGCTGATCGTGGGCGACAGCGACCAGCTTCCCAGCATCGCCCCCGGCAGCGTGCTGGCCGACCTGCTGCGCGTCGAGGCGATCGCGCGGATGCGCCTGACCAAGGTCTTTCGCCAGGCGGAGGGCAGCGGCATCATCCGGGCCGCCCGCCGGGTCAGGGCGGGCGAGGTGCCCGCGCTCCCCGGCGGCGGAGGCTTCTGGTTCGAGGAGGTCGACGACCCCGAGCGGGTCGCCGAGCGGGTGATGCACCTGGCGACGGTGGCGATCCCGCGCAAGCAGGGGGTGAGCCCGGACCAGGTCCAGGTCCTGTGCCCGATGCGCAAGGGCCTGACGGGGACCGCCGAGCTCGGCCGCATGATCCAGGAGCGGCTCAACCCGGCGCGAGAAGGAGTCGCCGAGCACTGGTCGGGTGCCTCCGCCTTCCGGGTCGGCGACCGTGTCATGCCGATCCGCAACAACTACGACAAGGGCGTCTTCAACGGCGACACCGGTACGGTCACCGCCATCACCCCGGAGGAGCGGGTCGTCGAGATCCGCACCGACGACGGGCAGACCGTGAAGTACGGCTTCGGCGAGCTCGACGAGCTCACCCACACGTACGCCATCAGCGTCCACCGCTCCCAGGGCAGCGAGTATCCCTTCGTGGTCGCGCCGCTCGTCACCGAGTCCGGGGGCGTCATGCTGCGCCGCAAGCTGCTCTACACCCTGCTCACCCGGGCCCGGTCGTGGGTGGTCGTCGTCGGCGAGCGCAAGGCGCTGGAGATGGCCGTCGGACGGCTGGACCACCGCCGCAACACCGGGCTCGCCCGCAGGCTCGCGCTGAGCCTCGGCACGGACCTCCACTATGAGGCCGCCCCCGCCGCCGACTGACCACCGGAAGATGACACCGGCCGACGTGGGCGCCGCCCGTACGGGCGTTTCCCGGCTCCGCGATCTTCTTGACATTCTTTCTTCACATAACTTGAATTAAGTTAGACAAGAACCGTCCTCGGCTTGCCGAAGTTGTTGGTAACGCCGGTCTCCGTTATGCCCGTGGGCGGGGCGGGCTTCGCCTTTGTCGTTCGTCGCGAGACAGAGGAAATGTAGATGACCAGGAAAAACGTGGTCAGCACGGCGAGGACGTGGGTGCGGCTGTTCGCCGTGCTCGCCCTCGCACTCGGCCTCACCACCCTTCCGGCCGGTGGAAGCGCGGGGGCGTCGGCCGCCCCGAGCTTCAAAGTGATCGCCTTCTACAACGGGGCGTACGACGCGGCCCACGTCAACTTCGTGCAGGAGGCCAACCGCTGGTTCCCGCAGATAGCCGCGCAGAACAACTTCACCTACACCGCGACCAACAACTGGAGCCAGCTGAACGCGAGCAACCTCCAGCAGTATCAAGTGGTCATCTTCCTGGACGACCTGCCGCAGAACGCCGCCCAGCGCTCGGCGTTCGAGCAGTACATGCGCAACGGCGGGGCGTGGATGGGCTTCCACGTGAGCGCGTTCAACACCGACGCCCAGAGCTGGTCGTGGTACCACAACGAACTCCTCGGCACCGGCGCGTTCAGGTCCAACACCTGGGGTCCCACCTCGGTGACCATGCGCACGGAAGGCGGGGCGCACCCCTCCACGGCGCGGCTGCCCGCCACCTTCACCTCGTCGGTCAGCGAGTGGTACAGCTGGGCCAACGACCTGAGGAACAACGCGAACATCAGGATCCTCGGCTCCATCGACCCGTCGAGCTTCCCGGTCGGCACGGACCCCAACCAGACCTGGTACAGCGGCTACTACCCGCTCATGTGGACCAACCGTAACTACAAGATGCTGTACGCGAACTTCGGCCACAACGCCATGAACTACACCAACAACACCCCGCTGTCGTCCACGTTCGCCAGCGAGGTGCAGAACCGGTTCGTCATCGACGGCCTGCTGTGGCTGGGCGGCGGGAGCACCCCGCCCCCGCCGGACACCATCTCGCCGACCGCGTGGTACAGCCTCGCCAACCGCGCCAACGGCAAGTGCGTGGACGCGCGCGCGGCCGCCTCGGCGAACGGCACCGTGATCCAGCAGTACACCTGCAACGGCACCCTCGCCCAGCAGTTTCAGGTCCAGCCGACCAGCGGCGGCTTCGCGCGGCTCAACAACCGCAACAACAGCGCCCAGGTCATCGACGTGAAGGACGTCTCCAGCGCCGACGGCGCCCTCCTGCAGCTGTGGGCGTACGGCGGCGGCAACAACCAGCAGTGGCAGGCGGTGTCGGAGGGCGGCGGCTACTTCCACTTCGTCAGCCGCCTCAGCGCCAAGTGCCTGAGCGTGCCGGGCTCCTCGACGGCCGACAGCGTCCAGCTGGTGCAGAGCACCTGCAACGGAGGCGCCGCCCAGTCGTTCCGGATCTCCCAGCAGCCGTAGTCGCCACGAGGTTCCGCGCGCCCGCCCTTCCCGCCGACCGGGAAGGGCGGGCGCCCCGCGGGCACCCGGCGAGTACGCGGTGAGCCCGTGACCGGTGGCCGGCGAGGTGGACGTATCCGGAGGAACCCGTCATCTGGAACACTGTGGGTTTCATGCGACCCCAAGCATCCGTGAGACCCGGGAACGGCGGCCGTCCGGCCGTGTCCGTCCACCCCGCCGCGAACGTGACCGCCGTGCGGAAGACCGGCGGAGGCGCGTCGTGAGGCGGGAGATCCGGCGCTTCGAGGCGCGGGTCGCGAGCGCGGACGCGTACCTGCTGGGCGAGGGGCCCGTGTGGGACGCCGCGAGGGAGCGCCTCCTGTGGGTGGACATCGACGCCGGCCACGTCTTCGAGGGACGGCTCGTCGGTGACTCCGTTCGCGTGGACCGCAGGCACGAGTTCGGCGAGACCGTCGGCGCCGTCGTGTGCGACCGGGACGGCAGGCTGCTCGTCGCCGGGCGGAAGGGACTGCTCACCGTGGCGGGCGGGGCCGAGCAGGGACGGCCGTCGGCCGCGTGGGACGGGGGGCCGCCCGCCTCAGAGGGCGGGCGGGGCGAGCGCGCGTACCTCGTCGACCTGATTCCCGAGGAGAAGGACAGCCGCCTCAACGACGGGGCGTGCGATCCCGGGGGACGCTTTCTCGTGGGGAGCCTCGCCCTCGACGACCGGCACGGCCAGGAGTGCCTGTACCGGTACGAGGCAGACGGAACCGTCACTACCCTCGACACCGACCTCGCGCTCTCCAACGGTCTCGCCTGGTCTCCGGACCTGTCGACGATGTACAGCGTCGACAGCGTCCCGGGAACGATCTGGGCGAGGGCCTACGACGCCGTCACCGGCGCGTACGGTGAGCGCCGCGTGCTGCTGGAGATCTCCGACGGTACGCCGGACGGGCTGTGCGTCGACGTCGACGGCAACCTGTGGCTCGCGCTCTGGGGTGCCGGCCAGGTGCGCGGCTACTCGCCCCGGGGCGAGCGTCTCGCGACCGTGGAGGTCGCGGCGCCCAACGTGACGAGCGTCGCCTTCGTGGGCCCGCGGCTCGACACGCTGCTCATCACGTCGGCCCGCGTGGGGATGACGCCGGCGGACGCCGCGCGCCATCCGGACGCCGGGCGCGTCTTCCTCTCGGACGTCGGCACGCGGGGGCTCGCCACCCCCTACTGGTCAGGTCCCGCCCCCGCCCGCCGGATTCCTGAGTAGGACGATCCCGTCCCGGGCGCTCACCGGCGGGAGGCGCGTCCCGCCGGAGCGAGTCGGTCTCGCCGCGACGGCGTTCCTCGCGCGGGTGTGCCGGTATGCCGGCGTTCCTCGCGCGGGCGTGCCGGTGTTTCGGCGCGCCGGTGTGAGCGGGTCCCCGGCGCGGGGAAAGGGTCCTCCAGGTCGTTCGAGCTCGCAGGAGCGGCGACGGAGTGGCGGATCGCGGCGCGACTGCCATGGAGGAGGGGCATAAGGGCGTGAATACGCGAAGGTATGGTGATTGTTCGTGACGACGTTTCGGATCAGCGAGGCCGCCGCGCTGCTCGGGGTGAGCTCCGACACGGTCCGCCGGTGGGTGGACGCCGGGCGGCTCGCGGCCCGGCGGGACGAGCACGGCCACCGGATGGTGGAGGGTACCGATCTGGCGGCGTTCGCGCGTGCCCAGATCGAGTCTGAGAACGGTACGGGGCACTCGTCGGCCCGCAATCGCCTTCGCGGGATCGTGACCGAAGTGATCAGGGACGCGGTGATGGCCCAGGTGGAGATCGCCGCGGGACCGTACAGGGTGGTGTCGCTGATGAGCCGCCAGGCCGCCGACGAACTGGGCCTGGAGGTGGGGGTGAGGGCGGTCGCCGTGATCAAGTCCACCAACGTGGTCGTGGAGATCGCCGACCACGCCCGCGCGACGGGTTGACGGCGCCGTGAGCGGTCCGTCCGGTGACGTCACGGGTGGTCCGTCCGGTGGCGTGTCACGCGGTCCGTCCGGCGGCGTGCCGGGGGAGCTGGCCGGTGGTGTGCCGCGCGACGCGGCGGGCGGTCCGTCCGGTGGTTCCTTCGGAGGTCCGTCCGGCGGGGTGGCGGGCCGCCTGCCCTGGGTGCTGGTGCTGCCCGCCGTGGCGGGCATGGTCTTCCTGACGCTGCCGCTGGCCGGGCTGCTGGTGCGCGCGCCCTGGTCCACCCTGGCGGAAAGGCTCGGCGAGCCGCAGGTGCTGGAGGCGCTGCGTCTGTCGCTGGTGACCGCGACCGTGGCCACGGTGGTGTGCCTGCTGCTCGGCGTACCGCTGGCGTGGTTGCTGGCCCGTGTCGCCTTTCCCGGCCGCCGCCTGGTGCGGGCGCTGGTCACCGTTCCCCTCGTGCTGCCCCCGGTGGTCGGCGGGGTCGCCCTGCTGCTCGTCCTGGGGCGGCGCGGCCTGGTCGGCCAGTGGCTCGACACCACCTTCGGCATCACCCTGCCGTTCACCACGGCCGGAGTCGTCGTCGCCGAGACGTTCGTCGCCATGCCGTTCCTGGTCATCAGCGTCGAGGGCGCGCTGCGCGCCGCCGACCTGCGCTTCGAGGAGGCCGCCGCGACGCTGGGCGCCTCCCGCTGGACCATCTTCCGCCGCGTCACCCTGCCGCTGATCGCCCCCGGCATCGTCGCGGGCGCCGTGCTGTGCTGGGCCCGTGCGCTGGGCGAGTTCGGGGCCACGATCACCTTCGCCGGCAACTTTCCCGGCCGGACCCAGACGATGCCGCTGGCCGTGTACCTCGCCCTGGAGACCGAACCCGAGGCCGCGATCGTGCTCAGCCTCGTCCTGCTCGCCGTCTCGGTGATCATCCTGGCCAGCCTGCGCGACCGGTGGGTGAGTGCCCCGTGACCCTGAACGCCCACCTTGTCGTCACCCGGCCCCGCTTCCACCTGGACATCGAACTGGAGGTCGCCGCCGGCCAGGTCGTCGCTCTCCTCGGCCCCAACGGCGCGGGCAAGACCACCGCGCTGCGCGCGCTGGCCGGGCTCACCGCCCTGTCCGGAGGGGAGATCACCCTGGACGGCGAGGCGCTGCACACCCTGGCGCCCGAACGTCGCCCGATCGGCATGGTTTTCCAGGACTACCTGCTCTTCCCGCACCTGTCGGCTCTGGACAACGTCGCCTTCGGGCCCCGCTGCCGAGGTGCCTCCAGAGCGGAGGCGCGGCGCGGTGCCGCCGCCTGGCTGGAGCGCGTCGGCCTGGCCGGGCACGCCGCGGCGAAACCCCGGCAGCTGTCGGGCGGTCAGGCCCAGCGCGTCGCCCTGGCCCGCGCCCTCGCCGTGGGGCCCCGCCTGCTGCTGCTGGACGAGCCGCTGGCCGCCCTCGACGCCCACACCCGCCTGGAGATCCGTTCCGGGCTCCGCCGCCACCTGGCCGACTTCGGCGGCGCGACCGTCCTGGTCACCCACGATCCGCTGGACGCCATGGTGCTCGCCGACCAGCTGGTCGTCATCGAGAACGGAGCCGTCGTGCAGCGCGGCACCCCCGCCGAGGTCGCCCGGCGCCCGCGCACCGACTACGTCGCCCGCCTGGTCGGCCTCAACCTCTACCGGGGGCTCGCCGCAGGACGACAGGTCACCGTCGGCGAGGTGAGCTTCAGCGTCGCCGAGCATCTGGACGGCCCCGCGTTCGTCGCCTTCGGCCCCGGAGCGGTCGCGCTCTACCGGACCCGCCCGGACGGCACCCCGCGCAACCTCTGGGAGGCCACGATCGAGGGCATCGAGCGGCACGGCGACAACGTCCGCATCCACCTGGAGGGGCCGATCACCGCCTCGGCCGACGTCACCCCCGCCGCCGTCGCGGACCTCGACCTGACCTCGGGGCAGCGGATCTGGGCGGCCGTCAAGGCCACCGAGACCCACGCCTACCCGGCCTGAGCTCTCCTGGCCCCTGCGATCACCCGGCGTGAGCTCTCGCGATGCCCGCGTTCACCCGGCCTGAGCTCTCGGACCCACGCCCATCCGGCCTGAACCCCTGTGGCACCGCCCGCCCGTACGGCCCCCTGATGTTCCCGCCCGTACGAGCGCCGAGATGCCGCAGGTCACCCGCGTGGCGGCTCAGGCCGCCCGGACCCGCGGGGGCACAATGGCGTGAGGGGGGATGATCTATGCGCGTCGCTGTACTCGGGATGGGCATGATGGGGCAGGCACTGGCCCGGCGGCTGCTGGTGCGCGGCTTCCCGGTCACGGTGTGGAACCGCACACCGGGGCGGGCGGAGGAGCTGGTCGGCCTCGGCGCCGTCGAGGCGGCCTCGCCCGCCGAGGCCGTGCGGGAGGCCGAAGGGGTGCTGATGTCGCTCGCCGACGACCAGGCGGTTCGCGATGTGATGTCCCAGCTGACCGGGATCGGCGCCGACGGGCCCGTGGTGGCCGACACGAGCACCGTCGCCCCGGACACGGCCCGCGCGCTGCGGGACATGGCGCCCGGGGGCCGGTTCGTGGCCGCGCCCGTCATCGGCTGGCCGCCGGCCGTCGCCGAGGGGCGGGCCTCGGTCCTGATGGGTGGCGAGCGTGACGTCGCCGACGTGCTGAAGCCGGTGTGGTCGGAGGTGTTCGCCTCCTACTCCTACTGCGGCCGGGATCCCGGCGCGGCGCTCGCCTTCAAGCTGCTGAACAACTACCTGCTGATGGCCGGGATCGCCGCGCTCTCCGAGGCGGCCGCCACGGGTCTGGCGGCGGATCTCGACGAGACGCTGCTGCACGACTTCCTCCTCACCTGGCCCACCGTCGCGCCGGCCCTGCACAACCGGGTCGACGACATCCTGAGCGGTGACCACCAGGGGTGGTTCACGACCAGGCTCGCCGCCAAGGACGTGCGGCTCGCCATCGACATGGCGGAGTCGGGCGGCCTCGACCTGCCGATCGCCCGGCTGGTCGAGCGGCGCTACGAGGAGGCGGCCGGGCGCGGCTGGGGCGACGCGGACATCGGCGCCGTCGTCGAGTTGCTGCGCGGGAAACCGCGCTAGCGTCGCCCGTCGCCGCGCCCGTCAGCGGGTTCTCGCCACCTCGGCGGCTACGGCGCGGAACGCGGTCAGCGCCTCGCGCTGGTCGTTGGCCGAGGTGGAGACGGTCGACTTGACGACGACCACCCCGTGCCTGGGAGAGACGTAGATGTACTGCCCGCCGAACCCGGCGGCCATGAAGTCGCCCTGGTCGCCGTCGCCGAGCCACCAGTGCAGTCCGTAGCCGGTGTTGAAGGAGGCGGAGGGCGTGGTCGACTTCTTGACCCAGGAACGCGGCACGACCTGGCGTCCCGCGGCCTTCCCGTCACGGAGGTAGAGCAGGCCGAACCGGGCGAAGTCGCGGTCGGTGGCGTGGTAGCAGCAGTAGCCAAGGCTGTCGCCGGCGGAGTCCTTGTCGATGCGCGCCGTGGACTCCATGCCGGCGGGCTGCCAGATCTTCTTCTCCACGTACTTGTGGTACGGCGTGCCCGTGGCGCGGCTGACGATCTCGGCGAGCACGAAGGAGTTCATGCTGGTGTACTCGAACCTGCTGCCGGGCTCCCAGCCGCGCACCTGCCGCGCCGCCATCTTCCCGACCGGCTGACCCCGGTTCGCGGCCATCTGCACCTTCGGTATGTCGGAGCGCTCGTCCCAGGCGATTCCCGACGACATTCGCAACAGGTTCCGGATGGACACCCCGTCGTAGCCAGAGCCGCGCAGTTCGGGCAGGTAGCGGGTCACCGGGTCGTCGATCGAGCGGATGCGGCGCTCGTGCAGGGCTATGCCGATCGCGGTCGACGTGAAGGACTTCGCCATCGACCAGGACTGGAACCGGGTGTTGCGGTTGGCTTCGACGTAGCGCTCATCCACGATCTTCTGGCCGTCCAGGACGACGAAGCCGTTGGTCTTCGTGCGCGTGAGGAAGTCCTCGAGGGTGCGCTCGTTCCCCTCGTAGGTGTAGGTCACCGAGAGCTTCCTCGGGTCGCTCCGCAGTTTGACCGGACTCTTCGACGGCCGTACGAGGTCGAAGGCGCCCGCCTCGGCGACGTCCGGTGCGGCCTGAGCGAGGGGGATCGGCGCCGCCCGGGGCAGGGCGTGGGCCGGGACCGCCCAGCCGGCCAGCGTGAGCGCGGCGATCGTCGCGACGGCGGGTCCTCGCAGGCGATGGGTGATGTCGATCGTTCTCATGTTCTCCCCGTGGGTTCGGCGGCGGGTGGGCCGCTCGCGTACGGCAGGGAGCATGGCGCACTTTCCTGGCAGATCTCTGGCAGATCCACGACGAGGACCGGGGCCCGGCGGGTGCCCGCTACCGGCGAGGCCCGGCCAGCCAGGACCGGACTCCGGAGGGACACTCGCCGGGCCGCCCCGGGGAGCGGGCGGGGAAAGGAGGGGACGTGGGCAGCCGCACCTCGACGCGCGTCCCACGGCCCTGCCCCGCGTCGGCCACCGCGACCGTGCCGCCGTGCAGCGCCGCCTGCTGGCGGATGAGGGTGAGACCGAGGCCGGAGCCGGGGCTGCCGGCCCGGCGGTGGAACCTGGTGAAGACGGAGTCGCGTTCGGCGGGCGGTATCCCCGCTCCCGCGTCCTGGACGGCGAGCACGGCGACCTCACCGTCGACGGACAGCGTCACCGTGATCGTGGCACGCCCCCCGTCGTCCGCGCCGTCCGCGTCGTCCGCGTCGTCCGCGTCGTCCGCGTCGTCCGCGCCGTGGATCGCGGCGTTGTCGAGAAGGTTGTCCATGATCATCCGGAGTCCCTCCGCCCACCCTCGCACCACCGGGCCGGCCGCGGGGGAGAAGGCGATCGCGGCCTTCGGGTGGCGGCGTCGTGCCTCCTCGACCGCGACGGCGGTGATCTCGGCCAGGTCGGTGTCGGCGAAGGACTCGGGCCCGACCAGCTCGCCGCGCGCCAGCCGGCGCAGCATCGTGATCAGTCGCTGTGCCCGGCCGTGCTCGGCGCCCAGGTCGGCCACGATCTCGGCGCGCTCCACCGGATCCAGGCCGGGGTGGCCGAGCAGCTCCAGGTTGGTGCCCATGCTGGTCAGCGGGGTCCGCAGCTCGTGCGCCACGGTGGCGGCGAAGGCGCGAGCCGTCTCCAGCGCTTCGCCGGTGCGCGTCACCGCCGCGTCCCGCCGGTCCAGCAGGTCATTGAGCAGAGCGGCCAGCTCGTCGATCTCGGTGACCCCCGAGGCGGTCGCCAGCCGTGTTCCCCGCGCGGAGGACGCGCCGATTCCCCGTGCCTGGCCGCGGAGCACCGCCAGGGGGCGTACCGCGAACCTGCCGAGGGCGAGACCGGCCACGACGCCCACCCCCGCCGAGACCAGGGTGACCAGCGCCAGCCGGTTGCGGAGCACCCCGAGTTGCCGGTCGAGGTGCTCTTCGGCCTCGAACACCCACAGGCGGCCCGCGCTCCCTCGCAGGCCCAGATCGGATGCCACGAATCTCCATCTCCGCGTGCCGTCGGCGAAGGTGGCCGGTCCGTTTCCGGCCGGGACGGCGGGCGTCGCGGCCGGCACCTCTCCCATGTCGAGCGGTTCGGTCCCCGGTACCTCGACGCGCATCCCACCGGGGCTGCCGGCCCCTGCGACAGCGGCCCCGGCGAGTCTCCGGGTGAGGAAGTCCGGCGGGAAGCCGGGTGTCAGGCGGACGCGCCAGGAGTACGAGGCGGCCAGCGGCGCCAGCGCCCGCGCCCGCGTCTCCAACTGCCCGTCCCGCTCGGCACGCAGGTCGTGGGAGACCAGGTTCAGCACGAGCAGGCCGCCCAGCAGCACCAGCAGCGGGACGAGCGCGGCCAGGCAGGCCGCGAACCGGGTGGACAGCCTCACCGCCGCCCGTCCCGCACCACGAACCCGACCCCGCGCACCGTGTGCACCACGCGCGGCTCGCCCCCGGCCTCCAGCTTGCGCCGCAGGTAGCCCACGAAGGTGTCCACGGCGTTGCCGGTCACCTCGAAGTCGTATCCCCAGACCCGCTCCAGCAGCACCGGCCTGGACAGCACGACACCCGCGTTGCGCGCGAGGACCTCCAGCAGGTCGAACTCGCGCCGGGTCAGCTCGACCTCCCTGCCGCTCACGGTGACCCGGCGGGCGGCCGGGTCGACCGTCAGCGGGCCCACCCGGACCGTGTCGCCGGCCGCCCGGCCGGCCCGGCGCAGCAGGGCACGCAGCCGCAGGACCAGCTCACCCAGGTCGAACGGCTTGACGACGTAGTCATCGGCGCCCGCAGCCAGTCCCGCCACCCGATCGGCGACCTCGTCCATCGCCGACAGCATCAGCACCGGTACCTCCGTTCCGCGTGCTCGCAGGCGGGCGCACACCTCGATCCCCGACAGCCCCGGCATCGACACGTCGAGGACGATCGCGTCGGGCACGGCGCTGCCGGCCAGTTCCAGCGCCCGCTCGCCGGAGTCCGCGGTCTCCACGCCGAAGCCCTCCAGCCGCAGGCCGCGGCGTAACGAGCGCAGGATCGCGGGGTCGTCGTCGACGGCGAGAATCCGGTACCCGGTCATCGGAGGGCTCCCGTGCGTGTCGGTGGTCAGGACGCGTGGTCAGGGTCTCCGCGGTCATGACCCGTTCGGCAGGCCGCTACGCCCGTACACGACAAGGGCCCAGGTTATGCAGCCGAAGGCGGCTACGCACGCCAGCGTGCGGACGAGGTTCCAGCGGACCCACGCCGCCTCGAACCGCTCGCGCACCGCCGCGAGGTCGGCGACGCGGTCGGGGTCCCCGGCGGCGTCGAGCGCGTTGTTGAGCGGCACGTTGATCCCCATCGTGATGGAGAGCATCACCACGTACAGGACGAGCGCGGCCACGATCCAGGGCAGCACGGGCCGCCCGTCCGTCTGGAGGTGGAGTACCGCGGACAGGACGGTCAGCACCAGCGCGCCGCCGAAGCAGAGGGCGAACCAGCCGTTGAGGATCGCCACGTTGATCCGCTGCATTGTGCTGACGAAGGTCCGGTCGTCCGCCCGGGCCAGACCGGGCATGACGGAGCAGGCGTAGGCGTAGAAGAGACCTGCCACGAGTCCCGTGGTGATGGCCGCCGCGACCAGCGCGACGCCTCGGAACACCAACATCACATTCTCCTTGGCTGTTGGGGGAATCCTGCCGTCAGTCCCAGAGCGCGCGCGGTGAGCCGCTCCACCACGCGGCGGCCGGTCCTGCCCGTGCCACCGAGGACCGGCGTCGCGTTCTTCTCATGGGCGTTTTCTGTCACAGGACCAGTGAACTGGCCAGAGGTGAGACGGACCATGGTCGAGAAGCGCAATTCCATATTTCAGCGTCTACAGTGAAAGTCGTGGACGCACTCACCGACTTCCTGGACGGTCCGAGGGCCAGGGGAGCGTTCCTGCTCCGCTCGATCCTGAACCCACCCTGGTCCCTGCGGATCCAGGACCGGGCGCCGCTCGCCCTGACGGCCATGGTGCGGGGTGAGGCGTGGGTGGTCCTCGACGACGCCGCCCCGGTGCGCCTGGGGCCGGGGGACGTCGCGATCATCCTCGGTCCCGATCCCTACACGGTCGCCGACGATCCGGCCACACCGCCCGACGTGGTGATCCATCCGGGCCAGCACTGCACCACCCCCGACGGGCGAAGCCTGGCCCAGGAGATGGACCTGGGCGTCCGCACCTGGGGTAACGACCCCGACGGGTCGACGATGCTCCTCACCGGCACCTACCAGATGCGCGGGGAGATCAGCCGCCGTCTGCTGGAGGCGCTGCCGCCGCTGCTGGTCCTTTCTGAGGACGCCTGGAACTGCCCCATCATCCCGCTGCTCGGCGACGAGATCGTCAAGGACGAGCCGGGCCAGGAGGCCGTGCTCGACCGGCTGCTCGACCTGCTGCTCATCGCCGTCCTGCGGGCCTGGTTCTCCCGCCCGGAGGCCGGCGCCCCCGCCTGGTACCGCGCCCACAGCGACCCCGTGGTGGGCAAGGCCCTGCGCATGCTGCACGGCAACCCGGCGCACCCCTGGACGGTGGCCACGCTGGCCTCGGGCTCCGGTGTCTCCCGCGCAGCCCTGGCCCGCCGCTTCACCGAGCTGGTGGGCGAGCCGCCCATGACGTTCCTCACCGGCTGGCGGCTGGCCATGGCCGCCGACCTGCTGCGCGAGACCGACGCCACCGTCGGCGCGGTGGCCACGCAGGTCGGCTACGGCAGCGCGTTCGCGCTCAGCGCCGCCTTCAAACGCGAACGCGGCGTCAGCCCCCAGGAGCACCGCGCCGGGGTCCGGCGTTCCCAGCGTCCCCGGAGTGACCACGCCGCCGGCACGCCCGCGCGGTAGGTCCCGGCGGGCACGCCGGTGCGAGCCCCGGCCCGCCGGTCGACGCGCCCGGAGACCCGCCGAGCCGGCGGCGCTCCCCGGAGCCCTCTGAAAGCCCTCTGAATCCCTCAGATTCCCTCAGAGGCCCGCCGGAGTCCACCGGAGGCGCGGGCCGCCGGAGCCGCCGAGCCACGCTCACGGTACGTCCGCGCTGTGACGGTCAGAACAGCCAGGTCAGAACAGCCAGTCGAGCAGGCCGCCCCGGCCGCCGCCCGAGTTGCCGTTGCCCGAGTTGCCGTTCGTCCCGGTGTCCTGCGGCGGCGGCGGTGCCGTCGTCGGCTGCTGGCTCGGTGTGGCGTCCTCCGTGGGGGCCTGGCTCGTCGGCGAGGGCGCGGGCTCGGAGGTGATCCGCGAGCTCGGGCCCGGGTCCTGCCGTGAGGTCTCCTCCTGCTCGGCGTCCTCGGAGGACGCCGTCGGACGGGTCTCCTTCGGCGAGGTGCTGCGGGTCGGCGACGGCCGGCCGGAGGGCTCCTGGGTCCGGGGAGCCCTGGTGGGAGCGGTGGTCGGGGGCTCGTCGGCCGTGGACGGCTCGTCGGACGGCTCCGCCGTCTCCTCCTCGGGTCGGGGCGTCGGTGTCTCCGAAGGCGCCTTCGGCAGGTCGGCCACCGAGCACCGCACGCCGGGCGAGCACGTGGTGCCGGTCTCCCCGTCCAGGGAGGCGGAGAGCAGCCAGCCGCCCGCGACCCCGGCGATCACGACGCCCCCCACGACCGCCAGCAGGATCCTGCTCCTGCTCCTGCCCCTGCGGCGGCGCTCCTCGTAGGGATCGGGGTCCTCGCGCCAGCCCGACCCCAGGAAACCGCGCGACGGCGTCGCCTCGTCCTCCTCGCGGTAGAGGGGACCGTCGGACGTGATGTCGGTGTCCCCTATCTCGCGACGCTCGTCGAGGTAGACCATCTCCCGGGACCCGTCGGCCCGGACGATCTCCCGGGACCCGTCGACGTGGACGATCACCTGTGACCCGTCGCCCGGCGTGAGCTCCGGAAAGTCGATCTCGTTCCAGCCGTCCGACAACACGTCGCCGGCGGGACGTTCGGGTTCGTACTGCGCCGGTCCGAGGGGACCGGTCTGCTCGCGAGGGTCTTCCTCGTACGGTCCTTGGATATCGTCGCGCCCCACGATGACCCTCTCTGATGTGAACCTTGGTCGGGCATCTTGATAGCAGATCCGACAGCTACTTGTCCGAAAAGTTCACGTACAGCTGGGAATAATGTGACTTATGGGGTCAAGCGGTGGATCGGTGATGGACCGCGCCATTCTTCGCTGAGCGGCGGGTATCCGGGCGGGGAGCCGAGAAGGGGAGTCGACTCCCGTACCGACGGCGGACGCGGACGGACAGGCACGTCAAGGGAGTCCGCTCGCACCGTGGCGGAGTACGGTTTCCTCGTGAGAGGAAGAGAGCGCGAAGGCGCGCCCGATCAGCGGAAAGACGTGCCTGACCCCGGTAGCCGGGGTAGGAAGGGCGCCTAACGTTCTTCTCCGTTCGAGGGCATCTCCGTTCGAGGGCGGAGGTCTCCACGCTCAAGGAGAGCCGATGACACCGAATTCGACGGCGGATGCGCTGCCCGGCCCCTCCCCCTTCCCGCCCATCGCCGACTACGGCTTCCTGTCCGACTGCGAGGTCACCGCCCTGGTCGCCCCGAGCGGGAACGTCGAGTGGCTCTGCCTGCCGCGAATGGACTCTCCCAGCGTCTTCGCCGCCATCCTCGACCGGGGCGCGGGGAGCTTCCGGCTCGGTCCCGCCGACCTGAGGGTGCCCGCCGCGCGCCGCTACCTGCCCGGCACCATGATCCTGGAGACGAGCTGGGGCACCCCCACCGGCTGGATCATCGTGCGCGACCTGCTGCTCATGGGGCCCTGGCACCACCACGACGAGCTCTCCCACACGCACAGGAGGGCGCCGACCGACTACGACGCCTCCCACGTGCTGCTCCGCACGGTGCGCTGCGTCAGCGGGGAGGTGCAGATCACGCTCGACTGCGAGCCGATCTTCGACTACGGCCGGAGGCCCGCGCGCTGGTCGTACACCGACAGGGGCTACCACCAGGGCGCCGCGACGGCCGAGGGAGAGCCCCTGGAACTGCGGCTCACCACCGACATGCGGATGGGGTTCGAGGCCGGGCGCGCGACGGCGCGCACCCTCCTCAAGGAGGGCGACACGCGCTTCTGCGCGCTGTCGTGGACCCCGCACGAGCCGCCGTACACCTTCCAGGACGCCTACGAGCGGCTCGTGTGGACCGCCCACCACTGGCAGCACTGGCTCGCCAGAGGCGTCTTCCCCGACCACCCCTGGCGGAGGTACCTGGAGCGCAGCGCGCTCACCCTCAAGGGCCTGACCTTCGCCCCCACGGGTGCCCTCATCGCGGCCTCGACCACCTCACTGCCCGAGGCCCCGGGCGGCGACCGCAACTGGGACTACCGCTACGCCTGGATCAGGGACTCGACCTTCGCCCTCTGGGGCCTGTACACGCTGGGCTTCGACTGGGAGGCCGACGACTTCTTCTGGTTCATCGCCGACGTGGCGGAGCGGGACGAGGAACTCCAGGTCATGTACGGCATCGACGGCGAGTGCGAGCTGGACGAGCACATCCTCGACCACCTCCACGGGTACGAGGGCGCCAGGCCCGTCAGGGTCGGCAACGCCGCGTACCGGCACCGCCAGAACGACGTCTGGGGATCCGTCCTCGACTCCTTCTACATCCACACCCGGTCGCGGGACCGCCTGGACGAGCGGATCTGGCCCATCCTGAAGCGGCAGGTCGAGTCCGCCATCAGGCACTGGCGAGAGCCTGACCGTGGCATATGGGAGGTACGCGGAGAGCCACAGCACTTCACCTCCTCGAAGGTCATGTGCTGGGTGGCGACCGACAGGGGCGCCAGGCTCGCCCGGCTCAGGGAGGAGCCGGAACTGGCCGCGCGCTGGCAGGCGGTCGCCGACGACATCCACGCCGACGTGTGCGCCCACGGCGTCAGCGAGCACGGGGTCTTCAGGCAGCACTACGGCACCGACGCCCTCGACGCGTCGCTCCTGCTCATCCCGCTGGTGCGTTTCCTGCCGCCCGACGACCCCAGGGTCCGCGCCACCGTGCTGGCCGTCGCCGACGAGCTGACCGCCGACGACCTGGTCCTGCGCTACGAGACGAAGAGCACGGACGACGGCCTGACCGGGGAGGAGGGCACCTTCGCGATCTGCTCGTTCTGGCTCGTCTCGGCACTGACGGAGATCGGGGAGCACACCCGCGCCCGCAGGCTCTGCGAGAGGGTCCTCTCCTTCGCCAGCGCCCTCGGTCTCTACGCCGAGGAGATCGATCCGGTGACCGGACGCCACCTCGGCAACTTCCCCCAGGCCTTCACCCACCTGGCGCTCATCAACGCGGTCATCCACATCATCCGCGCCGAGAGCGTGCAGGTCCCCTCGACGGGCTGGCCGTCGTGATCTCGTACTCCCCTCCGGACCCCGGCGTGATCCCCGCGTGGATCTCCGCGTGCGCCGGCGTGCGAGACCACCCGGATGCCTGGCTAGGCTTTCGGGCATGAACCGTCGGGTGATTGCCATAGTGGTGCTCGTCGGCCTGCTCGCGACGAGCGGTCTGTCCGTGGTGCTGGCCTGGGGGCTGAGCGGCTGAGCGCCGCCGCGTGATGTCGCCGGGGACTCGGCGGCCGGTTCCGGGAGTGCGCCGGGATCTGGAGGGTGGACGACCGGAGAGGTGCGCCGGGATCCGGGAGGGCGACCGATCGGCGAGTGCGTCCGGACTCGTGGGGCGACCGGAGAGAGGCGTCCGGATCGAGAGACCCGAGAAGGCGGACGATCGGAGGATCGGAGAGGTGTCCGGATCCGTGACAGCGGCTGATCGGCGAATATGACCAGATCAGTCAGAGGGGACGGCCTGCGAGGTCGCGGTGGCGGCGCGCGGTCGTCGAGGAGCCGAGCCGTCGCGTGCGCCCTTGCGACGCCGCGACCGCTCCCCGAGGGGACGCTAGGCGACGACCATCGAGTTCTGGCCCGCGGGCGCGCTCTGCTGCTGGGGATGCTGCTGGGGGTGGGTGGGCTGCCGGTGCGAGGTGGGCTGCTCCACGGCGGGCTGGGGCTGCTGCTGCCGCTGGGCGGCCTGCTCCACGGGAGCCTGCTCGGCGGGGCAGGTGCAGTAGCCGTTGGTCACGATCAGGCGGCCTCGCTGCGCCGTGTAGGTGCGAGAGTCGGTGGCGAGGAGAACGCCCGTGCATTTATGGCAGACGACGGACTGGCGATCCATGGCCGGCTTCCTTCCTTGAGGGTAGCCGTCGAACGTCTCTCGGTCCGGCCGGCTGGCTGCTCGTGCCCCGACGGGAGGACTTGAATCTCCCGGCGAGGTTTCCATCTTACTTCGTAGCACATTGTGATCTTTGGGCCACACGAGGTGACAGGTTGAACCTTGGTGGTGTTGCTTCACAACGGTCTCATGTGAAGCGACCCGGCGGGTGGTGAATGTCCCTCTCTCACCCCCGCCGATCCTCGCCCCAGCGATCTTCGCCGCGCCCGGATCCCCGGCGCGGCCGGGGATCGTTACGTGCTCAGAACTTTTTTCTTTTTTTCCTGGATCACCGACCGGAACAGCAGCGCGTTGGCCGCCACCGCGATGCAGACCACGCCGAGCAGGAAGCCCCAGCTCACGTCGCTCAGGTGATGCATGCCGCGATACATGCGCGAGTAGGCGATGCCCAGGGGAATGCCGAGGCCGACCACCCACCACAGCACGTTCAGGATCTTGTAGCGGTGGGTGTGGATGGTCAGCACCAGGGCGATGCCGCAGTAGAAGGCGACCGCAGCGCTGGTGTGCCCCGAGGGGAAGCTGGAGGTGGGCGGGGCGGGGTCGAGGTGCTGGACGGCGGGACGCTTGCGCTCGGCGAAGACGGTCGCCAGCAGGAAGATCGCCGACTGCGAGAAGACCGCCAGCGCCAGGAAGATCGACTCGTTCCAGCGCTTGAAGGCCAGCCGGAAGACGATGGCCAGCAGCGCGGTGCCGGCGATGATCACCGGGGTGTCGGACATGCTCGACACCACATCGGTGATCGAACTCCAGTAGGCCGTACGGTCTCCGGCCAGCTGCGCGTTGACTCCCTGGTCGTTCGCGATGAGGGTCGTCTTCTGCAGGACCTTGGTGATGAGGAGTCCGACGCCGATCGTCAGTACGGCCATGATGGCCAGTGGCGCCAGGATGAGGCGCGTCACGCCCTTGAAATCCACCGACATTTTCGACATGGCGCGCCAGCTACCCCGAACGACCTCCTCGGAACGCCTCGGGCTCGACGCCTTCCACGTGCGGTTCGGCGGGCCTGCGGCCCTCTCCCCGGCGCCAGGCCTCGAAGCCCGCCGCCGCCCCCACCACGACCGCCACGCCCAGCGCGACCCCCGCGATCACGTCACTGGTCCAGTGCACGCCGAGCGCCACCCGGGTGTACGCCACGAACACCATGATGACCGCCGCGACGGCCCAGACGGTGATCCGCGAGGCCGTGCCGCGCAGGAAGGGCAGCAGGATGAGCACGAGGATGCACGCGCCCAGCGCCGCTCCCATCGCGTGCCCGGAGGGGAAGGAGGCGCCGGGTGCCCAGGCCACGGGATCCGGCAGCTCGGGCCTGGCGCGGTCGACGATCATCTTGAGGGCGAGGTTCAGCAGGCCGCCGAAGGTGATCGTGGCGACCGCCCAGATCGCCAGGCGCGGCGCGCCCCTGCGCCAGAGCCAGACGGCGGTCAGCACCACCAGCACGCGCCACGTCCAGGGACCGAACACCTCGGTCCCCACGCTGAGGAAGGTGGTGTAACCGGGGTTCTCCAGCGCGTGGGCGTGCAGGCTCAGGGCGATGCTCTCGTCGAGCTCCGTGAGCGGGGAGAAAGAGGTCCTCACGAGCACGAGCAGGATCACGAACGGCACCGTGAAGACCGCCACCGCCGCCAGCGCCATCGTCAGGCGCACCCCCAGGCGCAGGTCAGCAGCATGATCATCGGAATTTCTGTGAGGTTGGGGTTTACCCTCGGCAAATCTGACCATCGTTCATGGCTACCCGATTCCTCGCGAATATTCCCCGCACGACAGGTGGGGGATCGGGCCGACGGGGTCCCGGGCGCGCGGAATCCAGGGAAATCCAGGGGTGCGGAGGCTGCGAATCGCCGGGATCCCGGGCCGCCGAGGCGGGGACCCCGGGCTCCGGGTCCTCCCATGCCCTGTGTCAGCGTGTCAGGCCGCGTGCCGGGGTTCGCGGCGGGTCGTCCAGCGCAGGACGTCGCAGTGCCGCCGCTCGGCCTCGGCGAGCGCCGCGTCGTCCGTGTAGGCGTCGAGGACGGCCCGCAGCCACGGCATCTGCTCGGTGACGTCGTCCCACGCCTGGGAGGGGTCGTCGAGACCCAGCTCGATCAGCGCGTCCAGGTGCGCGGCGTAGGCCGTCCACCACTGGCGGCTCAGCTCGGCGAGGAAACCGCCCAGCCCGCCGAACTCCCGCTGGATCTCCTCGTCCCACCAGACGGGGACGGTGACGTCACCGGTGTCGGCGAGGTCGCGGAGCACGAGGTTGGCCAGGGTGCGCCGTCGCCGGGCGATGGCCGAACGTGACAGGATGGTCATAACGCCTACCCTGCCAATCGTCGTTTGCCGAATGCTTAACGATGTATTGACGGTGATGTCCGGCCTCGGCCGCCCGGCCGAGGCCGGACAGCTTGGCCGGAGTCGCCGGGCAGCACTAGGCTCTGATTCGCAGATCATTCCGCCTTGTGTCCGCGGAGCTACCTCGACATGGAGGAAGCCCGCCCATGACCCAGGTCCTTGAATTCTCCCGGCTCGTCGACCGTACCCTGAGCGCTCTCGCCGATGTCCTCGGTTCCGACGGGGCGGCCCTCATGCTGATAGACGACCACGACCGGTTGCGGGCGATCGGAGGGTCCGACGACCAGGGCCGGCGGCTGGAGCTGATCCAGGAGCAGATCGGGGCCGGACCTGCCATCGAGACCCTGTCCCGGGGGGAGGACGTCGCGGTCGACGACCTAAGGGCGGCCAGGCCGTTCGGGTTCCCCGGGGTGGCCGCGCGGGTCTCGGAGGTGCGGGCGGTGCTCTCCGTGCCTTTGCGGGCGGAGGAGCGGTTGATCGGCACGCTGAATTTTTATGACCGGACGAGCCATGAATGGCAGCCCGCGAAAGTCCGGACGGGAGAGCGCCTCGGCGAGCTCATGGTGATGGTCCTTCAGACCATGGCTCATAGATCTCCTTTTCCGGGGAAGCCGTAGTGTGCACGTCAAGTAACCAGGTCGACGCTGAAAGGCGCCACACGTATGACTCACATTGATCCGGAAGCGCTGGTCGCGAGCCTGAGAAGGCTTCAGACGACCTCGTCCACCACAGGCATAGTTCATCAGTTGGAGCGTGCTGTGGATGTGGTGAACTCGCTGTTCGGATATGCGGGTGCGGGGCTGATGTTTGCCGAAGAAGGTAAAGATCTCCGCTATTTGGTCGCCACCGATGAGCGGGGACGCAGTCTTGAGGGCGCACAACTCCATCTCGGCCAGGGGCCGTGCGTTTCCGCGTACGAGGAGAATTCCGCGGTGACCTCAAGTGATGTGCGCGTCGATCCGCGCTGGCCGAAGCTCGCCGACCGGCTTCACCCGGAGGTGCGGGCGGTGGCCGGGGTGCCGGTGCGTCTTGGCGGCGAGCCGGTGGGCACCCTGAACGTCTACCAGGCCGTTTTTTACGAGTGGGACGAGTCGGACGTCCAGGCGCTCTACGGCTACGCGGACGTGATCGAGCAGCTTCTCACCGCCGCGATGGCCGCCGAGGAGAAGAGCGCCCTGGCCGACCAGCTCCAGTACGCCCTCGACTACCGCGTGGTCATCGAGCGGGCGATCGGTTACCTGATGGGCAAGCACGACCTGACCGCCACCCAGGCCTTCACCGGCCTGCGCAAGCAGGCCCGCGACACCCGCCGCCGCGTCGCCGACCTGGCGGCTGAAGTGCTTGGTGAGGGGGCGGGCGAAATACGGTGATCCTGCTCACGTCGCCCGAACCCGCCGGGGACAGGGTCGAGATCACCGTTCGCGGTGATCTCGACGCCGTCAGGGGCGCCGAACTGTGGCGCGTCCTCGGTGGGCTCACCGCGGCGACGGTCGAACTCGACCTGGCCCAGGTGGTCTTCATCGACTGCGCGGGTGCGCGGGCCCTGTTGCGGGCCGACGAACACGTGCGCGGCCTGGGCCAAGAGATGATCATCGTGCGGCCGTCAGGGCCGGTGCTCCGGTTGCTGCGGCTGCTGGAATTCGACCGGTACCTCCTGATCAGGCACCCCGGAGGCGCGGTCGGCGCGAGCCGCACCCCACCGGGGCACTAACCTGATCGGTGATGTATCGATTCGTCTTCTCGCAGGTCCTCCGCCGCCTCGACCCCGAGGACGCGCACCACATGGCGGTGCGCGCTCTCCGCGTCCTCTCGGTGACACCCGTGGTCAGGCGGCTGGTTCACCGCCGCCTCGCGCCACGCGACCCCGCGCTGCGCGTGCAGGCCTTCGGCGTGCACTTTCCCGGCCCGTTCGGGCTGGCGGCCGGCTTCGACAAGGACGCCGGCTGTGTCGAGGCCGTGTCCGCGCTCGGCTTCAGCCACGTCGAGGTCGGCACGATCACCGCCCATGCCCAGCCGGGCAACGCCAGACCCCGGATGTTCCGCCTGGTGAGAAACCGGGCGATCATCAACCGGATGGGTTTCAACAACGCGGGCGCGTCCGCCGCGGCCCGGTCGTTGGCCAGGCCACGGGGCGTCCCCGCGATCGTCGGCGTCAACATCGGCAAGACGAAGGTCGTGCCCGAGTCGGGGGCCGTCGCCGACTACGTGGCCGGCGCCAGGGAGCTCGCCCCCCTGGCCGACTACCTGGTCGTCAACGTCAGCTCGCCCAACACCCCCGGCCTGCGCGACCTTCAGGCGGTGGAGCTGCTGGGCCCGCTGCTGCGCGCGGTGAAGGAGGTCGCCGACGCCACGCCCAAGCGCACCCCGCTACTGGTCAAGATCGCTCCTGACCTGGCGGACGCCGACGTGGACGCGGTCGCCGACCTGGCCCTGGACCTCGGGCTCGACGGCATCATCGCCACCAACACCACGATCGGCAGGCAGGCACTGGCCTGTGCGGAGCCCGCGGGCCATGACCACAGCCGCGAGAGCGGCGGCCTGTCGGGGCGTCCGCTGAAGGCCCGGTCCCTGGAGGTCCTGCGCAGGCTGCGCGCCAGGGTGGGCGATCGCCTGGTGCTCGTCTCCGTCGGCGGCGTCGAGGACGTGGACGACGTCTGGGAGCGCCTGCTCGCCGGGGCCACGCTCGTCCAGGGCTACAGCGCGTTGATCTACGAGGGGCCCCTCTGGGCGCACCGCGTGAACCGCGACCTCTCCCGCCGCCTCCGCCGTCACGGCGTGGTCGACCTCCGCCAGATCATCGGCCGTACCGCGAGCCGGAGTCCCGCGAGCTGATCCGGTCGCGGCGCGGTCGGAATCGTCGTGGCCCGAACCTTTGCGGCGAGTCCCGACTCTTCACCCCATCGGGCCGGAAGGCGGCTCACGATATACCCTGGGTGGGTAACCTCAGGACATGGAGGCACGATGAGCACGACCACATACACCGTCACCGGTATGACCTGCGGCCACTGCGTGAGTTCGGTCAAGGAGGAGGTCGGCGAGGTCCCGGGCGTCACCGGTGTCGACGTCGATCTCGAGACCGGCAGTGTCGACGTCTCCGGCGACTCCTTCGACGACATGGCCGTCCGCGCCGCCGTCAAGGAAGCGGGCTACGAGGTTCTCGCCTGACGGGGGAGCGGCGCGGGACACCGCCCTTCTCCACCCCCGTCACTCGCGTCGACCCGGCCCCCCGGAGCCCGGGACACCGCTTCTTCCCCGCACCCCCGTCACTCGCGCCGACCCGGCTTCGCGGAGCCCGGGACACCACACTTCTCCACCCCGTCATCCGTGCCGTCCCGGCCCCTCAGGGGCCGGGAGACCGGTCACATGCTGGGACGGGTCGAGTCGGCCTCGTGGGTCAGCTTCTCCAGGTGCTTCATGGTCTCGTCCACCTTGACGACCCCCGGGCGGTGGCGCCGGTGACCGGCTCCGCCCCGCTGCCAGGGACGCGGGCCGGTCAGCGGCCGGTACTCGACGCCGAGCGCGTCGAGGCGGTCCAGGTGCGCCTCCAGCCGGGCGTCGAACCCGTTCCCCGCCGAGCCCGACCAGGTGACCTCGGCCAGCGCACATCCCCGGGGCCAGGCGCGGTAGTCCACCGCGCGCCCGTCGGGCAGCCGCTCGCTCCACAGCTGGAACTGCGCCCCGAGCACGCGCTCCCGCTCCCCGGCCGTCCATGACTCCGGCGCCGGGACGAAGGCCGCGACGTCCGAGACGGTGATCGCGTCGCCGATCGCCACGGGCTCCTCCTCGGAGGAGGCCTCGGCATAGTCGAAGTACAGCGGGAAGACCGGGGTCTGCACCACGTCGTGCCCGGCGGCGGCGGCGCGCCTGGCCACCCCCGGCCCGCGCCAGGGCATCACGATCGTGTCGGGCCTGAGCATGCCGCTGACGAACGCCTCGTCCCACACCACCGCCCTGCTGCCGCGCCCGGC
The DNA here is from genome assembly GCF_051918855.1 of Streptosporangium sp. H16. Lineage (NCBI taxonomy): Bacteria > Bacillati > Actinomycetota > Actinomycetes > Streptosporangiales > Streptosporangiaceae > Streptosporangium > Streptosporangium sp. H16. The sequence goes on from NZ_JBPXMD010000025.1 coordinate 61,272, forward strand.
CAGCTCGTCCGCCAGCCGGCGCAGGAACCAGGCGTGCAGGTCGCTCACGCTCTCCAGTCCCAGCTCCGCCTGGAACGCGACGATCTCGGGGGAGGCGGCCCAGTCGTCGAGCACGCACTCGTCCCCGCCGATGTGGACGTACGGGGTATCGCCCAGCGCCCCGGTGATCTCCTCGATCACGCCGGTCAGGAAGTCGACCGTCTCCGGCAGCGGGGACAGGATCGCCGGAGAGATGCCCCAGCGCTCCAGCACGGTGAAGGGCTCGGGCCGGCGGCCGCCGGTGGCGCGGGCGTCGAACTCGGGGTAGGCGGCGAGGATCGCCGAGGCGTGTCCCGGTACGTCGATCTCGGGCACGACCGTCACGGCGCGGGCCCGCGCGTAGGCGCCGATCTCGGCGAGGTCCTCCAGCGCGTAGTAGCCGCCGTGCGGGACGTCGTCGAAGGCCGGCTCCTCCCGGTAGTAGCTGGTGATCGTGCGCGGGCGGTGCGCGCCCACCTCGTGCAGCCGCGGGTGCCGGCGGCTCTCGACCCGCCACCCCTGGTCGTCCACCAGGTGCAGGTGGAGGCGGTTCAGCTTGTGGACCGCCATGATGTCGACCATCCTGAACACCTCGCGCTTGGGCATGAAGTGCCGCGCCACGTCCAGGTGCACCCCGCGCCAGGAGAACCGGGGCGCGTCCCGCACCTGGCCCAGGGGGACGCTCCAGCTCGCCCCGGCACCGGCCACCGCGCGGAACGCCGCCGCGGGCAGCAGCTGCCGCAGCGTCTGGCCCGCGTAGAAGGCCCCGGCCCTGTCTCCGGCCGCGATCCGCACGCCCTCGTCCGTCACGTCCAGGACGTACGACTCGGCGCCGAGCGACGCGTCGGGCTCCACCGTGATCGTCCCCGCCTCACCGGGGCGCGGATCGAGCACGGCGAGCGCGAGGCGTACGGCGTCCACCAGTTCGGCGGGACCGGAGACGACGACCCCGTGGGGAAGGCCGAGGAAACCGCCGTCAGGAGTGAAAGCGGAGGGAAGCGGCAGGAGGTCCATGGCTTAAATCATGCCAAACCGCCAGAGAAATAAGCCCTTTACCCTGGCGAGCCCGGACATGGAACCAAGAACCGCCCAAGTACCGCGCGGGAGAGCCGGGGGAGAACCCTCGCGCGGTCATGCTGCTGCTCATGTTCCAAGCGTCCAGGCACCCGGCTCGCACCCCGCTGGCGGCCCTGGTGGCGATACCGGCGGCGATCATGCTGGCCGCCGGGTGTTCCGCCACCGTCGAGAGCCCCACCCCGCCCTCGCCCACTCCCTCGGAGTCCTCCTCCGCGGTGCGGAGCGCCGAGGGAGCCGGCACCACCGGGGCGGAGAACGCCAGGGAGGGCGATCCCGGCTGGCGGCTGCGCCGACGTGGCGCCGAGCACGAGATCGAGGGCTTCGCCGACCGGGTGAGCGTGCTGCCCGGAGAGCGTTTCCGGCTGTACGTCTCGACCACCGCCGGCCGCTACACCGCCAGGGCCTTCCGGATGGGCTGGTACGGCGGAGCGGGGGCCAGGCAGGTCTGGCGGGCGGCCGGGCTGCCCGGCACGAGGCAGGCGCCGCCCAGGACGATCGCCGCCACCGGGACGGTGACCGCCGCCCACTGGAAACCCGGTCCCGAGGTGGACACCTCGGGCTGGCCCGAGGGCTCCTACCTGATCCGGCTGGACGCCGCCACCGGGGGACGGCGCTACGTCCCCCTCACCGTCAGGTCCGCCTCCACCAGGGGGCGCCTGGTCGTCGTCAACGCGGTCACCACCTGGCAGGCGTACAACGGCTGGGGCGGCCGCAGCCTCTACGAGGGGCCCGGCGGCTTCGGGGACAGGTCCCGGGCGGTCAGCTTCGACCGCCCGTACGACGCCACAGGGGCGCGGCTCTTCCTGGACATGGAACGCGAGGCCATCGAGCTCGCCGAGCGCCGCGGCGTACCGCTCGCCTACGTCACGAGCCTGGACCTGGACCGCGACCCGCGCGTTCTCGACGGGGCGAGGGGCCTGGTGTCCCTGGGGCACGACGAGTACTGGTCGCCGGGCATGCGCCGCACCGTCGAGGCCGCCCGGGACCACGGCACCAACCTCGCCTTCCTGGGCGCCAACGCCGTCTACTGGCGGGTCCGCCTCGCCGCGACGCGCCTGGGCCCGCGCCGCCTGGTCGTCTGCCACAAGGACGCCGCCGAGGACCCCGGGACGATCCTGTGGCGGGCCACCGCCAGGCCGGAGAGCTCGCTGACCGGCCCGATGTACGACTGCTTTCCCTCCGAGTCCGCCTACGTGGTCAGGCGGCCCGGCAACTGGATCTTCAGGGGGACCGGGGTGCGGCGCGGCACCACCTTCCCCGGGATGGTGGGTGTGGAGACCGACAGGGTCGGCGCGGGCGTACCTCGCCCGATGGAGGTCCTGTCGGTGTCCCCGGTGAACTGCGGAGGCCGCGCCACGGTCGCGCACAGCGCCTACTACACCGTGCCGAGCGGTGCCGCGGTGTTCAGCTCGGGCACGATGCGCTGGGTGTGCGCCATGCGGGGTGCCCGCTGCGGCCACGGCGTCACGGACCGGGCCGGGGCCTTCGTCCGCAAGGCGACGGGGAACATCCTGCGCGCCTTCGCCGCGGGCCCGGCCGCGCGCCGCCACCCGGCCCGCGACAACCTCGAAGCCCTGGGCCTGGACGGCCCGCCGGGCCGCTGACGCGGGCCGGGCCGGGGGGCTTACCGCCCCAGGTACTGCTGCAGCCCGTTGGCCAGGGAGAGCGCGATCTTCTGCCGGAACGCCGGCTGCTGGAACTTGGCCGCCTCGGCGGGGTTCCTCATGTTGCCGGACTCGATGAAGATCTTGGGGACCGTGGAGAGGTTCAGGCCGCCGAGGTCGTTGCGGTAGTCGAGGGCGTCCTTGCCGATGTAGGTGGAGTACGACAGGCCGGTGCCGCGCCTGAAGGCGTTCCGCACGTCCAGGCCGAGCCTCTGGGAAGCCTTGACCACCGGATCGACCGGGCCACCGATCTTCTCCGGCATGATCACGTGGAAGCCGTGGTCGGCGGCGCTCGCCCCGTCTGCGTGGACCGAGATCGCCGCGTCCGCCTTCGCCCTGTTGCCGATCGCGGCCCGCTGGGTGATGCACGGCCCGACGCCGGAGTTGCTGTCGCGGGTCAGCTTCACCGTCGCGCCCCGGCTCTTGAGGATCTTGGCCAGACGCTGGGAGACGTCCCAGGTGAAGGCCGCCTCGCTGTAGCCGTTCGCGGTGGCGGTGCCGGTGGTGTCGCAGGGCTTCCACTGGGTCAGGACGTTGACCTTCTTGTTGATCTCCGCGGGGTGGCGGTAGTTCTGCCCGTTGTGGCCGGGGTCGATGACCACGACCTTGCCGCTGAGCGGCTCGCGGCCCTCGCCGCCGCGCCCGGTGGCGGGACTCGCGGTGGAATCGCCCGCCGCGCCGGCCGCCGCGTCGCCCGCCGGGCCGGTCAGGGTGTCGGCGGTGCCGCCGGCCGCCGGGGCCGCCGGGGTCACAGCCGTTCCGGCCGCGGGAGGGACGGGCCCGCGCTCTCGCGCGAGGTCCGCGCCCGCGGCGGTTCCACCGCAGGCGGCGACGCCGAGCCCGCACAGGACAAGGGTCGCCGCGAGTGCTTTACCGGTCACGCTCATCGCCCCCAAGGAAGTCGTCGACCATCCAACTTACGTGGCCTGAGGGCGTGACACGGCCGTTGTCGCGATATGTGCCCGCCCGTCACGAGGCGTGAGGTGCTTCCCCGTCACCCGCCTGTCACGAAGCGTGAGGTGCTTTCCCATCAGAGGTGCTTCCCCGTCAGAGGCGCCTTCCCGTCAGAGGCGCCTTCCCGTCAGCGTCGAATGTGCTTTCCGTCACGGAAGGCGGCGGCGTGGGCCCGTCACCAGGCGTGCTCGCCGACCTCCAGTTTCTGCAGGAGCGCGGCGAGCTCCCTGGCGTCCTCGGCGTCCAGCCCGAGGACCACGCGAGGCCGTCCCCAGGGGTGGTCGATCGAATGGGCCACGTAGCTGGCCACGGACTCAGCCCCGGCGTCGCCATTGCGGCCCCGGGCGGCCCGCCAGTGCGCCCACGCCCGCTCGAGTTCGGCGGCGGCCCGCTGGGCGCATGACACCAGTTCCGGATCACGCATTGTTACCCCCTCGTCTCGGCCAGAGTCAACACCGGCGGCGCGCCGCGGTTCACGATGTTGACCTGGTTTTGGGGAGGTCATGGAGCCTGCCTGGGCGTGCTGTAACGCTCCAGGCAGGCTCTTTAGCGTTCGGCGGAACTCGTGCTGTGCCGTACGACCAGCTGCGGCGCGACCTGGCGCAGGCGCGAGGTCTTGCCGGGGTCGCCGATCCGGTCGTTCAGCAGCGCGGCGGCGGAACGGCCCATGGCGCGGCGCGGCTGGTCCACGGTGGTCAGCGAGATCGGCTGGGTCCCGGCGCGGTGGATGTTGTCGTACCCGACCACGGACAGGTCCTCGGGAACCCGCAGACCCAGCTCGGCGGCCGCGGACAGCACGCCCATGGCGACCAGGTCGTTGGCGGCGAAGATCGCTGTGGGCCGGGGATCGCGCGTGAGCAGGCTGCGGGCCGCACGCGCGCCACCCTCCTCGCTGGACTCGCCCTCCTCGACCATGATGTACGGCGCCAGGGAGTGCCTGCGCATCGCGACCAGGTAGCCCTCGCACCGGAAGCGCCCGGAGGAGATGCCCGAGGCCTCGATGTGGGCGATCCTGCGGTGACCGAGCTCCACGAGGTGGTCGACGGCGAGGCGGGCGCCGAGCTGGTCGTCGTCGACGACGATGTCCACGCCGCCGAGGTCGATGTCGCGCTCGCCCACCACCACGGTCGGCGTGTAGCCGGTGGCCTCGATGAGCGTCCCGCTGGTGGGCGCGATGCCGAGCAGGACGAGCCCGTCGACGCGCAGCTCGAGGAACGCCTCGACCGCCTCGTCCTCGAAGGCGGGGTCCCACTGGCTGTTGCCGATGAGGAGTCTCAGCCCGTCACCGTGCAGGCTCTCCTGCAGGCCGTCCAGGAACTCCGCGTAGAACGGGTTGTGCAGGTCGGCGACGAGCGCCCCGACCAGGTGGGTGCGGCCCTCGACCAGGCTGCGCGCGACCGCGTTGGGCCGGTAGCCGAGGTCTCTGGCCGCCTGGAGCACGGCCTGCCTGCGATGCTCGCTGACGTGGGGCGATCCGCGCAGGACGAGCGAGACCAGTGATTTGGAGACACCGGCTCGTTCGGCCACGTTGCGGATCGTGGGTCTCGGGCGTGGCCCGCCGCCCCCCTCGGACAGAACGGGTTCGGCGAACCCGCGGGCTCGGGTGACGGTGGTGTTGACCGGCGGTCCTGACATGGCTCTCCCCCGCGATGGTGGATGGGCACCTGTCACTCAAAACGATCGAGTTCCGAATGGGGTACGGCTTGCGCGGAAGGGAACTCCGATCTTGACCCCGGCGCCGGGCGGATCGGCTCCGATAGGCTTCGCGGTGTGGGGTCGACATCCGGAGCCGCCGAACGGGCAAAACCCGCGGCGGGCGGCGCGCGACCGGCGCGGCGCAGGCTCACCGTCGACCGGCGCCGCGAGGAGCTCATGGCGGCGGCCCTGGAGCTGTTCAGCAGGCGTGACGCCGAATACGTGTCGATCGACGACGTGGCCTCCGCGGCCGGCGCGTCGCGGGCCCTGGTCTACCACTACTTCGGCGGCAAGCAGGAGCTCTACGTCGCCGCGCTGAAGAGCGCCGCGGCCCAGCTGGAGGCGAGGCTCAGACCTCAGGGCGGACAACCGCTGGACGAGCTGACCGGGGGTCTCACCCGCTACTTCGACTTCGTCGAGGAACACGCGACGGGCTTCGCCGCGCTGCTCAAGGGCGGTCCCGCCAACAGTAGCGGCGAGATCGGGGAGGTCGTCGACGCGGTCAGGCACCGGCTGCTCAAACTGATCATGAAGCAGATGCGGGTCGAGGAGCCGGGCCCCGTGCTCCGCGTCACGCTGCGCTCGTGGATCGCCTCCGTCGAGACCGCGGGCCTCGACTGGCTGGAGCGCCGCGACATCGAGCGGCGGGCGCTGGAGTGCATGCTGATCGGTCAGATGGTGGCGCTGCTCGGCGTGGCGGCCGAGCACGACTCGCAGGTCGGCGAGTTGCTGGACAACCTGGTCAGAGGTGGATCGAGCCGCCCTGCGGACCGGGAGAGGCCCGGGGCGGACGGCTGAGAGAACCCCCCTGGAAGGTGCTTCCGAGCCCTTCAGAGCCCGCGCTCGGTCGTTCGGAGCCCGCGCTCGGTCGTTCGGAGCCCGCGCCGGAGGGCGGGGTACGTGCTGGGGCGGCGCCGGGCGGGCGACGCCGCTCCCCACAAACCCGTGTGGCCTACACGCTCAAAGGGTGAGCGCGCACCAATCCCCCTAGGTCAGTGACGGCCCCCGTCTTACTCTGAGCGCTGCTGCGGAATCCCCGCGAGCAGCGCGCGAACCTCAGTCTCCCGGTACCGGCGGTGTCCACCCAGGGTGCGGATGGACGTCAATTTGCCCGCCTTCGCCCACCGGGTCACGGTCTTGGGATCGACGCGGAACATGGTTGCGACCTCCGCCGGGGTGAGCAGCGGCTCTGCCTCGGGTGTACGAGCTGACATTTGTGCGGCCTCTCCTCCATGTGGACCGGCGACAGCGATCCTGCGACTTGACGCTTGTCACGGATGTCCGCCTATGGCCCTTGCGTGCGGCTGTTTGGGCCATATGCGGCATCACCCGATGTGACCATACAGCCACGTAGAGCGATTGGCGAGCCTTTGAGCGACTCATCTCTCTTGTGCACGTGTTGTTGTCACGCTCGGTGATTCTAGCGACACGTTTCGTGGTATCGCAGTGAAAACGGCAAACTACTCAGTTCGTAGGTGCATCCCCGGTCATCGACGGACCTACTTACGCAGGTCGAAGGGATGATTTGCGACTCAGTTTGCCGATTCGAGAAGTTGTATTGATCGCCAGCGGAGGATGACGCGCTGGTACATGGCGAACGCCAGTTCTTCCTCGCCTTTTTCCAGACCTGTCAGCGCCGCCGCGAGCTCCGCCACGGATTCGTCGGACTGGAGCGTCTCGTCGTCCATGAGGTTGACGATCCCGCCGTAGTCGAGCTCGACCAGCGAATGCGGGTGGAACTCCTCCAGCCAGCGCGCCACGTCCTCGACCTCGGCGGTGACCGAGACCTCGCCCACCTGCCTCCTGATGATCTGCAGGGCGCGGGCGCTGCGGCGCCTGGCGTGGGCCATGGACGTGACGTAGATCAGGTTGCGCGTGGTGGTCGTGCCCCCCTTGCCCTCGCCGCCGTCGATGACCAGCCAGCGCTCGTTGCCGTCGAAGGGGACGAACCACGAGGTCGGAACGTGCCAGGTGGAGCCGCGGATGTGCGTGCGCAGCGCGGCGGAGTCGGTGCGGCGCTTGAACCGGTCGAAGTCGTCGGCCGTCTGCTCCGCGACGGCGGGTGGCACGAAACGCTCCATCAACTTGGGCGGGGTCGCCCCGCGAAAGCGTGAGAAGGCGAGCCAGGACCTCAGCCTGCTCTGCCACGGGCAGACGTACAGGACCTCCTCCACGCGCCTCAGATAGGCGTTGGGGCTCTCCTGGGCGGGTGCCGGAGCCGGTGGCACCCCCAGAAGGCGTCGCATCGCCTCGCCGTGTTCGGCGTGGAGGGCGCTCGCTCGGCGCGGTCGGTCGGCCGCCTCGGCGTAGGCGGCCCACGAGACGCGCTCCGCCGGGGCGAACGCGACCAGCGGTTCGTAGACGCGGAGGTACGCGGCATAGGGCAGCACGACCGCATCGTGTCACGAAGGACCGGCCGTTGTCCGTAGCGGACCGGCTTCCGCGGTGGTCGTCTCGGCCATTGAGATGGGACGTTCGCGCACGTCGTGCCTTTACGGACATGTGGTTACGCTGAGGGTGATCTCCGCCGCGACGGTGCGGCGGTAACGAACGACTGGGAGTCACCACAGTGACCGACGTCTTCGGGCTGTCCCACAAGGACGCGGGCCCGGCAACCGGTGGCCAGGCGAGGCACGAGCAGGTCGTTTTCTGCTCCGACGAGCGCAGCGGCCTTCACGCGATCATCGCCATCCACAACACCGCCCTGGGCCCCGGCCTGGGCGGCACCAGGTTCTATCCCTACGAGAGCGAGCAGGCCGCGCTGGCCGACGTGCTCAACCTCTCGCGGGCGATGGCCTACAAGAACGCCCTGGCGGGGCTCGACCTCGGTGGCGGCAAGGCCGTCATCATCGGCGACCCGGCGAAGGACAAGAGCGAGGCGCTGCTGCGCGCCTACGGGAGGTTCGTCCAGTCGCTCGGGGGCCGCTACTACACGGCGTGCGACGTGGGCACCTACAGCGAGGACATGGACATCGTGGCCCGCGAGTGCTCCTACGTGACCGGCCGCACGCTGGCCAACGGCGGGGCCGGCGACTCGTCGATCCTGACCGCCCTCGGCGTGTTCCAGGGCATGCGCGCCGCCGCCGAGCACACGTACGGGACGCCGACACTGCGCGGCAGGCGCGTCGGCGTCGAGGGTGTGGGCAAGGTCGGCCACCGCCTGGTCGGTCATCTGATCGAGGACGGCGCGGAGGTCGTGGTCTGCGACGTGAGCGAGCGGGCCGTGGAACGGCTGCGACGGATCCACCCCCGGGTCGAGGTCGTCGCCGACCGGCTGGAGCTCACCGCCGCCGACGTCGACGTCTACGCGCCGTGTGCACTCGGCGGGGCGCTGGACGACGAGACGGTGGCCCGCCTGCGCGCCACGATCGTCTGCGGCGGGGCCAACAACCAGCTGGCCCACCCCGGCGTGGAGAAGCAGCTCGCCGACCGCGGGATCCTCTACGCGCCCGACTACGTGGTCAATTCCGGCGGCGTCATCCAGGTCGCGGACGAGATCAGGGGATTCAACATGGAGCGGGCCCAGGCAAAGGCCACCCAGATCTACGACACGACTCTCAAGATCTTCTCTAGTGCGGCGGAGGATGGCGTCCCTCCGGCCGTCGCAGCCGATAGGCTGGCTGAGCGCAGAATGTCGGAAGTCGGGCGAATTAGGGGCATTTGGCTGGGCCACTAGCCCCACACGCCCATACGACGTACCGAGCCGGGCGTAAAACGGGTACGGTTGTAGGCGAACGAGAGCTGACGCCTAAGTCAGGTGGCGTCAGTGCGTGGTGCGTTAGCGACGAGGGGTCGGGCACGACCCCACACGAGGGGGTCGAGCCAATGGGGCGCGGCCGAGCAAAGGCCAAGCAGGTCAAGGTTGCTCGCCAGCTGAAGTACAACAGCGGTGGCACTGATCTTGAGCGTCTGCGCGACGAGCTCGGAGTCAGAGACGACTCCAACCACAATGACGACTCCAACGACGCCTACGACGAGCTGGCGGATCGGTACGCCGATTACGCCGATGACTTCGGCTCCGGAGATGACCGCGACGACGGGACATCCGGCCGCCGCTAGGCGGATTCCAGATTGACGGTGAGCAGGACACCCGGTGGTGAGCACAGTCCACCGGGTGTTCTTCTCGCTACGAGTCGACAATATGCGGCGCTCCGGTGGTCCGGAGCGCTTTTCGCCGTACCCGCCGGGGATCCGGCGCACCCCTTCGCGGCTCTCCGGACCGGTGACAAGATCCGTTCGGACCGGTGAGCAGGATCCGGCGCACCCCTCCCGGCCGGTGAGACCGGCCGGGAGGGACACGGGAGCGGCGGGGCCGCCTTCGCCGGGGAGGCGGGCGGATCAGCGGAAACGAGCCTGGCCCGAGCCCTCGACGATCTCGCCGAGCACCCAGGCGGGGAGGTCGCGCTCCCCGAGCAGCGCCAGGGCCGGATCCACGGCCTCGGCGGGGACGACCGCGGCCATGCCCACACCCAGGTTGAACGTCCGGTCCATGTCGGCCTGAGCCACTCCGCCGTGCCCGGCGAGCACCTCGAAGACGGCGGGCGGGGTCCACGACGAGCGGTCGAGCAGCGCGTCCAGGCGGGGGGGCAGCGAGCGGGACAGGTTGCCCGCCAGGCCGCCGCCCGTGATGTGGGCGTACGCGTGGACGTCGACCGCGCGGGCCAGCTCCAGGCAGTCGAGGGAGTAGATCCTGGTCGGCTCCAGCAGCTCCTCGCCCAGCGTCCGCCCCAGCTCGGGCAGCTCGGCCTCCAGGGACAGCCCGGCCCGGTCGATGATGTGCCTGACCAGCGAGTAACCGTTGGAGTGCACGCCCGAGGAGGCCAGCGCGAGGACCACGTCGCCCGCGCGGACCCTGTCGCGGCCGAGCATCCTGTCGGCCTCCACCACCCCGGTGGCGGCACCCGCGAGGTCGTACTCGCCGGCCTCCATGGCCCCGGGGTGCTCGGCGGTCTCCCCGCCGACGAGAGCGCAGCCCGCCAGGCGGCAGCCCTCGGCGACACCGCCCACGATCTCGGCGATCCGCTCGGGGACCACCTTGCCGCAGGCGATGTAGTCGGTCATGAACAGCGGTTCGGCGCCGCAGACGACCAGGTCGTCGACGACCATGCCGACCAGGTCGATCCCGATCGTGTCGTGCTTGTCGAGCCGCTGGGCCAGCATGACCTTGGTTCCGACGCCGTCGGTCGACGTGGTGAGCAGCGGCCGCCGGTACGACAGCAGGGCCGAGGCGTCGAAGAGGCCGGCGAAACCGCTGGCGTCGTCCACGACCTCTGGCCTGCGCGCCCGCGCGACCTTCGACTTCATCAGCTCGACGGCGCGCTCGCCCGCGTCGATGTCCACTCCGGCGGCCGCGTAGCTGGTCATGAAGCCTCTCTCTGCGCGCCCGGCCCGCTCAACGCTTGGCCTCCAGCACGTACTTGCCCACGTTGTCCTGGTCGATCGGGATGGGGTACTCGCCGTCGAAGCAGGCACGGCAGAGCCGGTCGGCGGGGATCGTGGTGGCCGCGGTCAGGCCCTCCAGCGAGATGTATCCGAGCGAGTCGGCGCCGAGCGAGGCGCGGATCTCCTCCACGCTCAGCGAACCGGCGATCAGCTCGGCCCGGGTGGCGAAGTCGATGCCGTAGAAGCACGGCCAGCTGACCGGCGGGGAGGAGATCCGGACGTGCACCTCCGTGGCGCCCGCCTCGCGCAGCATCTTGACGATCGCCCGCTGCGTGTTGCCCCGCACGATCGAGTCGTCCACGACCACCAGGCGCTTGCCCGCGACGACCTCTTTCAGCGGGTTGAGCTTCAGCCGGATGCCCAGCTGGCGGATCGTCTGGGACGGCTGGATGAAGGTCCGGCCCACGTAGGAATTCTTGACCAGACCTTGACCGTAGGGGATCCCGCTCTCCTCGGCGTAGCCGACGGCGGCGGGAGTGCCCGACTCGGGGGTCGGGATGACCAGGTCGGCCTCGACCGGGTGCTCGCGGGCCAGCACGCGGCCGACCTCGACGCGCGTGGTCTGCACGCCGCGCCCGGCGATCGTGGTGTCCGGGCGGGCCAGGTAGACGTACTCGAACAGGCAGCCCTTGGGCTCGGCGAGCGCGAACCTGCGCGAGCGCACGCCGCGCTCGTCGATGGTGATCAGCTCGCCCGGCTCGATCTCGCGGACGAACGTGGCGCCCACGATGTCCAGCGCCGCGGTCTCCGAGGCGACCACCCAGCCGCGCTCCAGGCGCCCGAGGACCAACGGGCGGACGCCCTGCGGGTCGCGGGCCGCGTAGAGAGTCTTCTCGTCCATGAAGACGAGCGAGTAGGCGCCCCTGACCTGCGGAAGCAGCTCGGCCGCCGCGTCGTCGATGGACTGGCTGCGGTCCTGGGCCAGCAGCGTCGTCAGCACCTCGGTGTCGGTGGTCGCCCTGGTGGATCCGGGAGCCAGGCGCCTGGCCAGCTCCGGGGTGTTGATCAGGTTGCCGTTGTGGGCGAGCGCGAGCCCGCCGGACTCGGTCGAGCTCAGCGTCGGCTGCGCGTTCTCCCAGACGCTCGACCCGGTCGTCGAGTAGCGGCAGTGGCCGATCGCCAGGTGGCCGCGGAGGGTCCCGAGCACGGACTCGTCGAAGACCTGGGCCACCAGGCCCATGTCCTTGTAGACGAGGATCCTGCTGCCCTCGCTGACCGCGATGCCCGCGGACTCCTGGCCGCGGTGCTGCAACGCGTACAGCCCGTAGTAGGTGAGTTTGGAGACTTCCTCCCCAGGGGCCCACACCCCGAAGACGCCACATGCGTCCTTCGGAGGCCGGTCGTGAGGATCAAGGTCATGGCTCAGATGGCCGTCGCCCTTCAGCACATGCTTCATTCTAGGTCGGCTTCTTCCCTGCTCGCACCCAGGGTCCGTTCCGCGGCATGTAGCACCCTGACCGAACGATCATCGGTGTTTTGCCGTGTCATCCTGTTTCGCCGGTGGCTGACAGGGGAGTGTGAGATATCCGGCATGCCCGAGCGTCGGGAGAAGAGACGTGACAACACCTGTGGACCCGAACCAGCCCGACCCACGGCGAGTGCCGCGGGACAGGCGCCCAGAGCAGGAAGGGTCCGGCTCGGAGGAGCCACAGGACACCTCCGAGGAGGCGGCCGTCCCCGGCGAGCACGAGCCCGCCGTCCCGGAGACGACCGCCTGGCCCGTCCCTCCTTCGAACGAGCCGCCCACGTGGCGGCAACCCCCCGCCCCGGCGGGCGAGTCCACGGGGTGGGCCGACCCCTCAGGTTCCGCCGAGTCTCCTGGCCAGGCCGGTTCCGCCGAGCCTTCCGGCCGGGCCGAGCCGACCGGGTGGACGGAGATCCCCGGCCGGGCCGAGCCACAGGGCCGGGAGCCCGGCGAGGGTTCCGTGTGGGGGTCGGGGACGCAGACGCCGCCGACTCCGGAGCCGTGGGAGGAGCCGGATCCCGAGACACCTGTGCCTGATCCCAATGAGACCCCGACCTGGCCGCCGTCCGCGATTCCCGCCGAACCACAGGTTCCGCCGCATCCGGACACGCCGACCGCGCCGGAGGTGCCGCCACCCGACCAGGCGGGCGGCCCGTACGCCGCGCCCGGAGGCACCCGTGAGGGGGCGGCGCCCGAGGGACAGCCCTACACGGTGCCGGGCACCACGCCGTCCGCCTACCCCGGCTGGGAGAGCGCCTCGGAGACCTCCGGCGAGTCCGACCGGCCCGGGGGGACAGACCACCCGGGGACACCGGCCGCCCCCACCCCGCCGTCGCGCTACGAGCAACCGGCGTCCTCCGGGGAACCTGCGACCCCGCAGCGGCCCGCCGAGCCCGCCGAGCCTGCCGAGCCCGCCGGTGGCTTCCAGGCGGACCGGCCGCCCGTTCCCGGCACCCCGGGAGCGCCCCAGCCGGGTTATTCACAGCAAACGGGACGGTATGGCCACGGGGAGCAGCCCACGTACGGGGAGGCGCAGCAGGCCGGGCAGCCCTACGGCGGTCCCGGTGCGCAGCCGTCACCCGCGACCGGTCCCTCCCAGCCGCTCCAGGGCGGCACACCGTACCCGGCCCCTCCGGGCGCGCCCGGCTATCCGTACGCCACGCCCTACCCGGCGTACCAGGACGAGGGGCGCAAGCCCGGCGGCGGGCTGGGCACCGCCGCGCTCGTGCTCGGGATCGTCGCGATCGTGTCGCTCGTCATCTGCGGCCTCGGCGTGCTGGTGGCGATCGTCGGTCTGATCGTCGGCATCGTCGCGCTCGCCAAGAAGTCCAGACCGGGCCGGGCCTGGGTGGGGATCGCGCTGAGCCTTCTCACCCTGGTGATCGCCGCGGTGTTCCTGAGCTGGCTCTACAGCAAGGTCGGCGACTGCGTCAACCTGCCGCCGGAGCTGCAGCGGCGCTGCATCGAGGACAGGTTCGGCGTCCAGGTGCCGGCCGCCCCGTAACGGCGGACGGGGGTCGACGGGGGTCGATGGGAGACACGGCCTGCCTGGGGCGGCTATCGGAGAGGAAGGTGGCCGGACAGGTCGGCGCGGGCCCCGCTCGCCGCGATCTTTCCGGCGGCCATCGCCTCGGACCAGGTCAGGCCGCCGGTGGCGAGTTCCAGCCAGGTGCGCGCGTCGGTCTCCACCACGTTGGGCGGGGTGCCCCGGGTGTGGCGGGGACCCTCGACGCACTGCACCGCCGCGTAGGGCGGGACCCGGACCTCGACGGTCCGGCCCGGCGCGGCCGTCGCCAGCTCGTCCAGCAGGTGCCGTACGGCGAAGCGAGTGATCTCCCGTTCCGGGCGGACCCCCCGCTCGAAGGCTCTCATCACCACGCTCACGCAGGCGCCCAGCAGCGCCGCGAGCCCTCCGGGTCCGTCGTAGGGCGGCTCGTCGAGAGCGCTCAGCTGGGTGTCGAGGGCGGCGCGGACCTTGGCCGCGTCGGGCTTGTGAGGTGGCACGTGATCCATGATGCCCGCCGGAGCCGCGTCCCGGGACAGCGCCCCGGACGGCTCGTTCCGGCAAACGGTTCATCGTCCCGGTCAACGTCGTTCACCTCGGGTTCGACCGGCTCGCGTAGCCTCCGGGCCGAAAGACCTCGCCCCTTTTTGGAGGACCCTGTGGCGAACATGTCGCCGCGCCGACTGCTCCCCCTGCTCACGAGCCCGCACAAGGGTGGACGCAGCGCGCTCACCTGCCGGTTCCGCTGCGGTGACCAGTGCGCCCACGATGTGACGAACACCAGCGACAACAGCTACTTCGGCGACGTGGTCGCCGAGGCGATGACCCGTCGCGGCGTGCTGCGGGCCGGTGCCCTGGGCGCCGTCGTCGCCGGGGTCGGGATCGGCACGACGCTCCCCGCCCTCGCCGACCCGGACGTGGACGCGAGCACCTTCGGCGGGGGCCACGGTCACGACCACGGCCAGAAGAGCGGTCTCCGCTTCACCGCCGTCGCGCCGAACACCGACGACAAGGTCACGGTCCCCGCGGGCTACCTGTCGGCGGCCGTGGTGCGCTGGGGCGACCCGGTTCTGCCCGGCGCCCCCGCGTTCGACTTCGAGAACCAGACGGCCGCCGCGCAGGCCAAGCAGTTCGGCTACAACTGCGACTACGTCACCCTCTTCCCGATGGGGCAGCACCGGGGCCTGCTCTGGGTCAACCACGAGTACAGCGACGAGACCCTGATGTTCCGCGGTTACACGGACGGCACCTCCGCGACGGAGGAGCAGATCAGGATCGGGATGGCCGCGCACGGCGGCTCGGTGGTCGAGATCGAGCGGGTGGGCGGGTCCGGCCAGTGGAAGCTGGTCACCCGGGGCTCCCGCCGCTACAACCGCCGCGTCACCGTGCACACCCCCATGAAGTTCACCGGCCCCGCGGCCGGCAGCGCCCTGCTGAGGACCGCCGCCGACCCCAAGGGCACCACGCCGATCGGCATGCTGAACAACTGCGCGGGCGGCACCACGCCGTGGGGCACGGTGCTCAGCGGTGAGGAGAACTTCAACCAGTACTTCGTCAACGGCAACGGCGTGCCCGAGGCGCAGAAGCCGTACCTCGCCCGGTACGGGGTGAACACCACGACGGGCATCCCGAGCGGCAACCGCAGGTTCGACAGGGTCGAGGAGCGTTTCGACCTGGCCAAGCACCCGAACGAGGTCAACCGCGCCGGCTGGATCGTGGAGATCGACCCGTTCGACCCCGACTCCACCCCGATCAAGCGCACCGCCCTGGGCAGGATGGCCCACGAGGGAGCCACCGTCTCCCTGGCCGCCGACGGCCGGGTGGTGGCCTACATGGGCGACGACTCCCGGTTCGAGTACGTCTACAAGTTCGTCTCCCGGGAGCGCTACATCCGGGGCTTCGACCGGCACAACCGGACCCTGCTGGACGACGGCACGCTGTACGTGGCGAAGTTCACCGGCGACAGCCCGGCCACCGAGATCGACGGCACCGGCAAGCTCCCCGCCGACGGGCAGTTCGACGGCTCGGGCGAGTGGATCCCGCTGGTCACCGGCAAGGTCTCGCACGTCCCCGGGATGACGGCCGCGGAGGTGCTCGTCTACACCCGTACGGCGGCCGACAAGGTCGGCGCGACCAAGATGGACCGTCCCGAGGACGTGGAGCGCAACCCCGTCACCGGCGGCGTCTACGTGGCCCTGACCAACAACGGCAACCGGACCCCTGCCCAGGTGGACGAGGCCAACCCGCGTCCGGCGAACAAGCACGGCCACGTCCTGGAGATCGTCGAGCGGCGCAACGACGCCGGGGCCACGACCTTCGCCTGGTCCCTGCCCCTGGTCTGCGGCGACCCGAACGACCCGGCGACCTACTTCGCCGGGTTCGACAAGACCAAGGTCTCGCCGATCTCCTGCCCGGACAACGTCGCCTTCGACGCCGACGGCAACCTCTGGATCTCCACCGACGGCAACCAGCTCGGCGCCAACGACGGCCTGTTCGCCATGCCGGTCCGCGGTCCCGAGCGCGGTCACCTGAAGCAGTTCCTGAGCGTGCCGGTCGGCGCGGAGACCTGCGGCCCGCTGGTCAGCGCGGACCAGCGCAGCGTCTTCGTGGCCGTGCAGCACCCCGGCGAGACCGACGGCGCCACCCCCGAGACCCCCAGCAGCCACTGGCCCGACGGCGGCAACTCCCAGCCCCGCCCGTCCGTCGTGGTCGCCTGGCACGCGAAGGGCGGCAAGATCGGCTCCTGATCCGGCCGCCGACTCGCACCCGCGTCCGCCCGCGGTTCGCGTCCCGGCACCGGCCCCGTCCGGACACCGGCCCGCGCCCGCTCGGGGGGACGTGGACCTGGTCCCGATCCGGCCGCCGGCTCGCACCGCTTCCGGCACCGGCTCGCGTCCCACCCCGGGGACGCGAGCCGGTGTCCTTCCGCGTGTCCGGGAACCTAACCCACCGGTACGGCGGGACGTTCCTCGGTGACCACCGGTGGGCCTGCGGGCCGGGAGGCCCGCAGCGACAGCAGGCTCACCGGCACGCCCACCAGCACGATGGCCGCGGCGACGACCAGCGTGTACCGGTACGCGTCCAGGAAGGCGGTCAGCTGCCCGGCGCCCTCCGCCAGGAGCGAGGACTGCCGCGCGCCGAGGATCGCCCCCAGGACCGTGATGCCGAGCAGGCCGAAGATCTCGCGCGAGACGTTCAGCACGCCCGAGGCGACCCCCGTCCTGCCCGCCGGGAGCGCGCCGAGGATCGCGGTGGTGAGCGGCACCAGCATGCCGCCGCCCACCCCGTAGACCAGGAACCACGGCAGCAGGTCACCGAACGACCCGCCCTCCCCGACGAACGAGATCCCGAACACCGACACGGCCATCAGCAGGAGCCCGGCCGCCACGGTCCGCGCGGTGCCCAGGGTCCGGTCAAGCCTCGGGGCGAGGGTGGCGGTGACGGCCATCACCAGCGCCATCGGCACGAACGCCGCCCCAGCCTCGATCGGCGAGAAGCCCAGCGCGTTCTGCAGGTACAGCGCGGTGAAGAAGTAGATGCCGAACACCCCGAAGGACCACAGGCCCATCGACAGCGTGCCCCCGCTGAACACCCGCGACCGGAACAGCGACAGGTCGATCATCGGCTCCCGGCCGCGGCGCTCGATCGTGACGAAGGCGAGCGCCGACACGACCGCGATCCCGAAGGCGCCCAGGATCTCCGGGGAGGTCCATCCGGCCCCCGCGCCCTCGATGAGCGCGTACGTCAGCGCGAACAGCGTCAGGCTCGACGTCACCAGGCCCGGGACGTCGAGGCCGCGCCGTACCGTCTCCTGGGGGGCCGTCCTGATCGCCCAGAGGCCGAGGCCGAGCGTCACGATCCCGATCGGCACGTTGATCAGGTAGATCCAGCCCCAGTGCCAGCGCTCGCTGATCAACCCGCCGGTCAGCGGGCCGAGGGCGAGGGCGAGCGCACCGACCGCGCTCCACAGGCCGACCGCCGTCGCGCGTTCCCTGGTGTCGGGGAAGATCGAGGTGAGCAGGGCCAGCGCCGTGGGGGTGAGGAACGCCGCCCCCACGCCCTGCACCGCCCGGGTGGCGATCAGCACGCCGCCGTCGGTGGCCATCCCGGCCGCGAACGAGGCCGCGGTGAACACGACGAGGCCGATCAGGAAGACGCGCCGCCGCCCGAAGACGTCGGCCAGGCGCCCGCCGACGAGCATCAGCCCGGCGAACACCAGGATGTAGCCGCTCACGATCCATTCCAGCCCGGAGATGCTCAGCCCGAGGTCGCGCTGGATCGTGGGCAGCGCCACGTTCACCACGTTGTTGTCGAGATATGTCATGAAGGTGGCCAGCGAGATCGCTCCCAGCGCCCACCACCTGCGGGTGTCCGTCATTCCTCGTCCTCTACGTTGTACTTATACGGCGTACATGTACGGTGCACAGTGGAACCCGTACGGCGTATAGTTGTCAAGCGTGATGGGGAAACTGACCCGCGAGGCGGTCGTCGAGCAGGCGCTGGAGATCGGCGACGCCGAGGGGCTGGCGGCGGTGACCATCCGGAGGCTCGCCCAGGAGCTGGGCGTCACCCCGATGGCGCTCTACTGGCACTTCAAGAACAAAGAGCAGCTGACCGCCGGCATGGCGGGCCACCTGATCGAGGGCTTCGTGATCGAGGGCGGCTACAGGGGCCCGTGGCAGGAGGGGCTCCGCGAGCTCGTCGCGGGCCTGGTCAGGGTGCTCCGGCGCCACCCGTGCGCGGCGGACGTGCTGGGCGCGGTGGACCACATGGAGGTGCCCGCCTACCTGGCGGTCTGGGACACGGCCCTCGGTCTCGCCAAGCGCGGCGGGTTCTCCGGCGACGAGAGTTGCATGATCTCCCAGTACCTGCTCAGCGGCGCGATCGCGCTGGCGGCGGGTCCGAGGAAGCCCTGCCCTCCCGGGCTCTCCGAGCAGGAGGCGGCCGAGCGGATGCGTCTCAAGCGGCTCAGGCTCCAGTCGCTGCCGCCGGACGTCTACCCGCACATCGTGGAGATGGCCGTGCCCCTCTCCGAGGGCGGCGCCCCCGACCTCTACGACACCTTCGGCGTCGACCTCCTCATGGCCGGCATCGAGGCGCTGTCCGCCCGCTCAGGAGGGCACTGACTCAGGAGGGCGACCCCGCGCGGCCGGAGCGGCGGGGACGGGCGAGGGCGGCCGTCAGGGCGCCCGTGAGCGCGACGGCGAACAGGACGGCGTAGGTCCGCTGGAAACCGGTCATCAGGTGCTCGACGGCGACGGGGGAGACGCGCGACAGCGTGCCCGCGTACACCTGCCCGCGCAGCTCGGCGCTGACCGAGCCGGTCAGGACGCTGAGCGTGAGGGCGACGCTCAGCACGATCCCGACATTCATGATCATGAGCCGGAAGCCGTTCACCACGCCCAGGCTCCCGGCGGGCAGGGCGGACATGACCTGGGTCGTGTTGCCGGTCAGGAAGGTGCCGCTGCCGCAGCCGCACAGGAACAGGCCCACCGCGATGATCCAGTACGGCGTGACGGGGTCGGTGTTCAGGAGCAGGACGCCCAGCCCGGTCGCGCTCATCAGGGCGCCGCCCACCGACAGCGCGTACGGCCTGACGCGGCGGCCGAGGGCGCCGGCGACGGGGGAGGCGAGCGCCATGCCGATCGGGACGGGGAGCACGCCCAGGGCCGCGGTGACGGCGTCGACGCCCCTGGCGGCCTGGAAGTAGAGGGCGACCAGCAGGATCAGCGCCGAGCGCGCCAGCGCGTTGCAGAAGGAGGCGAGGTTGGCGAAGGCCAGCATGCGCTCGCCGAACAGCCGCAGGTCGAGCACGGGATGCGAGGCCCGGCGCTCCACCGCGACCAGTACCGGCACCAGCACCGCCGCGATCGCCGCGCCGACGATCACCACGGGGCTCGACAGGCCGCGCGAGCCCGCCTCGGACAGCGCGATCAGGGCGGCGGAGAGGGCGGCGAACACGATCAGGTTGCCGAGCGCGTCCACCGGCCGGCGCTCTCCCCGCGGGACGCGGCGCAGTGTGAACGCTCCCCAGGTGAGGGCGATCAACCCGGCGGGCACGTTCATCCAGAAGATCCACTGCCAGCCGGCGGTCTCGGCGACGAGGCCGCCCAGGGTGGGACCGGCGAGCTGGGCGACCGAGAGGGTGCCGATGTAGACGCCCATGCCCTGGCTGAGCCGGTCGGGAGGGAAGGCGTCGGTGATGATCACTGTTCCGTTGGCGAGGATCATCGCGGCGCCGACCGCCTGCACCGCGCGCATCGCGATCAGGAACCAGATGCCCGGCGAGAGCCCGGCCAGCAACGATCCGGCGGTGAACAGGACGAACCCCGCCAGGTAGATCTCCCGGCGGCCGAGCAGGTCGGCCACCCGTCCGAAGAACACCAGCGTCGCGGTGTTGACGAGCAGGAAGGCGAGCAGGACCCAGCCCGCGGAGAACGCGTCCGCGTGGAAGTGCCTGACCACGGTGGGAAGCGCCACGTTCAGGGTGCTGCCGGAGATGCCGATCATGACCAGACCGAGGCTGGTGACCGAGCAGACCCGCCACGCGTAGCGGAGTTTTGATAGGTATTCGGGGGATCCGGGCAGGTCTTGGGGAATTGCGACCATGGCTCCCAGTCTGACGTACGTTGTACGTCGACCGTGATCCGGTCTCACCCCGAAGCGCGTCCTGCTCCCGCGTCCACGTGCCGGATCAGCGGAGGGGCGTGCCCTTCCTCTCGCGGGCGGGCACGCCCCTCCGCTGATCCGTACGACGCGGTCGTACTGCCCTTTTGGCTCCGGTGTGTCCTCAGTGGGCCCGTCTACGCAGGCCCTCCATGTCGTGGATGATCACGCGGCGCCGGCCCGTCTCGATCAGCCCGCGGTCGCGCAGGGAGCGCAGCGCCTTGCTGACCGCCTCACGGGAGGCCCCCGTCCAGCCGGCCAGCTCGTCCTGGGAGAGCGGCAGCGCCACCCGCACCCCGCCGTTGTCCGGCTCGCCGTACCGCTCGGCCAGCTCGACCAGCCGGGTGGCCACGCGGCCGGTGGTGTCGAACGCGCCGTACTCGATGCGCTTGCGGTCGGCGTCACGCATCCTGCCGATCACCATCTGCATCAGCAGGACGGCGACTCTCCCGTGGGCCTGCAGGTACGAGGAGAAGTCGCGGACCGTGATCCCCTCCACGGGTTCGAGGGCGGTGACCGTGGCGGATCTGGGCAGCCCGTCCATCGCCGCGAACTCGCCGACCAACGCCCCCGGTCCCCGCACCGCGAGGACCACCTCACCGCCGACCGCGGTGTGCGAGGACACCTTGACGCGGCCGGAGGTCAGGACGAGCACCCAGTCGCTCACGTCGCCCTCGGTGCATATCGTCGCGCCCCTGTCCCAGCGCCGGGGTCGCCCGGCGGCGTACAGGGCCTTTACCTCGTCTTCTGTGAGCAATGTGATGAATTCGCCCGGTTCGGGGGAAGAAGTCATAACCACCTCCTGGCGATCTCGATTGTGTTCGTACGGCTCCCGCGGCGAAAGGTACTTTTACGAGAGCCCAGACAGCACGTAGGCATGGACGGGTTGTTCCCTACCCTTGAGGTTGAGCCAGCCCAGGGACTGGGTCTTGGCCCGGGGGCCGATCAGGTCGAGGGTGGTCTGGCCGATCACGACGCTGCCGGGCTCCGCGATCCCCTCGAGCCGGGCGGCCACGTTGACGCAGTCGCCCATCGCGTTGAACCCGCGCAACTCGGGGCTGCCGATGTTTCCGACGAGCGCCTCACCGGTGTTGATGCCGATCCTGAACCGAGGATATCCGGGCGTTCCCGCCGCGATCTCCTCGGCCGCCTCCTGCATCGCCAGGCCCGCCCGCACCGCGGCGAGGGCGTGGTCCTCCTGCCGGGAGGGGGCGTTGAACAGCGCGAGCAGCGCGTCGCCCACGAACTGCACGATCGTGCCGCCGTTGCCGAGCACGATGGGCACGGCCGCGGTGTGGTACCGGTTCAGCATCTCGACGATCTCGCCGGGCGCCACCCGCTCGGAGAAGCTCGTGAAGCCCTTCAGGTCGGCGAAGAGCGCGGTCAGCTCCACCAGCTCGCCGCCGAGCGCCGCCGTCTGCGGGTCGGCGAGCAGCGACTGGGCCACGTCCGGCGACATGTACTGCCGGAACAGGGTCTCCAGCTCGCTGTAGAGCCGGGCGTTCTCCAGGGAGATGGACATCTGGCCGGCCAGCGTGGCGGCGAGCGCCTCGTCCTGCGGGGTCCTGCCGATCGGCACCTCCAGTGCCCCGGCGAGCCTGCCCTTCACCGTCAGCGGGTGCAGGACCTTCCCCTCCAGCCGGATCGGCTGGTCCTCGGGGAAGTCCCGCTGGCCGTACTCCTTGGAGTTCACGGTGACCCGGCCGTTGTCGACCAGCTTGATCCGGACGTCCCCGTACGCCTGCCGCACGCGGTCGAGGCCCTGGGCCAGCATCTCCTTCTCCGGCAGGCCCACGCGGGCCTGCCTGCCGATGTCGGCCAGCGCCGCGAGCCGGTCGCTCAGCTCCCGCTCGTTGGCCAGCGCCTCGCCCGCCCGGTCGAGCACCGCCACCTGCGAGTCGGTGAGCCCGAACTTGCCCGCCAGCCTGGTCGCGATCGGGACCCTGCTCTCCTCCCTGCGCCGCAGGTGACCGACGAGCTCCTCCAGGGCGGCCTCGTAGTCGGCCCTGATCCTGCTGACCGTCGCCGACAGCGCCACCGAGTCGAACAGCCCCGCGCTCGTGCCCTCCCGCCGGAACTGCAGGTAGGCGCTGTAGGCGACGAAGACGAACGCCGTGGTCAGCAGCGCGTGCCACAGCCACCACGACAGGTGCCAGTTGCGGTGGGACAACCCCGCGACCAGCGCCTCGGCGAGCAGCGCGTACGCGGTGACCAGGCTGATCAGCACGACCGCCGGGCGCCTGCGGTGCAGCTGGAACATCATCGCCGCCGCCGCCGCGAACAGGGCCACCCCGACCCACTCCACCCCGCCCAGGCCGATGTTCTCGGGAGGCGGACCGCTGAGCGGTGTCAGGCGCGGCACCAGGCAGGCCACCCCCCACAGGATGATCAGGAGGGCGAGACCGCCGCGCAGCCACATCTGGTTCCTCAGCACGGCCGCGGCCGCCCGCTCGCCCAGCGGCAGTGCCGACGCGAACGCGAACACCGAGGCCACGAGAAGACCGACCGGGTGAGAGAGGTCGAAGCCGTAGCTTATTTTGTCCAGGATGACCGTCGGAGTGGTCAGCCCGTGCACCAGGAACGATCCCGCGCCGCTCAGGAAGACCAGCGAGACCAGCAGCAGCCGGGCGTCCGCCCGCCGGGCCGACGCCTCGCCGACCATGAGGCCCAGGACCAGGTTGACCCCGGCGATGGTGATGATCAGCCAGAAGTGGCTGGGGTTGTCATGGAGGACGATGTTCAGGTCGGGCTCGGCGAGCAGCAGCCAGAGGCCGAGCATCGGCAGCGCCAGATGCAGCGCCCACACCACGGTGCGGATCGGCTGGGTCGCCGGTGGTAGGTACGGTTCCCGTCGGGCCCGGTCTTCCGTGACCGCGTCTGTCGGGTTGATGGTCGGCACGGTGGCCTCCGCGTCTGGAGAACCCTGCGGGTTCCCTGTCTTGTTCGTCCACGCCCAGCGGGCGGGTTCCCCCGAACGGTCCGATTATCCCGTACGGGGGCGGTACCGGCAGGCGAGTTAATCGCCGGGCTTCCGACACCGAAGTGTGATGTTTCATGTGCCAACCGTTGGAACGGTTGAAACGTGTACTACGCGTACCTCTCCCATCACACCATGCTCTGGTGTCGCAGAAAGGAAGCCCAGTGGCTATCACGTTGCCGGGCGGACGCACGCTCGCCGCAGTGACCGTTGGCGTGCTCGTTGGAACGTTGTTCACCGCGAGCGGCAGCGCCGTCGCCTCGTCGGCGACGGCGGAGATTCACGCGTGCGTCCACAAGCAGACGCGCTACACCCGGATCGTCAACGCGACGGCCAGGTGCAGGCCGACCGAGGTCCGGATCAAGTGGGGGCAGACGACTCAGGGCCAGCAGGGTCTCGCCACCGCCGGGCCGCAGGGCCCGCGAGGCGCGCAGGGTCCCAAGGGCGACACCGGACCGCAGGGCCCGCAGGGACCGCAGGGCCCGCAGGGGCAGCAGGGCTTCAGGGGCCTCAAGGGCGCCGTCGGCCCGCAGGGGCCCAAGGGTGAGACCGGTCCGCAGGGTCTCAAGGGTGAGGCCGGTCCGCAGGGTCCCAAGGGGGATGACGGCAAGCAGGGGCCGCAGGGCCTCAAGGGCGACGACGGCAGGAACGGCATTCAGGGCGAGAGGGGCCCGGCGGGTCCGGCCGGTCCCAAGGGTGCCGACGGCAAGCCCGGCAGGGACGGCGACGACGGCCGGAACGGCAGGGACGGCAGGGACGGCGACGACGGTAAGAGCGCCTACGAGGTCTGGCTCGAACTGCCGGGTAACAGGGGCAAGTCCAAGGCGGAGTTCATCGCGTCGCTGAAGGGCCCCAAGGGCGACCCCGGCACGCCGGGATCGGGTGGCGGCGGCGGAACCCCCACCGTCACCACCGTCAGCACGCAGTTCAACTTCGGTGGCCAGGGCGGCAGCCAGAGCGTGAGCTGCGGTTCGGGCAAGGTCGCCACGGGCGGCGGCTTCAGCAGCAGCAGCGGTAGCGCTTCCAGCCAGATCTACACGAGCGCGCCCACCGGCTCCACGCCCACCGGCTCCACGCCCACCGGCTGGACCGTGAGCGGCAAGAACACCAGCGGCACCGTCTACGCGATCTGCATGTAGTCCTGACCCCGGATCGGGCGCGGAACGCCGGACACGAGATCGAGAGAAGGCGTTCCCGCCGGTCACGGGGGCAATGGCAAGACCCAGGGCGTCGTGTACGTGATCCGCGCGGCCGCCTGATCGTCCGACCCGTTCGCGGGAACGCGACGGGCGGGCGGTGCGGCGGGGACCCCTCGTCCCCGCCGCACCGCCCCCCGGCGCCGACCGTGTGATCCATATAAACGGGCCAGGCCTTTCACCGTCACATGACGGTGAAAGGCCTGGCCCACGAAAGTGCCTCATCCGGGAGACGATCAGCCGAAGATGCCCGGCAGGGTGGACGTGTGGGTCTCCCTCAGCTCGGTGACCGGGATGTCCAGGACGCCCGCCACGCTCAGGGAGTCGCCGCCGGTGGTGCCCAGGCCGTAGCAGGGCACCTCGCGGGCCGCGCACAGCTCCGCGAAGGCGTCGAACGACTCCGGCGCGACGGTCACCAGCGCGCGGGCCGACGACTCGCTGAACAGGTCGACGAACGCGTCGTCGCCCGTCAGGGAGACCTCGCAGCCCACGCCCTGGGCGATGCAGGCCTCGGCGAGGGCGATGGCCAGCCCGCCGTCCGACAGGTCGTGGGAACCGGTCAGCAGCCCCCGCGAGGCGGCCTCGGCCAGCACGAGGGCCAGGTCGCGCTCCGACTCCAGTCGCGCCACGGGCGGCAGGCCGCCGAGGTGGCCGTGGGCCACGTGCGCCCACTCCGAGCCGCCGAACTCCTCCTCGGTCTCGCCGAGCAGGACGATCCTGTCGCCGTCGCCGGTGAAACCGCTCCGCACGCGCGTGGCCACGTCGTCGATGACGCCCAGCACGCCGACGACCGGCGTCGGGTGGATCGGGACGGATCCCGTCTGGTTGTAGAACGAGACGTTGCCGCCGGTCACCGGGACGCCGAGGGTCTTGCAGGCGTCGGCGAGGCCGCGCACCGCCTCGGAGAACTGCCACATGACCTCGGGGTCCTCGGGGGAGCCGAAGTTGAGGCAGTTGGTCACCGCCAGCGGCGTCGCGCCGGTCACGGCCACGTTCCGGTACGCCTCGGCGAGGGCGAGCTGGGCCCCCGCGTACGGGTCGAGGCGGGCGTAGCGGCCGTTGCCGTCGGTGGCCAGCGCGATTCCCCTGGTCGTCTCCTCGGCGCCGGGCATGGCCTCGCTGACGCGCAGTACGCCCGCGTCGGCGGGCTGGGCCAGCACGGTGTTGCCGCGGACGTACCGGTCGTACTGGGAGGTCACCCACTCCTTGGACGCCAGGTTCGGCGAGCCGAGGAGCTCCAGCAGCGCCGCGCGCAGGTCGGCGGGGCGGTCGAGGCGGCCGGGGTCGTCGCCGTTCAGCGCGGCCTGGCCGGCGGGCTCGTGGAACGGCCGCTCGTAGACCGGGCCCTCGTCGGCCGCGGTGCCCGGCGGGATGTCGACGATGGTCTCGCCGTGCCAGGTCATCACGAGGCGGTTGGAGTCGGTGACCTCGCCGATCACGGTCGCGGGGATGTCCCACTTCGCGCAGATCGCCATGAAGGCGTCGATGTCGTCGGGGGCGACGACCGCCATCATGCGCTCCTGCGACTCGCTCATCAGGATCTCCTCGGGCCGCAGCGACGGATCGCGCAGCGGGACGAGGTCGAGCCTGACGTCCATGCCGCCGGTGCCCTTGGCCGCCAGCTCGGTGGTCGCGCAGGAGACTCCGGCGGCGCCGAGGTCCTGGATGCCGACGACCACGTCCGCCTGGTACAGCTCCAGGCAGCACTCGATCAGCAGCTTCTCCATGAAGGGGTCGCCGACCTGGACGCTGGGGCGCTTGGCCTGCGACTCGTCCTCGAACGTGGCCGAGGCCAGCACGGAGGCGCCGCCGATGCCGTCGGGGCCGGTGAGCGCGCCGAACAGGACGACCTTGTTGCCCGGTCCCGGGGCCACCGCGAGCTTGATCTGGTCCTTGCGCAGCAGGCCCACGCACAGGGCGTTGACCAGCGGGTTGCCGATGTAGCAGGGGTCGAAGACGACCTCGCCGCCGATGTTGGGCAGCCCCAGGCAGTTGCCGTAGTGGCTGATGCCCTCGACCACGCCGGGCAGCACCCGCCGGGTGTCGGGGGCGTCGGCCGCGCCGAAGCGGAGGGCGTCCATCACCGCGATCGGCCGGGCGCCCATCGACATGATGTCGCGGACGATGCCGCCCACGCCGGTCGCCGCGCCCTGGTGGGGCTCGACGTAGGACGGGTGGTTGTGCGACTCGATCTTGAAGGTGGCGGCCCAGCCGTCGCCGATGTCCACGACCCCGGCGTTCTCCCCCATGCCGACGAGCAGCGCCGCCGACTCGGGGGCCTTGGTGCCGAACTGGCGCAGGTGCACCTTGGACGACTTGTAGGAGCAGTGCTCGCTCCACATGACGCTGTAGATGGCCAGCTCGGAGCCGGTGGGCCGGCGGCCGAGGATCTGGCGGACCCGCTCGTACTCGTCGATCTTCATGCCCAGCTCGGCGTACGGCTGGCGCTCGTCGGGGGTGTCCTCGGCCCGCTTGACGGTGTCGAGACTCATGCGTTCACCAGCTTCTTCAGGATCGAGGAGAAGAAGGCGCGCCCGTCCGTGCTCGGGGCGCCGGTGAGGTCCTCGACGGCGTGCTCGGGGTGCGGCATGAGGCCGACGACGTTGCCGGCCTCGTTGCGGATGCCCGCGATGTCGTTCAGGGAGCCGTTGGGGTTGCCGCCCGTGTACCGGAAGACGACCTGGCCGCCCGCCTCCAGCGCGCCCAGGGTCGCCTCGTCGGCGACGTAGCGGCCCTCGCCGTGCTTGACCGGCAGCACGATCTCCTGGCCCTCGGCGAAGTCCGTGGTCCAGGGGGTGGCGGTGTTCTCGACCCGGATGCCCTGGTCGCGGCAGATGTAGTGCAGCCCGGCGTTGCGCATCAGCGCCCCGGGCAGCAGGTGGGCCTCGCAGAGGATCTGGAAGCCGTTGCAGGTGCCGAGCACCGGCAGCCCGGCTCCGGCGGCGGGGATCAGCTCCTCCATCAGCGGCGCGAACCTGGAGATGGCCCCGCAGCGCAGGTAATCTCCGTAGGAGAACCCGCCCGGCAGGAAGACCGCGTCCACCCCCTTGAGATCGGGATCCGCGTGCCACAGCGGGACGGCCTCGCCACCCGCGTGGCGCACGGCGCGAGCCGCGTCCTGATCGTCAAGAGTTCCGGGAAAAGTGACCACGCCCACGCGGGCAGCACTCATGACAGCGTTCCCCTCCACAAACGAGCGCCGCGCCGGCGTCTCACACACTCGGACGTCGGTCTGCGGCGGTGCTCCCAGGCTATCCGCTCCCGGCGAGCGGTCAGGCGCCGAGTGTCCGATCGCACAGCTCAGCGGAGGGTGGCCGGGTCCGTACGGTCTTATACGGCCCTATACGGCGGCGAGCACCCGGCCGCGGGGGTAGGTGGCGTCGTCGTCCCAGTCGAGGTGCTTGCGCAGGTGCACGACGGTGCCCCGGCCGGGGGTGATGTCGAAGGAGATCTCGTCCACCACGGCCTGCATGATGAGCAGGCCCCTGCCGTTCTCGGCGTCGGTCGGCGGGTAGTGCTCCGGCACCCGGACGAGGCCCTGGCCCCGGTCGATGATGCGGACGTCGCAGCGGCCGTGGCCGACGGCGGTGTCGACCTCGTAGCGGTTGGCCGGACCCCCGTGCCGTACGGCGTTGGCGCACGCCTCGGTCACCGCCAGCAGGATGTCGGCGATGCAGTCTTCCGTGACTCCGAGCGAGCGCAGGGAGTCACCGAGCGCTCTGCGGACCATCGGAATACCGACGGCCTGTCGCGGCAGAGCCAGCGAGAACTCCATGTCCACCGGTTTCCTCCCGGGGTCAGACGTCACCTCAAGAAGGCTTCCCTGCAGAATCCGGGCTAACCGCAAAATAACCGTAATGTTATTGACTGGTGGTCAAGCCGTGGGATTGCTCCGCCCATAAAGCCGGATATAGCCGGATCTGGGCGGTTGATCTGCGGGGAGTGACGGCCTAGGACTCGACGGTGACGGTGTAGTCCTCGATCACCGTGTTGGCGAGCAGGGTCTCGGCCATTTTTCGGACGTCCGCAAGTGCCGCTTCGTCGGCGGGCCCTTCGAGCTCCACCTCGAACCGCTTGCCCTGCCGTACCGCTGAGACACCGGAGAAGCCGAGCCGCGGCAGTGCGCGGGCGATCGCCTGCCCCTGCGCGTCGAGAATCTCGGGCTTCAGCATGACGTCGACGATGACGCGCGCCACGGTGTTCCTCCTGGTTGTGACGGGGACGGTCCGGCGCCTCAAGAGTAACGGGCTCCGGCCGCGCTCCGGCGCGGGGGCCGATCCGGATCCGGATCCCGCGCGAGGAACCCCGGGCCGTACGCGCGAAGATGACGGGAGCCGGACCCGCGTCGTACGCGCGAAGATGACGGGAACCCGAGGCCCGGGTCGTGCGCGCGAGAGGGCCGGGGCGGCTCCGCGCCACGCGGACGAAACGGGCGGGTGAAAGGGAACGCGCGGGGAACGGGGAGCATATGGACGCCGAGGCAGGTCTTGCGCACATGTATGTGACCTCTGCCACGATGGCCACAAGCGCGGGCGAACCACCACCAGACGGGTCGAACGCGTCGCGAATCGGCCGGACCATGGTGGAGAACCCATCCAGACGGCCCCGAGCACACAGGAGCGGCACGTGACAGCCGACGCCTCTCGTGGTGCGGAAGCACCTCCGGAGCTCATCCAGCTGCTGACCCCCGAAGGAGAACGGGTCGAGCACCCCGACTACGACATAGACCTGACGCCCGAGGAGATCCGCGGGCTCTACCGGGACCTGGTCATGGTCCGCCGCGTCGACCTGGAGGCCGTGGCCCTGCAACGCCAGGGCGAGCTGGGTCTGTGGGCCTCGCTGCTCGGGCAGGAGGCCGCGCAGATCGGCTCCGGCCGGGCGCTGACCGAGGCCGACATGGCGTTCCCGACCTATCGCGAGCACGGCGTGGCCTGGTGCAGGGGGGTCGACCCGGTCAACCTCCTCGGCCTGTTCCGCGGCGTCAACCACGGAGGCTGGGACCCCGCCGAGCACAACTTCCACCTCTACACCATCGTGATCGGCAGCCAGACCCTGCACGCGGTCGGCTACGCCATGGGCATCCAGCGCGACGGCGCCGAGGCCGCGAGCATCGTCTACTTCGGCGACGGCGCCACCTCCCAGGGCGACGTGAACGAGTCGTTCATCTGGGCGTCGGTGTTCAACGCGCCGGTGGTGTTCTTCTGCCAGAACAACCAGTGGGCCATCTCCGAGCCGCTGGAGAAGCAGTCGCGCATCCCCCTGTACCGCAGGGCCAGCGGGTTCGGGTTCCCCGGCGTCCGGGTCGACGGCAACGACGTCTTCGCCTGCCTGGCCGTCACCCGAAAGGCGCTGGCCGACGCCAGGTCCGGGCAGGGGCCCATGCTGATCGAGGCCTTCACCTACCGGATGGGCGCCCACACCACCTCCGACGACCCGACCCGCTACCGGGTGGCCGCCGAGCTGGAGGCGTGGAAGCTCAAGGACCCGATCGAGCGGGTCAGGGCCTACATGTTCAAGAACCAGATCGCCGACCAGGAGTTCTTCGACGCGGTCGACGCCGAGGCCGACGAGCTGGGACGGGACGTCCGCAAGCGCTGCCTCGAGCTGCCCGATCCCGAGCCGCTGGCCATCTTCGACAACGTCTACGCCGAGCGGCACTCCCTGATCGACGCCGAGCGTGCCGAGTTCGCCACCTACCTGGAGGGGTTCGAGGCATGAGCATTCTCACGATGGCCAAGGCGCTCAACGAGGGCATGCGCAAGGCCATGGAGGACGACCCCAAGGTCCTCGTCATGGGTGAGGACGTCGGCAAGCTCGGCGGGGTGTTCCGGGTGACGGACGGCCTGCAGAAGGACTTCGGCGAGCAGCGGGTCATCGACACCCCGCTCGCCGAGTCGGGCATCGTCGGGACGGCCATCGGCCTGGCGCTGCGCGGCTACCGGCCGGTCTGCGAGATCCAGTTCGACGGGTTCGTCTTCCCCGCGGCCGACCAGATCATCACGCAGCTCGCCAAGATGCCGCTGCGCTCGCTGGGCAAGCTGAGGCTGCCGGTCGTCATACGGATCCCGTGCGGCGGCGGCATCGGCGCGGTGGAGCACCACAGCGAGTCGCCCGAGGCCTACTTCACCCACACGGCGGGTCTGCGCGTCGTGGCCTGCTCCAACCCGGCCGACGCCTACACCATGATCCAGCAGGCGATCCGCTGCGACGACCCGGTGATCTTCTTCGAGCCCAAGCGGCGTTACTGGGAGAAGGCCGAGGTGGACGTCGACCCCTCCGGCTGGACCCCCTTCGACGAGGCCAAGGTGGTGCGGCCGGGGACGGACCTCACCCTGCTCGCGTACGGGCCGATGGTGAAGACCTGCCTGGAGGCCGCGAAGGCGGCCGAGGAGGACGGCCGCTCCCTGGAGGTCGTGGACCTGCGCTCGCTCAACCCGCTCGACACCGCGAGGGTCGTGGAGTCGGTGCGCAGGACCGGGCGATGCGTCGTGGTGCACGAGGCGCCGGTCTTCAACGGCTTCGGCGCCGAGGTCGCCGCCCGCGTCACCGAGGAGTGCTTCTACCACCTGGAGGCCCCGGTCCTGAGGGCCGGAGGACCCTCGACCCCCTACCCGCCCTCGCGGCTCGAGGACTACTACCTGCCCGACCTGGACCGGGTCCTGCACGCAGTCGACCGCGCGTTCGCGTTCTGAGGAGGGGCTGGAGATGAAGGAGTTCAAGCTCCCCGACGTGGGAGAGGGCCTGACCGAGGCGGAGATCGTCCGCTGGCACGTGAAGGCAGGGGACCCGGTCAAGGTCAACCAGATCATCGTGGAGATCGAGACCGCCAAGGCGGTCGTCGAGCTTCCCTGCCCGTTCGAGGGCGTGGTGGCCGCGCTGATGGCGGACGAGGGCGAGGTCGTGGACGTCGGCAGGCCGATCATCTCGGTGGACGACGGCACGGGTCCCCCTCCGGCCCCCGCCGCCGGGCGTGCGGGGGAGGGGACGGCCGACCGGGCGGAAGCCCTGGCCGACGACATGGTGCCGACCCCGCCGGCCGAGGTGCGGCAGCCGGTGCTGGTGGGCTACGGCGTCAAACCGGGCGCGGCCAAGCGCCGCCCCCGCAAACCGTCCTCCCCCGACGGCGCGTCCGGCACATCTGCTGAGGCCTCTTCCACGGCCTCTTCCACGGTTTCCTCGCCGGGGACGGGGCGGAGCGCGGTCCTGGCGAAGCCCCCGGTGCGGAAGCTCGCCAAGGACCTGGGGGTCGACCTGGCCTCCCTCCTGGGGACCGGTCCGCACGGGTCGATCACCAGGGACGACGTCCAGGCGGCGCTCGCCGCCCCCGCCCAGGAGAGCGACGTCCAGGCCGCCCCCGCCCGGCCGCGGGTACCGGCCGTGACGTGGGAGGGCGAGGACGAGGAGCGGGTCCCGGTCAAGGGGGTCAGGAAGGCGACCGCGCAGGCCATGGTGGCGTCCGTGTTCACCGCGCCGCACGTGACGGAGTTCCTCCAGGTGGACGTGACGGCGACCATGGACGCGATCCAGCGCCTCCGCGGGCTGCCCGACTTCGCCGGGGTCAAGGTCTCCCCGCTGCTCATGGTCGCCAAGGCGGTGCTCGTCGCCGCCCGCCGCTACCCGATGATCAACGCTGCCTGGGACGAGGCCCGCCAGGAGATCGTGGTCAAGCACCGCGTCAACCTGGGGATCGCCGCGGCCACCCCCCGCGGCCTGCTCGTCCCCAACATCAAGGACGCCCACCGCCTGTCGCTGCCCGACCTGGCCGGTGCTCTCGGGGCCCTCGCCGAGACCGCGAGGGCGGGTCGCACCCAGCCCGCCGACATGGCGGGGGGCACGATCACGATCACCAACGTGGGCGTCTTCGGGGTGGACGCGGGTACCCCGATCCTCAACCCGGGCGAGTCGGCGATCCTGGCCTTCGGCCAGGTCAGGGACATGCCGTGGGTGGTGGACGGTCAGGTCGTGCCGCGCAGGGTCTGCACACTCGCCCTCTCGTTCGACCACCGGGTGGTGGACGGGGAGCTGGGCTCGCTGTTCCTCCGCGACGTCGGCGCCATGCTCGAGGACCCGCTCCGCATGCTCGCCTGGGGCTGACCCCACGACACCGACGGGTCCGCCCCCTCCTGGGGGCGGACCCGTCGACCGTTCGCAGGAGAGGCCCCTCGGACGGCCTGGAGGGCAGGGGGCGGGGCCTTCCGATATACCCCGAAGTGCCTGCCTGACATTTTCCGGTTTCGCGCGTCAATTCCGCGACGGGAAAACCGCGAGGGCTTCGAACGGTCTCACCCGGCCGCGGGGACGCCGTACCGGCCGCCAGTCGGGCGGTAATGAGAAACCCCTTTTTGGCTCCTGTGGATCAAGCTTTAAGATGCGCATCCCCAGCTCGGGCGAGGCTGCGGGGCAACGCTTGGAACTTGTGTCAGCCTTTACCCTCAATACGTTTTATGGCTTCTACGAATGGCTTGTTAAAACATCTTTAATGCGTGCTGAATTTGGTGATTTGTCAGGGTATGGGTGCTAGTGTCGTGGTTGGTAAGCGCGACAAGCTCAGCACGAAGGGGGAAGCCATGTCTTTCAAGCAGCTCTTCCCGACCGGCCGGTTCTTGGAGTGGGGATGCTGCCGACGCCGGCGCCGCTGCGGATGCGGCGGGGGCGGCTGGTGGTGGTAAGCCAGATCCGGTGCTAGCGGAAACAAATGAGAGCCGGCGGGTCAACCGTCGGCTCTCATTCTCAAAGTCGCTCTCGCCTCACGGGGCGAGGGCCGCGGTGCGCCGTCCCCCGCTGGCGCCGACGGTCTCCATTCGCAGGACCTTCCGGGAATTCTGGCCGTACACCCGCGGCATCCGCCATCTGCTCGTGGCCGGTGGCGTGCTCGCCATCGTCGCGGCCGTCTGCGAGGTCGCCGCGATCGGCCTGTTCGGGTACATCACGGACGAGGTCCTCAGCAAGCAGAACCTGGGGGCCTTCTGGCTTCCCGCCGCCGCCTGGCTGGGCCTCGCGGCGACCGCGGGGCTGGTCTCCTTCGTGGGCTCCTACCTCACCGCCGTCGGGGGTGAGCGCTTCCTGCTGCGGTTGCGCGACAGGGTGTTCGAGCACATCCAGACGCTCACGCCCGACTTCTTCGACAACCGCCGCCTGGGTGACCTGATGGCCAGGCTCACCGACGACATCGAGGCCATCGAGGAACTCATCGGCTCCGGCCTGGTCAAGCTCTTCACCACGCTCGTCAGCGTCGTCTTCTTCGCCGGTGCCGCCTTCTACATCAAGTGGGATCTGGCGCTGCTGACGTTCCTGCTGGTCCCGGCCTTCCTGCTGGTCGCCAAGATCTTCGCGAGCAGGTTCAGGACCGCGTCGGCGCGCGAGCGGCTCAGCAACGGGATCATGAACAGCGTCATCGAGGAGGGCCTGTCCAACCAGTCGCTCGTCCAGTCCTACAACCGCCAGGGCGTCGAGGCCGAGCGGCTGCACGGAGAGGGAAGCACCTGGATGCGGGCCAACGTGGCGCAGGCGTGGCTCTCCTCCCTGTACGGGCCCGTCCTGCAGGTCATCGAGACCATCTGCCTGATCACGATCCTCGGGTTCGGTGCCTGGGAGATCTCCTCGGGACGCCTCACCATCGGCGGCCTGCTCGCCTTCGCCGCCTACCTCGCCTACCTCTATCCGGCGGTGCAGAACCTGGGGCAGATCGCCCTCACCGTCTCCGAGGCGGCGGCGGGCTCCGACCGCGTCATCGAGATCCTGACGACCCGGCCGACCGTCACCGATCGCGACGACGCCGTCCACCTGGGACGCGGACGGGGCCACATCGAGTTCCAGGGGATCGGCTTCACCTATCCGAACAGGAGGAGGCCCACGCTGCGGGACCTGTCCTTCGCCGTCGAGCCGGGCGAACTGGTCGTGTGCACCGGGCCCAGCGGCGTGGGCAAGTCCACGATCGCGAAGCTCCTGCTGCGCTTCTACGACCCCACGGCCGGGCGCGTCCTTCTCGACGGGATGGACATCCGGGAGCTGTCACGTGAGTCGCTGCGTGACAACATCACCATCCTGCAGCAGGAGAACCTGCTCTTCTCCGGGACCGTACGCGAGAACATCGCCTACGGAAGTCCCGGCGCGGACCCGGACGCCGTCGTCAGGGCCGCCGTGATGGCGGACGTCCACGACTTCGTCACCACGCTTCCCCTCGGGTACGAGACGCCGATCGGGCAGCGCGGCCGGCTGATGTCGGGCGGGCAGCGCCAGCGGATCGCCATCGCCAGGGCCATCCTGCGTGACGCGCCCGTGCTCGTCCTCGACGAGCCGATGACGGGCCTCGACGCGCCCACCGCGGCACGGATCATGGAACCGCTCAAGCGGTTGATGGCCGGGCGCACCACCATCCTGATCACCCACGACCTCCGGTTCATCCCCGAGGCGGCTCACAAGATCGTGCTCGAAGCCGTGCCGAGACGCTCCAGCCAGATAAGGATCAAGTCCGCCGGGCGCCGCGGGTCCGCACTGCGCCCGGCGTGAGAGCGAGTTCCCGTACGAGACCGGCGGATCGGCGCCGTTCCGTACCGCCGGGAAGCCGTCGGGATACGGCTGGAATCCGGCCGGGAAGCCGTCGGGATACGGCTGGAATCCGGCCGGGATGCGGCCGGGGGCGCCGCCGGGTCGTGGCGCGCCTGGCCTTACGCTTGCCGGGCACTCAGGACACCTGGGCACCCGAACGAAGGGAAGATCATGTTCCGGCATGTCGTGCTGTTCACCTGGACGGAAGAGGCCACCGAGGAGCAGCGGGCCAGGGTCGCCACGGAGCTCGCCAAGCTGCCCGAGGCCATCACGGAGATCCGCTCCTACACCCTCGGCCCCGACGCGGGCGTGAGCCCGGGCAACCACCAGTTCGCCATCGTCGCGGACTTCGACAGCGCCGACGACTTCCTCGTCTACCGCGACCACCCGCTGCACCA
Source organism: Streptosporangium sp. H16 (assembly GCF_051918855.1). Classification (NCBI taxonomy): domain Bacteria; kingdom Bacillati; phylum Actinomycetota; class Actinomycetes; order Streptosporangiales; family Streptosporangiaceae; genus Streptosporangium; species Streptosporangium sp. H16. Next base: position 96,876 of record NZ_JBPXMD010000025.1, read on the forward strand.
GGCGGCGATCGCCGAGTACATCAAGCCGATCGTGGCCTCGCGGGCGGCGGCGCAGTACGAGCTCTAAAGCGGCGGGCTCAGTGCTCCGGGGATGCCTAGATGTCCGGCGGGTGGTTCTCGCGGTGCATCAGGCGGTCCTCGGACGTGTGCCCGCGCTTGGGAGCCATCACGATGCTCAGCACGATTCCGACCGCACCGACGATCATGAAGATCAGGCCGATCACGTCGATGTGCACGGCCTCGCCGAGCACATCAGGTTCGATGGCGAAGCGGAGGATGGCGCCGAGCGTGAGAAAGAAGATGCTGACCCCGACACCCATGAGTTCCTCCGGGTAAGGCTGTCCACCAGGTAAAGAGAGAGTCTGGAGTTGGTCATACCCTCTCTGGCGTGATCACACCACCGAGAAGGACCTTGTCCGCGGCGGTGGGCCCCGACGAGCCCAGCCACACCGGCACCCCGAGGGCCTCCGCCACCGCCGCGGGCCAGTCGTCGATCCCGTCGGCGTAGCGCGGCCCGGCCTCTCGCAGCCGTTCCGTCAGCTCGGCCTGCCCGTTGAGGTCGCCCGCCGCGCCCACCGGAAGCTCGCCGATGTCGTACGACACGCACATCCGCGACACCGGCGCGTCCAGGTGGGTGAGCGCGAGGGCGTCGGCCCCGCCGGAGACCGCCAGCGCGTAGCGGTGGGCCACCGCGTCGAAGTGGCCGGTGCGGAAGGGCCCCTGCCAGGGGCCGGTCCCGTTGTGGGCCTCGGGCAGCGCGAGCGCCGCGTCCTCGGTGACCAGCGGTCCCGGGCCGTGGCGCGGGGTGTAGGTCCGCAGCACGCCCAGCCGCGTGGCGGGCACCCCGTCGAGCAGCTCCAGCGCGTTGGCGAAGGTCGTCGTACTCCAGGTGGTGTACGGGTGGAAACCGTGCCACTCGTCGAGCAGCACGCCCTGCGCCCCCTCGAAGACCACGGGCCGCCTGCGCAGCAGTGCGGTCATGAACGAGGAGCCGACCAGGATCACCCGCTCGGCGAACGCCCGGTAGGCGTCGACGCAGTCCTCCACGGGCGGCCCGGTCACCCCGAGGGCCTCGCGGAGCGCGCGCAGCTTGCGGGCGAGCCGGACCGGCTCCTCGCAGTCGCCCGCGACCGGCGCGAGGTCGGGGTGCTCCAGGGCGTAGGCCATGGCCTCGCCGACGCCCATCCCGCACGACCCGTGCCGGTCCGCACCGCGCGCCAGCTCCCTGGCCCGCCCCGCCGCCACGTGGTACGGCGTGGCGAGCAGGGCGTCCCGGTCCACGGTGAGCAGGCAGAACGGGTCGGCGACGCCCAGCTCGACCAGGTGGTCGGCCTCCCTGGCCAGCGACAGCGGATCCACGACCATGAACCTGGACAGATGGGTCGGCACGCCCCTGAACGTGCCCGACCCGAACTGCGCGAACGTGTGCTGTCTCCCGTCGGGCAGGACGACGTTGTGACCCGCCTGCCCACCCCCGTTGAACCTGACGACGGCCTGGACGGGCTCGCGGGCGCAGAGCCAGTCGACGACGGTGCCCTTCCCCGCGTCGCCGTACCCGAGGTCGGTCACGATCACGTGCTCACGCATGCGGCCACCCGTTCACCCTCGTCTCCTCCCCTTTCCCTTCTTCTCCGGCGGGCCGGTCCTCTTGTCCCGGCGAGCCGGTCCTCGCGGCCCCTCCACCGGCGATCCCCCTGGCGGGGCGGCGTTCCGGGCCCCTCCACCGGCGGTCCCTCCCCGGCGGGGCGTTGTTCCCGCCGGGGAGGGACCGTCTCCCTTCGTGGTGGCACTCCCCGCCGCTTTCGCGGTGGCCGCCGCACGGCGGGGAGGTCTTCTAAAGCCGCATCACGCCGCTGTCGCCGCCCAGGTCGAGCCCGTCGGTCACCACGAGGGTGCCCCGGTCGAGCTTGGCGAGGGCCTTGCCCACGGCGGTTCCGGCGTTCGAGCCGAGCTCGTCGAGGTCGTCGAGCCCCTCCCGCAGGTCGATGGCGTCCTCGCCGAGGCCGACGGTGAGCGCGATGGTCTCGCAGACGGCGTCCAGGTCGTCCAGCTCCAGCACGTTCTGGCCGAGCAGCTCGCGCCAGGCGGCCAGCACCCGGCCGTCCCCGGCGTGGCTCGCTCCGGCGGGGAGGATGTAGTAGACGTCGTAGATCCTGGTCAGCTCGGCGACCATGTCCTTGGTCGGGATGTCGTGCCTGAGCCGCTCGCCGACGACCTTCTCGACCTCGCGCCGCTTGACCTGCGGGTAGGGAAGCTCGTCGCCGATGATGAACAGGTAGCCCCGGCGGCCCCGCTTCTCGAAACAGTCGATCGAGGTGTGCCTGGCCATGAAGTACATCGCCAGCTCGTACGACTCGGTCATCTGGCCGCCGCCCCCGCCCTCGAGCAGGATCTTGCCCAGGTGCTCGTCCATCCGGTTGTCGGACTCGAACTGGCCGACCTGCAGCGGGGCCCGGTCGCAGGTGGCGTCGCCGATCGCGCCGAAGAGGATCTGCGGGTCGGTGGCGTACCCCTTGCGGAGCAGCAGCCCGAGCAGGTCGGGCAGCTTGGTCTGGAGGGTGCGGGGCACCCCGCCCATCGAGCCGGTCACGTCGAACAGGACGGCCACGGCCAGGGAGTTGGGGTGCTCGGCGGAGTCGCGGCTCTCGCGGAGCGTCACCCCGTGCGGGTCGAGGTCGGGGTGAGCGGAGCGGGCGCCGCTGTCGCTGTAGGCGAAGGCGCTCGAACCCTTGGCCGCGCGGTAGCTCGCGGCGGCGGAGTAGACGTCGGTGGACCAGTTTCCGCTTCCCACGGATGATCTCCTCGGATCAGGGGTGGAACGTTCTATGAAAATCGTGAAGGTCAGGGTCAGAGATGGAGCGGCCGGTATTTCCTCGGCCCGTACAGGTCGTCGAGCAGGTCGTCGAGCTCTCCCAGCAGCCGCCACGCGTCGTCCGGCGGGCTGAGCAGGCTGCCCCGGACGAAGTTCCTGACCGGGGCGGGGACGGGATCGCCCATGAGGGCGGCCACGCAGCGGGTGGCGAGGTGGATGTCGGTGGCCGGGGTCGCGGGCTTCCTGGCCAGGACCGAGGGCGGGTAGTCGTCGCGGTGCCTGGACACGAGGGCGGTGATCGGGGTGCCGAGCGGGACCGACTGGCTCCAGTCGACGAGCACCAGGCCGTGGTCGATCGGGTGGACGAGGACGTGCTGCCCGAACACCGCGCCGTGCACGACCCCCGCCCGGTGGGCCGCGCCGACGGCCACCAGCAGCCGCCGCCAGATCCACGCCGCGTCCCGCACGTCGAGCACCGGCCGCCGCCGCCTGACCTCGTCCAGGCTCAGGAACCCGTCCGGCACCCGGCTGATCACGTTGGCCTGCCGCTCGACCCCTTCCGAGCGGTGCCGGAACGACTCCACCAGGCGAGGTACGTACGGCAGGAGCAGCGGGTCGCCGTCGTGCGCGATCGTCTCCAGCGACTCCGCCTCGCGGCGCATGAGGTCGTTGTCCGCGTGGCTGCGCGGAAGCTTGAGCAGCGTGTCGGGACCGCTCTCGTAGAGCACGGCCGACGCGCCCCGGCGGAAGACGCCGCCGATCCGGTAGGTGCCCCGCCTGGTGGTGATCACCGTCTCCTTGGCCCGCTCCGGTGCCCCTTCGCGGGCCGCCCACAGCCCCGCCAGCCGGGTGAACGCCTCGGCGGCCTCCGCCCCCGGCGCGAGGTCGGGGTGGAGCAGCCTCGCCAGCCTCCGGTACGTCCGGTGCGGGAAGTCCCCGCCGAACAGGTCGCCGGGCGTGCGGGCGGCGGTCACCAGCGCGATCGCCTCGGCCGTGGTGGTCATCTGATCTGCTCCTCCCTGGCCGGCCGCAGCAGGGCGGGGTGCAGGAGCCGGGCGTCGCCGGCCCGGTAGAGCTTGGCGCGCGGCCCGCCCCTGGCCCCGCCGCTCTCGGTGGTCTCGCCGGTGCTCTCCACGAAGCCGGGCACCGACAGGATCTTGCGGTGGAAGTTGCCCGCGTGCAGGGGCACGCCCCAGACCGTCTCGTAGACGCCGCGCAACTCGGAGATCGTGAACCTCTCACCGGCGAACGCGGTGGCCAGCGGGGTGTACTCCAGCTTGCCGCGGGCCCGCTCCAGCCCGTGCGCCAGGATGCGGTCGTGGTCGAACGCGAGCTCCGGCAGCTTGTCGACCGGGTGCCAGGAGGCGTCGGCCGCGTCCGAGCCCGCCCGGGGGTCGGGCAGGTCGGGGGCGAACGCCAGGTAGGAGATCGACACGACCCTCATCCGCGGATCGCGCTCGGGCGCCCCGTAACTGGCGAGCTGCTCGATGTGAATCCGGCCCGACGATTCAGACGGCCCTGACAGCCCCGTCTCCTCGGCCAGCTCCCGCGCCGCGGCCTGCGGCAGATCCTCTCCCGGGCGGATGAACCCCCCGGGCAACGCCCACAGCCCCGCATGGGGTTGCTCGGCCCGCCTGATCAGCAGAACGCGCAACCCGCCCCCGCGAATGGTGAGCGCCACCACGTCGACCGTCACCGCCACCGCCGGGTATGCCCGCGGGTCGTATCCGGCCAGGAACTCGGATTCATCCATCACATGTCCTTCTCAGGTTGAGACAATCTCAGTATGAGAATAACAGTGCATCGCTGTCAATGACTTTGCGATGATCCATCCTTCTTTGTCGCACTCTGGGCGGCCTCGCTGGCGCGAGGTCGCTTCTGACCAGGCTTTTCAGTGACGGGAAAGCCGATGGTTTGCCCGCCCCTTGTAATGCGAACGTATTACGTTAAGCTGTGTGGGGTATCGAACCATTCACTGGACCGAACGGTCCGAGGGGCACATCGCGCGGCACGGTGTCACGCCGGGGGAAGTGGAACAGGTGGTGCTCACCCGTCCTCACTGGGAGGCGGCAGGCCGGGAAGACAGCACGCTCGTCTACGGCGTGACGGACGCCGGGCGATATCTGCTCGTCGTCCTGGTGGAGAGCGTCGCCGAATCGGGTGCCTGATACGTGGCCACCGCGCGGGACATGGTCGCCAATGAGAAGCGGCTGTTCGCCCGGAAGGCGAGGTGATGACCATGACACGAGACGGAATCGACGATCTGGCCGATTACTACGACGAGCACGACACGACGGCGGAGCTGGAGCGTGCGGTTCCGCGTGAGCCGGTGCCCGCCGACGAGGTGATGATCGTCACCTCGCTGCGGCTGCCGAAGCCCGTGATGGACCAGGTCCGCGCGCGGGCACAGGAACGCGGCATGAAACCGACCGCGCTCATCAGGGAGTGGGTGGAGGCGGCACTCGCCGGGCAGGACGCCGTCGTCCCGATCAGCGTGATCATGGCGGCGGTCGCCGAATACCAGCACAGGCGCGCCTCCTGACCCTTCTGGTCATGGAAAACGGATGAGGGACCGGCCCCCGAGAACGGGGCCGGTCCCTCATCGTGCCTGCCGCGACCCGGCCTGAACCCGCGGGTTCAGGCCGGGTCAGACCGGGTCAGGCCGGATCAGAAGGCCTCTTCCGGCAGTTCCATCAGGTCCTGGTCGGTGGCGTCGAGCGTGCGGCGCTCGGCGGCGATGCGGGGCAGGACGGTCTGGGCGAAGAACGAGGCCGCGGAGACCTTGCCGGTGTAGAAGGCGTGGTCGCTGCCCTCGGCGGCCGACCCCAGCGCCGCCAGGGCCACCTCGGCCTGGCGCAGCAGCAGCCAGCCGATCACCACGTCGCCCAGGGCGAGCAGGAACCGGGTGGTGTTCAGGCCGACCTTGTAGACCTCCTGCGGGGTCTCCAGCGAGCCGAGTGCCCAGCCCGCCATGGTGTCGGCCATGGCCTTGACGTCGTCCGCGGCCTCACCCAGGAGCTTGCGCCCCTCCTTCAGCCGTCCGTTGCCCGCCTCGGAGGTGGCGAAGGCCTTCACGTCGGCGTACAGCGAGCCGAGAGCGGCCCCCTGGTTGCGCAGGACCTTGCGGAAGAACAGGTCCATGCCCTGGATCGCGGTGGTGCCCTCGTACAGGGAGTCGATTTTCGCGTCCCTGATGTACTGCTCGATCGGGTAGTCCTGCAGGTATCCGGAGCCGCCCAGGGTCTGCAGCGAACGGGCGAGCAGCTCGTACGAGCGCTCGGAGCCGACGCCCTTGACCAGCGGCAGCAGCAGGTCGTTCATCGCCTCGGCGTGCTCGTTCCTGCGGCCCTCGTGCTCGGCGATCAGCACGTCGTCCTGGTAGGTGGCGGTGAGCATGACCAGGGCCCGCATGCCCTCGGCGTACGACTTCTGGAGCATCAGCTCCCGGCGGACGTCCGGGTGGTGGGTGATCGTCACGCGGGGGGCCGACTTGTCGGCCATCTGGGTGAGGTCGGCGCCCTGCACCCGCTGCTTGGCGTAGTCGAGGGCGTTGAGGTAGCCGGTGGAGAGCGTGGCGATCGCCTTCGAGCCGACCATCATCCGGGCGTGCTCGATGATCATGAACATCTGCTTGATGCCCTCGTGCACCTCGCCGATCAGCGTTCCCACCGCGGGGTGCTCGCCGCCGAAGGTGACCTCGCAGGTCGTGGAGACCTTGAGGCCCATCTTCTTCTCGACGTTGGTGACGTAGACGCCGTTGCGCTCGCCGAGCTCGCCGGTCTCCAGGTCCACGTGGTACTTCGAGACCAGGAACATCGACAGGCCCTTGGTGCCGACGCCGTGCCCCTCGGGGCGGGCCAGCACCAGGTGGAAGATGTTGTCGGACAGGTCGTGCTCGGCGCTGGTGATGAAGCGCTTCACGCCCTCGATGTGCCAGGTGCCGTCGTCCTGCTTGACGGCCTTCGCGCGGCCCGCGCCCACGTCGGAGCCGGCGTCCGGCTCGGTGAGCACCATGGTGGCGCCCCACTGCTTCTCGATGGCCAGCTCGGCGTAGCGCCGCTGGTCCTCGGTGCCGATCATGTGGAGGATGTGGGCGAACGCCGGACCGCTGGAGTACATCCACACGGCGGGGTTGGAACCGAGGACGAGCTCGGCCAGGGCCCAGCTGACGCTGCTCGGCAGGCCGGGCCCGCCCATCTCGGCGGGAAGGCCGAGGTTGGTCCAGCCCGCGTCGCGGTAGGCGGCGAAGGACTTCTTGAAGCCCTCCGGCATCGTCACCGTCCCGGTGGCGGGGTCGAACACCGGCGGGGTGCGGTCACCCTCCTCGAAGGAGTCGGCGAGCACGCCCGTGGCGAGACGGTTGACCTCCTCCAGGACGCTCCGCACCACGTCCTCGTCCAGATCGGCGTAGAGGCCGGTGCCCAGGATGTCCCGGCGCCCGAAGACCTCGAAGAGGTTGAACTCCAGGTCACGGACATTGCTCTTGTAGTGGCCCATGGGGTCTGCTCCTTGAAACCGGGGGTCCGGAACTTTCCATACTCGCCAGTAACGTTACCTGTAATGCTACCCGTGAGTAACCCCTAGAAAACAACCCCGGCTGGGACGTTCGTCACGCCGCCCCAAGGCGCTCCAGGGTGGCCGATCGACGGGCGGGGGAAGCTCTCCTAGGCTCGTCCCATGGACGAGCAGTGGCGGGCAGACCTCGGGATGTGGGGCATCCCCGAGGAGATCGCGGCCAGGGCGCCGGTCAATCCCTGGGGCCACTCCCCGGCGCGGTTCGCCGAGCGCACCGACCTCGCCCTCGCGGTTCCCGAGGGGCCGACCCTGGCGCGGATCGCCGAGGCCCTCCCGCCCGGCGGGAGCCTGCTGGACGTCGGCGCCGGCGCCGGGGCGGCCTCCCTGCCGCTGGGCCGGGCCCTGGGGGAGCTGATCGCGGTCGACGCCTCCGACGCCATGCTCGCCGAGCTGGACTCCAGGGCCGCGGCGCTCGGCGTCCCCGCCCGGATCGTCAACGGCCGCTGGCCCGGCGTCGCGGCCCGGACCCCGGTCGCGGACGTCGCGGTCTCCGCCCACGTCGTCTACGACGTGCCCGATCTGGCCGAGTTCCTGACCGAGCTCACCCGCCACGCCCGCGTCCGGGTCGTCCTGGAACTCACCGGCCGGCACCCGATGAGCTGGCTCAACCCCCTCTGGCAGCACTTTCACGGCATCACCCGCCCCGGCAGGCCCACCGCCCACGACGTGATCGCCGTCGCCGAGAGACTCGGCCACGAGGTTCGCCACGAGTGGCGGGTGGCCCCGCTGCCCCGCTTCACCCGGCTCGACGATCTCGCCGAGAGCGCCTGCCGGAGGCTCTGCCTCGGACCGGAGCGGGCCGACGAGGTCGTCGCGGCGGTGGTGGAGCTGGACATGTGGCCGGTGCCCCGCGACCGGTGGTTCACACTCTGGTGGGAATCAAAGTGAGATCCGGCTCGTTCCTCCGATAGAACGCCCAAAAGAGGCGTTCCCGGACGAGACGCGCCGTACCCGGTGGGCAAAGACGACGCTCCTGATCAAGGAGGAGCTGTCATGGCCTGGGTCTTCATCGTGGTCGCCGGTCTGTTCGAAGTCGCGATGGCCTACTCGCTCAAGCTGAGCGACGGGTTCTCCGCCCTGCTGCCGAGCGTCGGTTTCGTGGTCTTCAGCGTGCTCAGTTTCGGCCTGCTCGCCCTGGGGCTGAAAACCCTGGAGGTCGGGACGGCCTACGCCGTCTGGACGGGCATCGGAGCCGTCGGCACCGCCGCGCTCGGCATCGTCGCGCTCGGCGAGGACGCCTCGGCCCTCAAGATCGCCTCGATCCTGCTCATCATCGCGGGTGTCGTCGGGCTCAACCTCGCCGGAGGCGGTCACTGACCGCGCACCCGGACGTTCCGGCGGGTCGTACGGGACACATCCGGCAGCACCTCGCGGACCGCGAAACGGCTCGCCCGAAACCAGCTTGACGGCTTTGGTGGTGTCGGGTTGGGTGGGGGGCATGATTGACGTTCACTGCGTGACCTTCGACTGCGCCCAGCCGTACGAGCTGGCAATCTTCTGGCGCGACGCCTCCGGCGGGGAGCTCCACCCGGACACGGAGAAGAACGACGAGGAGGTCCTTCTCCAGGGCGGCCGGGTCGATCTGCTGTTCATCAAGGTCCCCGAGGACAAGGCGGTCAAGAACCGGGTCCACCTGGACATCACCGGCTCGGCGGGCACCACCCGCGACGAGGAGGTCGAGCGCCTCGCCGAGCTCGGCGCCACGATCTCCGAGGACCACCGCAATCCCGACGGAAGCGGCTGGGTCACGATGCTCGACCCCGAGGGCAACGAGTTCTGCGTCTGCCGCGCCGAGTACGAGAGGGTCTAGCGTCTCCTGACGGTCCCGGCCCGGTCCGCAGAAAGGCTCGGCCGGGCCGCGAGACCGGCGGTCTCGTGGGACCGGCCGGTCGCGGGGGAGCGGGCGGCCACCGGGGCCTGGACAGGGCCGTGCCCAGCCGGGCCGCGAGGTTCAGTGGCCGCCGGACCGTGGGGTCCGATGGCCACCGGACCATGAGGTTCAGTGGCCGCCGGGAAGCGAGGTCTGGCCGCGTCCCTTGAGAGTGAGGGCCACGATCGCCGTGATCAGGTAGACCACGACACCCCCCTGGAGCGCGTCCAGCGCCGCCCCGAAGACGCCCTCGCCGTCGAGGACGAGCTGCACCGGATACAGCAGGATCGCGGAGCCGAGCGCGGGATAGAGGGAGAACCTCCAGGGGTGGCGCAGCGCCCAGAGCCGGGCCTGCCGGGTCACCCGGTCACCGACGGTGGGCTTGCTGATCGAGCCGATGGCCGCGACGAGCGAGAACAGGCCGATACCGACCATCATCGCCCACGCGAGATCCAGGCTTCCGGAGAGCAGGCTCAGCCCCAGGCTGGTGGCCGCCACCGCGCCGCCGGTCACCGCGGCGGCCTTCCAGGGAGCACCGCGCAGCGCCGCTCCGGCGAGGGACATCTCATCACGTCGAGTCAGTTCGTCGTTCATGCCCCCAGAGTGCCTCCCGCACCCCCTTGCCCACATCGGGGAGCAACCCTGACTGTCCCCGGAGTCGCCCCATCGGGGACGCCGCCCGCGCCGTCCTCAGGGGTGAGGGCAAGGCCTAGGCTGACGCGCATGGATGCATCACCGGCGCGCCTGGTTCGAGAGTTTCACGAGAAGATCGGGCTTCCCCTCTCCGACGCCCCCGGCCTGCCTCCCGTGGAGCTGGCCCGCCTGCGGCAGAGGTTTCTCGACGAGGAGACGGCCGAGGTGGCGCAGGCCGCCGAGGAGGGCGACCTGGCCGGTGTGGCGCACGAGCTGGCCGACGTGGTCTACGTCGCGTACGGCACCGCCCTGACGTACGGGATCGACTTGGACCGGGTGCTCGCCGAGGTGCACCGGGCCAACATGACGAAGTCCGGCACCGAGAACGGCAAGGCCGCCAAGGGGCCGGGGTTCACGCCCGCCGACGTGGCCGGGGTGCTGGCGGGGGGAATCAGCGGTTCCGGACAGGCCGGGTAGGCCGGGTAGGCCGGGTAGGCCGGGTAGGCCGGATAGGTTGGCCGTCATGCCGGTGGAATTCCGTATCGCCCGTGCCGAGGACGTCCCGCTCATCGTGGCCATGCTCGCCGACGACGCCGTCGCGGCCTCGCGCCAGGGGGCCTTCGGCGACGAGCACCGCGCCGCCTTCGAGGCCATCGACGCCGACCCCGGCAACGAGCTGATCGTCGCGGAGCTGGACGGCGAGGTAGTCGGCACCATGCAGCTCACCTACATCCCCGGCATCTCCCGTCGCGGCGCGCTCAGGATGCAGATCGAGGCGGTGCGGATCGCCTCCGGCCTGCGGGGACGAGGGCTGGGCCGCACGATGATGGAGTGGGCCCTCGACCGCGGGCGGGCCCGGGGATGCGCCCTGGTCCAGCTGACCACGGACAAGTCCCGCGCGGACGCCCACCGCTTCTACGACTCCCTCGGCTTCGTCGCGTCCCACGAGGGATACAAGATCGCGCTGACCTGATCCATCAGGTGGCGCACGGGGCGAGCTCGACCAGGTTGTCGTGGTAGACGGCGCCGCGGCCCAGGTCGGCGTCGCGGGCGGCCACCACGGCGTTCGCCGTCGCGCCTCCAGGGCTGAGCTTGCGCCAGTGCCCCTTGGTGGACGCGACCACGCCGGGCCGTACCTTCTCACTGATCTCCACCACGGCCTCGAACTCGCCCTCGTCGTTGAACACCCGGGCCCGCTGCCCCTCGCTCAGCCCCCTGCGCGAGGCGTCCTCGGGGTTGACCAGGATCCGCGGGCCCTTCGAGCGCTTCAGCAGCTCGGGGTTGTTGCCGAAGGTGGTGTTCAGGAAGGTGTGGGAGGCGGGCGTGATGAGCGCCAGAGGGTACGGTCCCGGAGCGGCCGAGGCCGTGTGCGACGGGACGTAGGCCGGCCCCGAGCCGAACTCCATCCGGCCGGAGGGCGTCGGGAAGCCGTCGGTGAACGGCACGAACGGCTGGGGGACGCTGAGGCGGACCCAGCCCTCCTTGCGCAGCCGGTCGAGCGTGATCCCCTCCAGGGAGGGATGCCCCGAGGTGAGCAGCTCCTCGGCCAGCTCCAGGTCGGAGTCGTACAGGGACGGCTCGGTGAGCCCCATGTGCCGCGCCAGGCGGCGGAACGTCTCGGTGGTGGACAGGCACTCGCCCGGCGGCTCGACGGCGGGCTCGTTCCACATCAGGTACATGTGCCCGTAGCCCGCGTGCAGGTCGGCGTGCTCGATCTGCATGGTGGCGGGAAGGACGATGTCGGCGTAGTCGACGGTGTCGGTCGGGAACTGCTCCATCACGACGGTGAACAGGTCCTCGCGCAGCAGTCTCTCGCGGACCCGGTTCTGGCCGGAGGTGGAACCCATCGGGTTCGCCGCGTACACCCACAGGCACTTGACCGACTCGTCCAGCTCGTCGGCCAGCCGCGTCATGGTCAGCGTGCGGACCGGCCCGGGGAGCAGGTCGTCGCGGGTGTCGATGTTCAGGTGGACGTGCCCGCTGGTGGAGTACGCGATCCCGCCGCCCGGGTGGCGCCAGTCGCCCGTCACGCCCGGGATGGAGGCGATCGTCCGCATCGCGGTGCCGCCGCCCGCGTGCCGCTGCACGCCCATGGTGGCCCGGATTCCGGTGGGCCGCGTACGCGCCAGGCGTGTCCCCAGGGCCCGGATGTCGGCCTCGGGCAGCCCGGTGATCTCCGCCACGCGCGCCGGGGGGTGGCGCAGGATCTCCTCGCGGAGGTGCTCCCAGCCGCTTGTGTGGTTCTCCAGGTAGTCGCGGTCCTCGGCGCCCTCGGCGAGAACGACGTTCATCAGCCCCAGGGCGAGGGCCGCGTCTGTGCCGGGCCGGATCGGCAGGTGCTCGTCGGCCTGCTCGGCGGTGCGGGTGCGGATCGGGTCGATCGCCACCACGTGCGCCCCGGCCGCGCGGGCGTCCTGGACGAACTTCCACAGGTGGTGCCCGGACGTCAGCGTGTTCGTCCCCCACAGCAGGATGAGCCTGGACAGGGCGAACGTCTCGGGGTCCATGCCGCCCGGAGTGCCGTAGACCTGCCGCAGCCCGGAGTTCCCGGCAGAGGAGCAGATGTTCAGGAAGTGCCTCGACGCCCCCAGGACGTTCCAGAACCGCCTCCCGGCGATCCCCTCCGACCCCTGGACGTATCCCAGCGTGCCGGTGCCCAGATAGGGCCAGATCGCCTCGCCGCCGTGCTCGTCGACGATGCCCCGCAGCCGTACGGAGATCTCCTCCAGGGCCTCGTTCCAGCTGATCCGCTCGAACCGGCCGGACCCCTTGGGGCCGACCCGCCGCATCGGGTGCAGGATGCGGTCGGCCGCCCGGGTGTGTTCCAGGTAGCGGTTGACCTTCACGCAGAGCGCGCCCCGGGTGTACGGATGGTCCGGGTTGCCGCGCATCTTGACGGCACTGCCGTCCTGGACGGTCACCACCCAGGAGCAGGTGTCGGGGCAGTCCAGCGGGCACGCCCCCAGCACTCGCAATTCGCCTGACGACATGCCCCGACTGTAGCCGCGCCCCTGGGCCGGGACGCACGCACGTTCCCCTTTCCGGCCCCTGCCTGCCCCTGCCGGCACCCTTTCGGCACCGGCCCCTCAGGTCCTCCCGGCGGCGCGCCCGCCGCGCACCGCCCGGCTCTCCCCGTGCGGTACGCCGCGCGGCCCCGGCGTCATCGGGGAGGGCGCCTCACCTGAGAAGGCCGCCGTGCTCGTGGTCGTGGCCGGACTCCAGGCCGCCCGCGCCGGTGCCCGGTCCGGCGGTGCCCGGTCCGGCGGTGTCCGGCGTGCCGGGTGCGACGGCACCCTTGCCGGGCCCCTCGGGGGCACCGGGACCGCTGGGAGCCCCGAGAGCGCCGGGGCCGGGAAGGTCGCGGGCGTACCCGTAGACGAACGCCGCCGTCGCGATCGCGCCGGCGTTCACCTCCAGCGCCTTGTCGTCGATGTTGGCGATGGTGTCGCACGCCTGGTGGTAGCACTTGTCGTACGCCACCCCGGCGCTGCCGCCGAACTTCTCGGCCTCCTCGGCGGTCTTGAGGCGCTCGGCGCCGGTGAACAGCCCGCCAGAGGGGATGCCGACCGCGATGAAGGGGCCGTAGTCGGAGCGGCCGCTGAACTCGGCGTCCTGGTACGGCTCGCCCACCGCCTCGAAGTACGCCTGGAAGAGCTTTTCGATCGGGCCCGACCCGGGGGGCGGAGTCGCGCCGGCGACCGCGCCGGACGAGTCTCCGTCGTAGATCCCGAAAACGTAGTTCGGCGAGGCGATCATGTCGAAGTTCAGGTAGAGCTTGATCTTCGCCCGCTCCCTCGGGGGCAGGGCGGCCACGTAGTGCTTCGAACCGAGCAGGCCGAGTTCCTCGGCGCCCCAGAAGGCGAAGCGCAGCCTGTTCTTCGTCCGCAGCGACTTCGCCGCCAGCGCCGTCTCCAGGATGCCCGCGGTGCCCGAGCCGTTGTCGTTGATGCCGGGGCCCATCATGACGCTGTCCAGATGGGCGCCGAGCATGACGACCCTGTCCGGGTCGCCCCAGCGGCTCTCGGCGATGAGGTTGCGCGTCCTGCGGTCGGGAGCGCTCTCGGCGTCCACGACGAGCGTCGCCCTCGTTCCCGGCGCGGCCAGCTCCTCACCGGTCGCGAAGCCGGTGCCGACGACCGGGATGCGCACGGTGGAGGTGTTGACCGAGCCACCGAGCAGGGCCCGGCGGTCGGCGGTCCCCTCGCCCGCCTGTCCCTCGTTGAAGATGATCACGCCGGACGCGCCGGCAGCCTGGGCCTGCTCCGCCTTGACCTGGAAGCTGCAGGTGCCGCGCTGGACCAGCGCGATGTTGCCCGGGACGAATGCGGAGAAGTCACTCGCCTCACACCCCGAGGTGGATTCCACCCCCTGCTTCGGCGGCAGGACCAGGTCGACCCCCTGCACCGGGGCCGTCGCGTTTCCCGAGCCGGAGTACGTCATGGTCCTGAAGTCGGTGCCGGGCACGTACGTCTTGGCCGCGGGCCGGGTCCGTTTGAGCACGGGGGCCGCGACCTCGCGGAAGAAGGAGATCTTGAACTCCTGCGAGGTGACCCGGTATCCGGCGGCACGGAGCCTGTCCGCGACGTAGGCGAGCGAGGCGTCGTAGCCCGGTGTGGCCGCCGCCCGGGTGTCGCCGTTGGCGTCGGCGATCTTCTGGAGCCTCTCCAGGTGCCTCTTGAGGGACGCGAGCTTGACCGACGACCCGAACGCCTCCGCGCCCGCGGGGAGGGGGTTCCCGGCCGGCGGTCCGGAGTCGCTTTCTCCGGAGGCCGGCGTCGCGCCGGCCCGCGCGGGGTCGCGCCCTCCGGGAACGGGCGCCGCGCCACCCCCGGGTGTGGGCGTCGCGCCGGCCGGAGCGGTGGACACGGCGGACACGACGGCCAGGGACATGACCGAGGCCATGGTGATCGCGGCTAGCAACTTCCTCGGAGCGACGGAAGGGGCTTCCCGGCCCTCGGGCGCGGCTCTGCGGGACGCGGACGGGTGACGGAACATGATGGTCAGTTTTTCAGGCCGTCACCCATCAAATCGATTGTTCCCGCAGGTAGAACAGTCAATTCTCCATCTCGGACAGGTACGCTATGTTCGCCCGGTCCCCCTCGTCGAGGCTGGGGCTCCCCGCGAACCAGGCGTCCAGGATCTCCCCGAGCAGCGGGGCGGAGGTCAACCGGAGGCTGATCGCCAGCACGTTGGCGTCGTTCCAGCGACGTGCCCCGTCCGCCGTGGCCGCGTCCGCGCACAGCGCTGCCCGCACCCCGGGCACCTTGTTCGCCGCGATCGACGCGCCCGTCCCGGTCCAGCAGCACACGATCGCCTGATCGGCGGCCCCCGAGGCCACCTCCTCCGCGGCACGCGCGCAGCACCACGCCCAGTCGGCCCGTTCCTCGGCCAAAGCACCATGAGGTATCACCGTGTGACCTCTTTTCTCGATCGCGGAGACCAAGATGGAAGCCACGCCGTCAAGACTGTCGGAGGCCACTGAGATACGCATGACTCTGATTGTGGACACTCGAGGAGAAGATCGGTGACGCACCTGTAATGCGGAACGTGCAGAATCGCAGGCGGTGACGAAAATCGGGGGACTGGACGAAACGACGTCCGTCGACGGCACAGGGCCGACGACGGGCGACGATCTCGCCGTGCACGTCGTCGAGCCGCTGCTCCCGCAGCGGATCCGCCGCCCCTCCGACCTGTTGCGGTTCCTGGCGACCCTGCTCGTGCTCGTGGCCGTGATCATGCTCGCCTTCGTCGCGCAGAAGACCCTGAACGGCCTGGAGGGCGATGTCGCCGACGGCACCAGCCGGGCGCCGTTCCTGCTCAGCGGCCTGGCCGGGGTGCTGAGCGCGTCGGCCATGCTCGGCGTGCCCGTCGCCTTCGCCATCGAGCGGGTGCTCCACCGCGACGGCCTCCGGGTGGCCGAGGGACTCTTCGCGGCCATCGCCGCGATGGTGTTCTCCTTCGCTCTCGGCGAGTGGATCCTCAGCGCCGGCCCCGAGGACCTGCGGGTCCTGCTGACCGGCGGGCGGGCCGGGGTCGAGCCGATCAACACCCTGCTCACCCCGATCATCGCCTACGTCACCGCGGTGCGAATATCCCGGCGGCCCACCTGGCGGGCGGCCCTGTGGAGCGCGGTCGCGCTCAACGCCGTCGCCCTGTTCGCCGGTCTCGCCGCCACCATCCTCGGCATCGTCGTCTCCATCCTGGTCGGGCTGGCCGTCGGCTACGCCACCCTGTACGGCGTGGGCAGCCCCAACACCCGCCCGCCGGGCAGCATGGTCGTCGCGGCGCTCCGCAAGCTGGGCTTCGTCCCCGTCAAGGCCCGCAGGCTCGACGACGACCACCAGAGCAGCCGCCGCTACGCCGTCGACCTCAGGGACGGCAGCCGCCTCGACGTCACCGTCCTCGACCGTGACCGCCAGGTCGCCGGGGTGCTCTACCGCCTCTGGCGGCGCATCCGCCTCAACTCCGAGACCCGCCGCAAGGCCATCCGCTCGCTCCGCGCCGAGCTGGAGCGCGAGGCCCTGATGGCGTACGCCGCGCAGGCGGCCGGAGCGAGCACCCCCAGGCTCGTCGGCACCAGCGAGATCGGCACCGAGGCCGCGCTACTCGCCTACGAGCACACCCCCACCCGCCCGCTCGACAGCATCCCCGACAGCGAGATCGACGACAACCTGCTCGCCCAGATCTGGGAGCAGGTCCTGTTGCTGCAGGTCCAGCGGCTCGCCCACCGGCGGCTGACCGGCGACAGCATCCACGTCGACGGCGAGGGCCGGGTCATCCTGATGGACGCCCGCAGCGGTGAGATCGCCGCCGGTGACCTGCTGCTCCGTCTCGACATCGCCCAGCTGCTCACCTACCTCAGCCTGCGCGTCGGCGCCGAGCGGGCGGTCGCCGCCGCCGCGGCCGTGGCCGGGTCCGGCATGCTCGCCGACGCGCTTCCCCTGCTCCAGCGGATCGCGCTGACCCGGGAGACCAGGGCCGCGCTCACCAGGAACAAGGAAGTGCTCACCGAGATCCGCGATCGGATCGTCGAGCTCAAGCCGAGGACCGAGGCCGAGGAGGTGCGCCTGGAGCGCTTCCGTCCCCGGACCCTGATCACCATCATCGGCACCGCGTTCGCCGCGTACTTCCTGGTCTACTACCTGACCCAGATCAACCTCAACATGATCACGTCGGCCAAGTGGAGCTGGACCGGGGTGGCGCTGGTCGCCGCGATGCTGAGCTACGTCGCCGCCGCCCTCATGCTGATGGGGTTCGTGCCGGAGAAGCTGCCCCTCGGCCGTACGGTGCTCGCCCAGTTCGCCGGGTCGTTCGTCAAGCTCGTCGCGCCCGCCGCGGTGAGCGGGGTCGCGGTCAACACCCGTTACCTGCAGAAACGCGGCATCCCCCCGGGGCAGGCGGTGGCCAGCGTGGGCGCCTCCCAGCTCATCGGGCTGGCCTGCCACGTCGCCCTGCTGCTGCTGTTCGCCTACATCACCGGTTCCAACACCGCCTCGTCGTTCACCCCGTCGCGCACCCTCGTGATCACGCTGCTCGCCGTGGCCGTGCTGATCCTGGTCGTCGTGAGTGTGCCACGCCTGCGCCGCATGATCACCTCGCGGCTCCGCCCGCTGTTCTCCGGCGTCATGCCGCGCCTGCTCGACATCCTCCAGTCACCCCGGAAGATCGTCGAGGGCTTCGGCGGCACCCTGATGCTCACCCTGTTCTTCGTGGTCTGCCTGGACGCCTGTGTCCGCGCCTTCGGCGGCTCCATCAACTTCGCCGCCGTCGCCATCGTCTTCCTCGCGGGCAACGCCATCGGCTCGGCCGCCCCGACCCCCGGCGGGCTCGGCGCCGTCGAGGTCTCCCTCACGGCCGGGCTCACCCTGGCGGGCGTGCCGCGTGAGGTGGCGGCCTCGGCCGTGCTGCTGTTCCGGCTGCTGACCTTCTGGCTGCCGGTCCTGCCGGGCTGGGCCTCGTTCACGTACCTGCAAAGGCACGAGGCACTCTGACCCCGTCCGGCTCCCGTCCGGCCCCGGCTCGTCTTCTCGCGTTTTCCCGGGCCTTTCACGTACGGAGGCCGCCGGTCACCTGGACCGGCGGCCTCCGTACGCGAGAGCGGACGAGCGGGGGAGGTCAGGCCTCGCTTGACCCGGCCCAGATGTTGATGCCCGCGTCGACCGCGTCCTTGTCGATCGCCTCCAGCTCTCCGGCGTCGAACGAGGGGTTCTCCACCGCCGCGAGGCTGTTCTCCAGCTGCTTGACGCTGCTCGCGCCGATCAGCACCGAGGTTACGCGCCTGTCGCGCAGCGCCCAGGCCAGCGCCATCTGCGCCAGCGACTGGCCGCGCCGGCCCGCGATCTCGTTCAGGGTGCGGATGTGCCGCATCGTCTCGTCGGTGAGCATGTCCGGGGTGAGGAAACGCCCCTGCGAGGCCCGCGACCCCTCCGGAATCCCGTTCAGATACCGGTCGGTCAGCATGCCCTGCGCCAGCGGCGAGAACGCGATGCAGCCCGCGCCCTCCTCCTCCAGGACGTCGAGCAGCCCGCCCTCGATCCACCGGTTCAGCATCGAGTACGAGGGCTGGTGGATCAGCAGCGGCGTGCCCATCTCCCGCAGGATCCGCGCGGCCTCCTTGGTGTGCTCGGGCGAGTAGGACGAGATGCCCGCGTACAGCGCCTTGCCCGACCGGACCGCGTGGTCCAGCGCGCCCATCGTCTCCTCGAGCGGGGTGTCCGGGTCGAACCGGTGGCTGTAGAAGATGTCGACGTAGTCGATCCCCATCCGCTCGAGAGACCGGTCCAGGCTGGACAGCAGGTACTTGCGCGACCCCCACTCGCCGTACGGGCCCGGCCACATGTCGTAGCCCGCCTTGGTGGAGATGACCAGCTCGTCCCGGTACGGCGCGAAGTCCTCGCGGAAGTGCCGTCCGAAGTTGGTCTCCGCGGTCCCGGGCGGCGGGCCGTAGTTGTTGGCCAGGTCGAAGTGGGTCACCCCCAGGTCGAAAGCCCTCCTGAGGATGTCCCGCTGGACCTCGAAGGGCTTGTCGTCACCGAAGTTGTGCCAGAGCCCCAGGGAGACGGCGGGCAGCTTGAGCCCGCTCTTGCCGACCCTGTTGTACGGCTGGCGATCGTCGTACCTGTCTTTCGCCGCGATATACGTCACTGAGTCACCTTCGTCGTGTCGAGAATCCAGGAGAGGGTGAAGGCCTCTTCGCGCCAGGAGTCGTACCTGCCGCTGCGGCCGCCGTGCCCGGCGCCCATCTCCGTCTTGAGCAGGAAAGGCCCGCCGCGCGCGACGTCGCGGAGCTTCGCGATCCACTTGGCGGGCTCGTGGTAGAAAACCCTCGTGTCGTTGAGGCTGGTGATCGCCAGAATCGGCGGGTAGGCCCGGCCGTCCACGTTCTCGTAGGGCGTGTACGACTTCATGTACGCGTACACCTCGGGATCGTGCAGCGGGTCGCCCCACTCGTCCCATTCGATCACGGTCAGCGGCAGCGACGGGTCGAGGATCGTGTTCAGCGCGTCCACGAACGGCACCTCCGCGACCACGCCCGCGAAGGTCTCCGGCGCGAGGTTGGCGACCGCGCCCATCAGCAGCCCGCCCGCCGACCCGCCCCTGGCGACGATCGCGCTCGACCAGTTCGCGGCGGAGAGGTGCTCGGCGGCGGCGACGAAGTCGGTGAAGGTGTTCTTCTTCTTCTGGAACTTGCCGTCCTCGTACCAGCGGCGGCCCATCTCACCGCCGCCCCTGACGTGCGCGACGGCGAACACGAAACCCCGGTCGAGCAGGCTGAGCCTCGCGATGGAGAACGACGGGTCGATCGAGGTCTCGTAGCTTCCGTAGCCGTACAGCACGGTGGGGGCGGGCCGCTCCGTGCCTTTTTTGACCACGATCGAGATCGGCACGCGGGTGCCGTCCGAGGCGGTCGCCCACTCGCGGAACTGCTCGTAGTCGGCCGGGTCGTAACCGCCCAGCACCACCTTCTGCTTCAGCAGGATCAGCTCGCCCGCGCCGAGGTCGTAGTCGTAGACCGACGGCGGAGTGATCATGCTGGTGTAGCCGAGCCGCAGCCGTCCGGTGACGAACTCCGGGTTGCCCGACGGGGCCACGTCGTAGATCGGCTCGGGGAAGGAGATCTCGTACGCCTCCCCGTCGCGGGGCAGGATGCGGATGCCGGTGAGGCCGTCCCTGCGGAAGTGCACGACGGTGTGGCCCTCGAAGGCGTCGATGTCGAGCAGCCGGGTGTCGGCGCGGTGCTCGATGATCGGCGTCCAGCTGCCGGGGTCGTCGAGGGGCGCGGTGGCCAGCTCGAAGTTCTCCGCGTTCCGGTTGTGCAGGATCAGGAAGTGGTCACCCGCGTGGTCGACGCCGTACTCGACACCGGTCTCCCTGGGCCTGACGACCCGGAACTCGCCGGTGGGATCGTCGGCCTCCAGGACGCGCACCTCGCTGGTGATCTTGCTTCCGGCGGAGAGGACCAGGTAGCGCTCGCTGCGGCTGAGCCCGACGCCGACCCAGAACCGCTCGTCGGACTCCTCGTGCACGAGCACGTCGTCCTCGGCCGGGCTCCCGATCGTGTGCCGGTGGACCTGGTTGGGCCGCCAGGCCTCGTCGACCGTCGTGTAGAAGAATGTCGTGCCGTCGGCGGACCAGGCGCCGCCGTAGAAGATGCCGGGAATCTCGTCGGGGAGGGTCTCGCCGGTGGTGAGGTTCTTCACCCTCAGGGTGAAGCGCTCGTCGCCGGTGAAGTTGGTGGAGTAGGCCAGCAGGGTGCCGTCGGGGCTGACCGAGCTGGTACCGATCGAGAAGAAGTCGGAGTCTCCGGCGAGCTCGTTGCCGTCGAGCAGGACCTCCTCACCGGGAAGCGACTCTCCGGCCTTCACCTCGGGCGGCGTCTCGCCGTCCGCCGCCACCCGGCACTGGAGGCCGTACTGCTTGCCCTCCTCCGTCCGCGAGTAGTACCACCAGTCGCCCTTGCGGGTGGGGACCGAGAGATCGGTCTCCAGGGTGCGTCCCTTGATCTCCTGGAAGAGCGTCTCCTGCAGGGGCTTGAGGTGGGCGGTCGCCTCCTGCGTGTAGGCGTTCTCCGCCTCCAGGTAGGCGACCACATCCGGGTCGTCCTTGACCGTCAGCCACGCGTAGTCATCGACCACGGTGTCCCCGTGGTGCACGCGCTCGCTGGGAACCTTCTTCGCCGTCGGCGGCGTCTGGCTGCTCACTCAGCCGAGTCTATGTTTCCGCCGATGCCTGTTCGGATTCACCCGCTCGGCCGATGCGGTCGGTGCGGCCGGCTCGTTCGGCTCGCCGGGCTCGGCCGGTCGGGGCGGTTCGGTGGGATCAGGCGGTCGGGTGGTTGGGCTGGGTGGTTGGGTGGCCCGGCTCGGCTCGCTTCGCTTGCGGACCGGGGCACCTTCCGCTCTGCCCGCTCTGCCAACCTCCCGCTTCCCGGCTGCGGGGTTCGCCGTTACGTCTCGAGCGGTCTTCGGGGGCTGCTAATCTTTTGATGTCGGCAAGGTCCGGCGCAAACCACTCCAATCACTCCGGTGACTTCCGTATGGCTTGTGTCGTGTTTGCCGACAATCCCTTTGAAACCAACGGTCTCGAAGATCGGTTCGCAGAGCCGCTCAAGGGCTGGTAAGTTAGAGGGGTTGCTCTGGAAACGGGGCCGCCGAAATTCCAGCAGGGCCAGCTAGATCGAATCAACCGGATCAAAACAAGCCGGTTTGACACGAAAAAGCGGGCCTGAAAGAATAAAGGCACAACGAAAGAACAGAATAAAACAAAACGAACGTCCCGGAGTTCTGCCGGACCACTTGGTCGGGTCAGGGTGATGGTGTACGCGTCCGTTTCTTGAGAACTCAACAGTGTGTTAAAAGCCAGTGCATGAAGC
>NZ_JBPXMD010000026.1:0-113389 GCF_051918855.1 Streptosporangium sp. H16
GGGCGCCGTCGTCGGCGTCGATCTCGGGGTCAAGGACCTCGCGGTGCTGTCCACCGGCGAGGTCGTCGCCAATCCCAGGCATCACCGCTCGGCGCTCAAGCGGCTGCGCCGGTTGAGCAAGCAGCTCGCCCGCCGCGTCGGCCCCCGCACCCCGGACGGTAGCAGGCGCGAGGCCTCCGCCCGCTGGGCTAAGACCAAGGCCGCGCTGGGCAGGGCACACGCCCGGGTGGCCAACCAGCGGCGCGACGGCATCCACCAGCTCACCACCCGCCTGGCGGCCACCTGGGGCACGGTCGTGGTCGAAGACCTCACCATCTCCGGGATGGTCCGTAACCGTCGCCTGGCCCGCGCCGTCTCCGATGTCGGCATGGCCGAGGTGCGGCGGCAGCTGTCTTACAAAACCGGGTGGAGCGGCGGCAGGCTCATTGTTGCCGACCGGTGGTATCCCTCCAGTAAGACCTGTTCGGGTTGCGGCGCGGTGAAAGCCAAGCTCGCCCTGTCCGAACGCACCTACACCTGCGCCGAGTGCGGCCTTGCCCTGGGGCGGGATCTCAATGCCGCGCTGAATCTGGCCGCGCTCGCGGCCGACGTCGCCCAGAGTTGCGGGGAGACGCGAAACGCCCGTGGAGGAGCGGTAGGACCCGGCACCCGTGCCGGGCGCGCACCGGCGAAACGGGAACCCCGGAAACGGGGAACGCTCCGGCGCAAGCCGGAAGCTGCCTGAGAGCGCGCTCACCACAGCACACTCACAGGTAACGGTAGTTGGTGGACCTGCCCAGCGGCGCGGGGACGCCGGGCGCGGAGATCTCGAACTGGCGCACCCCCGCCACGGTGTCGACGGCGGCGGCGACCCGTGCGGGGTCCGCGCCGGTGTCGGCGAGAGCCTCGCGGACCGCGACCGCCGCGAGCTCGACGGGCGACAGCCGCCGGTAGCCGGGCTCGCCGATCCGCTCGGACGACTGCCCGACGCCCACGAGCACCGGCGTGCGGGGGTCGAGGCCCTCGAAGGTCATCTTCACGCTCCAGCGGATTCGGGGATGGGCTCCGTCACCGCCCCGGGCGGATGATCGTCCTGGTCACCCGTGAAAGCCGATGCGAACAGGCGCGATCCGTAGCCGAATATTGTTCTTGAACAGGATGGAGCGTATCCCCGCGTTCCGAGGCCGGGCAAACACCGGAACAGCCGTCGCGGCCGGCGTTCACCCCCTTCCCGAAGCGGCCCGCCATCCGCACGCGAAGGTCCTCGGCGGTCACCGTACTCGACATACGGCCAGGCCACTCGACCACGAAATGGTGTTGCGGTACCGGGCGGGACGGTCGCCAGACATGGGACAACTGTCCGATATATAACCACATGACCGAAAAGTAAAGAAAATGCGTGTTTCAGTAACAATATAGTAATAACAAGTGCTTTACAGCGCCTGTCCGGAGGTGATCGTATTCGTCCCGATCGCCAACTACGGAGGCAATGTGAGGCTCCCTACCCCCTGGAGCACTGCGGCATCACTCGCCGCAGCCCTGGTCGCTGTCATGGTCACCCCGGTGGTGGCCTACAGCGCCGCTTCACCCCCCACGGTGACACCGGCCCCGGCCGGCGGCGCGCAACCCGCGCCCGTCACGGTAACGCTGATCACCGGCGACAAGGTGAAGGTGACACGGAGATCCGACGGCCCCCCCTTGGTGGACGTCGTACGCGCGCCGGGCGCCACCGGCTCGGTGCGCGTCGTCACCGAACGCGGGCACACGTACGTGTATCCCGACGAGGCCGTCGCCTACGTCGCGACCGGCCGGCTCGACAGGCAACTCTTCGACGTGACCCAGCTCATAGACCTGGGCTACGACGACGCGCACAGTAGTGAACTCCCTTTGATCGTCACCCATACGAAAGACTCGGCTGCCCTCAGGGCCGACCGCCCGCCGCTGCCGGGAGCCGAGACCACTCTGAGCCTTCCCTCCGTACGCGGTGCGGCGGTCCGCGCCCGCCGGGCGGAGGCCGCGACCTTCTGGTCGGCCCTCACCGGCGCCGGGCAGCCGCCTTCGGCCCGGGCCGAAGGCACGCCGAAGGCCGCGGTGACACCCCGGTTCACCGCCGGCATCGACAAGGTGTGGCTTGACGGCAAGGCGAAGGCGACCCTCGCCGACACCACGGCGCAGATCGGCGCCCCCGCGGCCTGGGCCGCGGGCGGCACGGGCGCCGGGGTCCGGGTCGCCGTCCTGGACAGCGGGGTCGACCCCACCCATCCTGACCTGGCGGACCGCGTCGTGGCCTCCCAGAGCTTCGTCCCCGGCGAGGAGGTCGTCGACCGGAACGGGCACGGCACCCACACCGCCTCCACCCTGTCCGGCACGGGCGCCGCGTCCGGCGGCAAGGAGCGGGGCGTCGCCCCCGGCGCCGACCTGGTGGTGGGCAAGGTCCTCGACGACACCAACTCCGGGCCGGTGTCCGGCATCATCGCGGGCATGGAGTGGGCGGCGCGCACCCAGCGCGCCAAGGTGATCAGCATGAGCCTGGGGGTCGGCGTCTGGCACACCCAGGACGATCCGCTGAGCCAGGCCGTGAACCTGCTGAGCGCCGAGACGGGCGCGCTCTTCGTCATCGCCGCGGGCAACAGCGGGCAGAGTCCCTACAGCGTCAGCGCGCCCGGAACGGCGGACGCCGCGCTCACCGTCGGCGCGGTGGACGCCTCCGACCATCTCGCCGGCTTCTCCAGCGCCGGGCCGCGCACGGGCGACGACGGGCTCAAGCCCGACCTGACCGCTCCCGGCGTGGACGTACTGGCGGCGCGCTCGCAGTACATGAACGGGGGCGAAGGTTACTACCGGCTGGAGAGCGGCACCTCCATGGCGACGCCGCACGTCGCCGGTGCGGCGGTGCTGCTGGCCCAGAAGCACCCGGAGTGGACCGGGCGGCAGATCAAGGACGCTCTGATGAGCACCAGCGTGCCGACCCCCGACTACACCCCCTACCAGGCCGGCACCGGCCGGCTGGACGTGGCCGCCGCCTACCTGCGGGACCAGATCGTCGCGACCGGATCGGTGGACGCGGGACTCGTCCCGTGGTCGCCCGGTACGCGGCGGCAGCCGATCAAGCGGGAGATCACCTACACCAACACCACGGGCAGCCCCCTCACCCTGGAGCTCACCGTCGTCCCCGGCGGTTCCCCCGCGCGGGCGTTCACGCTCGCCGCCGACCAGGTCACGGTGCCCGCCCGCGGGACCTCGACGGTCGGCATCACGGTGGACCCGGACGGGCTCGCGGCGGGTCAGTACGCCGCCCAGGTCAGGGCCCGGCACGCATCCGGTGACGTGCACACGGCCGTGGGCGTCGCCGTCGAATCCGAGAAGTACGACCTCACCGTGCGCCTGAAGGACCGCGCCGGCCGGCTCGTGAACGGCGATGTCGAGATCAGGGGCGCCGACGGGACCAGCGCCTTCATGTGGGTCCAGGACGGGACGCTCACCAGCCGCTTCGCCCCCGGCTCCTACACGGTCCTGTCCTTCCCGGACGTGACAGGTCTGCACGGACCGAACTCCCTCGGTCTCGCGGTGCTGGCCGCTCCCGAGGTCGACCTGACGACCGATCGGGAGGTGGTGCTCGACGCCTCGCGGGCACGCCAGGTGAAGGTGGCGACATCCCGGCCGAGCGCCGTGGTCGACAGCCGGCTCGACATCTACCGCTCCTTCACCTCGAAGGAGCCCACGCCCTACGATTGGGGCGCCCTGCGGGAGACGATCATGCCGTCCGCCACGTATGACAGCCTGTGGGCCCTCCCCACGCAGGAGAAGGTGAAGCAGGGCAGCTTCGTCCTCACCACCAGGATCCGCGCCGAGCAGACCCCGCTGCGGATCACCTACCCCGGCCACCACCTCGGCGGCACCCTCGTCCAGCCCGGTTCCCGGCCGCTGCCGGACGGCACCTCACGGCTGGACGCCGTCTTCGCCGGCACCGGCTCACCGGCCGACTACGCCGGCCTGTCCGCCCGCGGCAAGGCCGTGGTCATCCGCGGCGGCGCCGTGGCCCCGGCGGATCAGGCAGCGGCGGCGCACGCCGCCGGCGCGGCGCTGCTCCTGGTGGTCAACGACGGCGCCGGCCGCAGGAGCGACTGGTACGGCGCCCCCGACACCGTCTCGACCGGCCCGCTCCCGGTCGCCTCGCTGACCATGGACGAGGGGAAGACGCTGATCGACGAGCTCGCCGCGGGCAGGCACGGGGTCCGGCTGACAGTCGAGGCCCACCCCGCGCCGAAGTACCTGTACGACCTGGTCGACTACCACATCGGGCAGGTGCCCAAGGACCCCTCTGCCAAGACGGGTCCGCGTGACCTCGCCCGGATCGATCTCGACTTCACCCCGCCGCCGGGGAATCAGGTCACCGAGTCGCGGGTGGACTACCCGCCCTACGAGTACTACTCGGGCATCCCCTTCGCGCTGAAGCCGGTCGCGCCGGGGCGGCGTACCGACTGGGTCTCCGCCGGGGACGGGGTCAAATGGCAGCAGAACACCGCGCTGGACGGCTGGGGGGCGTCGAAGACCGACATACTGTCCTACCGGCCGGGCAGCGTCCAGCAGGACCGCTGGTACGGCCCCATCTACCGGCCACGCATGATCGGCAGCGACATCCCGTACCGCGGCGAGCACGGGCTCAGCGCCTACATCCAGGGGTTCGGCGACGCGGGAGCCGCGCACAGCGGCGGGTCCGGCCAGTCGCAGAGGGCCACGGTGTACCAGGGCGACAGGCAACTG
Source organism: Streptosporangium sp. H16 (assembly GCF_051918855.1). Taxonomy (NCBI): domain Bacteria; kingdom Bacillati; phylum Actinomycetota; class Actinomycetes; order Streptosporangiales; family Streptosporangiaceae; genus Streptosporangium; species Streptosporangium sp. H16. The sequence continues at coordinate 4,744 of NZ_JBPXMD010000026.1, forward strand.
GTCCGGGTCGAAGGCTGGCCCAGGCTCAACGTCGGTGAGCTGGCACCGCAGCGGCTGCCGTACCGGCTGGTGGTCGAGACCGAGAACGACGGCGGGATCAACCCCTACTCCACCGCCACCCGGACCGAGTGGCGCTTCACCTCCGGCGCCCCCGAGGAGGGGGTGCAGGCCGTCCCCCTGGTCCAGCTGGACTACGGGACGGACCTGGACGCCGCAGGCCGGGCGAAGCGCAGAACGGACCTCTCCATCACACCGGTGGTACTCGGCGGCGACCCCGCCCGGGACACGGTCTCCACGGTCGAGCTCGAGGTCTCCTACGACGACGGCGCCGGCTGGCGCCGGCAGAGTCTGAAGGAGAGGAAGGGCACCTGGCAGGCGTCCCTGGACGCACCGCACCGAGCCGAACACGTGTCCATCCGCGTCACCGCCGAGCAGCGCAACGGCGGCGGCGTCACCCAGACCATCACCCGCGCCTTCGGTCTCGAGTAGTCCCGGCCGCAGGATGGGGCGCCGCCGGCAACCGACCGGCGGCGCCCGGGTCATGAAGGATCCGGGGACCGGTCGCGCCGTACCACGAGTGGAACCGGTCCCCGTTCGGCACGAACGGCATCAGCCGAAGGCGGCGGCGTTCTCCCGTACCCACCCGGCGAAGGTCCTGGCCGGTTTCCCGGTGACCTTCTCCACGGTGGGGAGCACGGTGTAGCCCGCCTCGGGCGGGTTGGTCCGCATGGTCAGGAAGAACTCGACGTCCTCGTCGGAGTAGCCGGTCCGGCGCCACTCCGCCACGACCTCGTCCCTGGTGAGCTCGATGTAGCGCACCTCACGGCCGAGGACGTCGCCGATCACGCGTACCTTCTCCGGCGGGGTCAGCGCCTGCGGCCCGGTCAGCCAGTACTCCTGGCCCGCGTGGCCGTCGGCGGTCAGCGCGACCGCGGCGACCGCGGCGATGTCCGCCTCGTGGATCATGGCGCTCCTGACGCCGGCGAACGCCTCGCGGACGACGCCCTCGTCCCGCACGGACTCCGCCCACTCCAGGGCGTTGGACATGAACTCCACCGGCGCCAGGTGGGTCCACTCCAGGCCACCGGCCTCGACGGCCTCCTCCAGCGGGCTCTTCGTCACGTCCCCCTTGAGCACCGTCACCTTGCGTACGCCGGCCTTCCTCGCCAGGTCCACGATCTCGGCGCCGTTGGTCAGCGGCGCGAAGTCCTCCCCGCTGAAGCCGATCAGGTGCGCGGCGTCGGCACCGGAGAAGGCGCCGGGCAGGGTCGTGGTGTCGGCCAGGTCGCCCGCCACCACCTCGGCGCCCGCGGGGAGGTTCGCCTTCGCCGGGTTCCGGGTGAGGGCCCGGACCCGGTGTCCCGCGGCCAGCAACTGCTCGACGAGGGGGCGGCCGACGGTGCCGGTGGCACCGGTCACGAGAACGGTCATCGGATTTTCTGTGGTCATGGCGCAGACGTTAGGAGCATTCGCGGACAGCTCCTGTCCGCGATAGATGGAAAAATCGTCTTATGTTGGAAACTTCGGCGCGGTTACTCCGCCTGCTGGCGCTGTTGCAGGCCCACCGGGACTGGTCGGGTGCGGAGCTGGCCGGGCGGCTGGAGGTGAGCCCGCGGACCGTGCGCCGCGACGTCGACAAGCTGCGGCTCCTGGGGTATCCGATCAACGCGACCGGTGGAGTCGGCGGCGGCTACCAGCTGGCCGCGGGCGCCTCGCTGCCCCCGCTGCTGCTCGACGACGAGGAGGCGGTCGCGGTGGCGGTCGGGCTGCGGACGGCGACCGCGGGCGCGGTCACCGGCATCGCCGAGACCTCCGTGCGAGCGCTGGCCAAGCTGGACCAGGTGCTGCCCCCGCGGCTGCGCTACCGGGTCAACACGCTGAGCTCGGCCATGGTGACCATGCCGATGCCGGGCCCCACCGTCGATCCCTCGACGCTGACCGCGATCGCCTCGGCGGTGCGCGACCACCGGCGGCTGCGGTTCGACTACGTCTCCCACGACGGCTCGGAGAGCGTGCGGGACGTGGAGCCCTACCGCCTGGTCAACGGCGGGCGGCGATGGTACCTCTTCGCCTGGGACACCGAGAGGTCGGACTGGCGCAGGTTCCGCGTCGACAGGTTGTCCCCGCGCGTCCCCACCGGCCCCCGCTTCGCTCCGAGGCCGCTTCCCGACGACGACCTGGCCGGGTACTTCGCCAGGGGCATGACCACGGACCGCCACCGCTACCGGGCGGTGCTCACCATGCACGGCTCGGCCAGGGCGGTGGCCGAGGAGGTTCCCCCCACCATCGGCGTGGTGGAACCCGTGGACGACGACACCTGCGTCCTGCGCATCGGCTCCGACAGCCTCGACCATCTCGCGGTCTGGGTGGCCGCGTTCGGCTTCGAGTTCGAGGTCCACGAGCCGCCCGAGCTGGTGGAGCATCTGCGGACGCTGACCGCCCGCCTGCACCGGGCCGCGTGGCGAGACTCGTCCGGGGCTCCCGCATAACTACTATTTGTAAACTTTCCTATTGACAAGCCTCCTGCCCCCCGTGTTTGATCCGATTTAATTTAAGAGCTGAAGTTACCGGGGCGCTCCTTCGAACCGATGGAACGGATCCCGGGTCCGTCACTTCGCCGTACGAGCCGGCGGTGTTCGGCGCCAGGGCGCACGCACCGCGGCACAGGAAGAGAACACCACAGAGAAGAGCCACCGTGACCCCGCAGCACCCCCCACCGCCGCTCCCGGGCGCGGTCGCCGCGCCGGTACCCGCCATCACCGGTTCCGCCGGGGCACCGCCCCGGCGAGCCCGTATCTCACCCGCGTCACGGCGGGATTCCAGGAGGACCGGATGAGGCACATCCTCATGGCACTCGCCGTGGTCGCGGCGTTCCTGGTCGTGCCGCCCGGCACGGCGCAGGCCGCGCCGCCGGCCGGGCTCACCACCGTGATCAGCCGCAACAGCGGCAAGTGCGTGGACGCGCGGGCCGCCGCGACCGCCAACGGCACCGTCGTCCAGCAGTACGCGTGCAACGGCACGACCGCCCAGCTCTGGCGGTTCCAGCCGACCAGCGGCGGGTTCCACCGGGTCGGCAACGGCAACAACGAGGCCCAGGCGTGGGACGTCACGAATGTCTCCACCGCCGACAGCGCCCCCATCCAGCTCTGGTCGTACTCCGGCGGCAACAACCAGCAGTGGCAGGCCGTGGAGGAACCCGGCGGCTTCTACCACTTCGTCAACCGGCACAGCGGCAAGTGCCTCGACGTGCCGGGCGCCTCGACAGGGGACAGCGTGCAGCTCCAGCAGTACACGTGCAACGGCACGACCGCCCAGTCCTTCAGCCTGGGCAGCCCGCCGCCGACCGGGAACAACCCCGACCTCGGCCCGAACGTGAGCGTCTTCGACCCGTCGACGCCCACCGCGACCATCCAGGCCAGGCTGAACTCGGTCTTCGGCCAGCAGCAGACCAATCAGTTCGGCGGCAACCGCTTCGCCCTGCTGTTCAAGCCCGGCTCGTACTCGGTGGACGCCAACATCGGCTTCTACACGCAGATCGCCGGCCTCGGCCTGTCCCCCGACAGCGTCACCATCAACGGTGGCGTGCACGCCGAGGCCGACTGGTTCCAGGGCAACGCGACCCACAACTTCTGGCGCGGCGCCGAGAACCTGTCGGTCACCCCGCCCTCGGGCACCGACCGCTGGGCGGTCTCGCAGGCCGCCTCGTACCGGCGGATGCACCTGCGCGGCAACCTGCAACTCGACGACGGCGGCTGGTCGAGCGGCGGCTTCATCGCCGACTCGAAGATCGACGGCCAGGTCAGGTCGGGCTCGCAGCAGCAGTGGCTGTCGCGCAACGCCGAGTGGGGCAGCTGGACCGGCTCCAACTGGAACATGGTGTTCGTAGGCGTCGACAACCCGCCCGCGGGCAACTTCCCTGACCCGCCGTACACCAGGGTGGCGACCACGCCGGTCGTGCGGGAGAAGCCGTTCCTGTACGTCGACCAGGCCGGCGCCTACCAGGTGTTCGTACCGGCGCTGCGGACGAACTCCGTCGGCACCACGTGGACCGGTGGCAACCCGGCGGGCACCTCGATCCCGATCGACCAGTTCTTCGTCGTCAAGCCCGGCCACACCGCGGCGGACATCAACGCGGCGCTCGCGCAGGGGCTGAACCTGCTGTTCACCCCCGCCGTCTACCACCTCAACGACACGATCAGGGTGACCCGGGCCAACACCGTCGTGCTCGGCCTGGGCCTGGCCACGCTGATCCCCGACAACGGCGTGACCGCGATGACCGTCGCCGACGTGGACGGCGTCAAGGTGGCCGGGCTGCTCATCGACGCGGGCACGACCAACTCGGCCATGCTGATGCAGGTCGGCCCCGCGGGATCGTCGGCGAGCCACGCCGCCAACCCGACGTCGCTGCACGACGTGTACTTCCGGGTCGGCGGCGCGGCCGTCGGCAAGGCCACCCAGAGCCTCGTCGTCAACAGTGACAACGTGATCGGCGACCACCTGTGGATCTGGCGCGGCGACCACGGCAGCGGCATCGGGTGGAACAGCAACACCGCGGCCAACGGGCTGACCGTCAACGGTGACGACGTCACGATGTACGGCCTGTTCGTCGAGCACTACCAGCAGCACCAGACCGTCTGGAACGGCAACGGCGGCCGGACGTACTTCTACCAGAACGAGATGCCCTACGACCCGCCCAACCAGGCCTCCTGGATGAACGGGAGCACGCAGGGCTACGCCGCGTACAAGGTGGCCGACTCGGTCACCACGCACGAGGCGTGGGGTCTGGGCAGCTACTGCTACTTCAACGTCAACCCGGGTGTCGTGGCGGCCCGCGCGTTCGAGGTGCCGAACACGCCGGGCGTCCGTTTCCACAACATGGTGACGGTGTCACTCGGCGGCGTCGGCACGATCCGCAACATCATCAACACGACGGGCGGCCCGTCCAACTCCACCACCAACGAGGCCAACCTGGTCAACTACCCCTGACCGCACCTCTTGCCGCGTTCCGGGACCGCTTCGAGGTTCCGGAACGCGGTGTCCGGTCCCGCGGGGAGAAGGTCCCGGGGCCCGGCCGGTCACTCGATGTCATTAAATATCATGACTCATCACGGACCGTCGCGAGGTGCGCGAGGCACAGGTCGGGCTCGGCGAACGGTTCGAGCCGGTCCACGGTCACCGGGGAGCCGAGTGCCGTCATCGTCCCCTGCATGAGCCCGAGGTGCAGCGGGCAGATGACCTTGCCCTGGGTCTTGACGAGATCGAGGAACGGGCAGTGCCGCAACCCGATCTGCTCGCCGTCACCCGCTGATCGCTCCTCGGGGGCGAACCCGATGTCGTCGAGCAGGTTCACCAGCTCGCGCACCGCCTCCCTCCGCGTGGGACCGGCCGCCGGAGCCGGCCGGCCGGCCGCCAGGGCGACCCCCCACGCCCGTCCGGCCTCGGTCGCCCTGGCGGCGGGTTCCGGGCCGGAGGCCAGGCTGCCCGCCAGGATCTCGGCCAGCACGCGATAGTTGCGCGGCCCGGCGAGATCCATCCCCGGCCGCGCCCGGAACACCAGCGGCGGCCGGCCCGGACCGGCCGGTGCCGCGTGAACCCGCTCGATCCGGCCGGTGTCGGCCAGGGCGTCGAGATGGAACCGCACCGTGTTGGGATGGACGTCGAGCCGCTCGGCGATCTCGACCACGCCCAGCGGCACCGCGGACTCGCGAAGCATCGCCAGGATGAGCCGCCGGCGGCCGGCCGGCGGCGGCGTGGGCTGTTCGGCGGCCCGCGCGGACGCCGCACCGCCCGTGACGTCATCGGTCCCGCGCGGCTTCCCTGGCTCGGCCATGGCCGGCTCACCTCCCCTGCGGCAGTGCCGCGACACGCTCGTCCGGGTGGACGCGAAGACTCCGGCCGCCATCGTAGACGCGGCCGGCCGGGCACTCCCGCGCGAACACCCGGTCCCGGGTCCGCGCCAGGGAGCCCTATCTCACAGTCCCCGAGGTTGAGTTTACACAAAAAGTACTTGTATAAATAGAGGCGACGGGAGGGAAATCGCGTCTGACCAGGAGTTGGGCGCCCCCGCTCACACCCGACATAAAGATCATCTAGTAGTTGGAGGACCTGTGCTTTCCCCAGATTCGGCCGTGATCGTCCGTGCCACCCTGCCGGCGGTCGGGGGCGCCATCCAGGACATCTCCGCGCGCTTCTACAAGATGATGTTCACCGACCACCCCGAGCTGCTGCGCGAGCTGTTCAACCGCGGCAACCAGGCCAACGGCGAGCAGCAGAGCGCGCTCGCCGGGTCGATCGCCGCCTTCGCCGCCATCCTGGTGCAGCGCCCCGACGACCGGCCGGACGCGATGCTCGCCAGGATCGCCAACAAGCACGCCTCGCTCGGCATCGCCCCCGAGCAGTACGAGGTGGTCCACAAATACCTCTTCGCCGCCATCGCCGAGGTGCTCGGCGACGCCGCCACCCCCGAGGTGGTGGCGGCCTGGGACGAGGTCTACTGGCTGATGGCGAACGCGCTCATCGCCCTGGAGGCGGCTCTCTACCGCGACTCCGCGGCGGAGGGCTGGCTGCCGGCCACGGTGCTCGAACGGCGGCGCGAGACCCCGGACTCGGTCTCCTTCACCCTGCGGCCGCGGATCCCCCTGTCCTTCAAGCCCGGCCAGTACGTCAGCGTCGCGGTCACCCTGCCCGACGGCGCGCGGCAGATCCGGCAGTACAGCCTGTCGTGCGCCCCCGAGCGGGACGACTGGCGGATCACCGTCAAACGGGTACGCGGCGGCGACACCCCCGAGGGAGAGGTGTCCAACTGGCTGCACGCCAACGTCCGGGCCGGGGACGTGCTGACGGTCTCGGCGCCGTTCGGCGACCTGACCCTGCCCACCGACGGCCCCCCGCTGCTGCTGGCCTCGGCGGGGATCGGCGCCACCCCCATCCTGTCGATGGTCGAGCACCTCGCGGCGAACGGCTCCACCCGCCAGGTCACCGTCGTCCACGCCGACCGCAGCCCCGCCGACCACGCCCACCGGGAGGAGCTCGGGCAGCTGGTCGCCGCCCTGCCCGGCGCCACCCTGCACCGGTGGTACGAGGAGGTGGGCGACTGCTCCTGCCGGCCGGCGCCGAACGTCGGCCAGGTCGACCTGAGCGGGATCGACCTTCCCGACCCCGTGGTCGCCTACCTGTGCGGGCCGCTGCCGTTCATGCGCGGCGTGCGCACCGAGCTGCTCCGGCGCGGGGTGCCCGCCTCCGACATCCACTACGAGGTGTTCGGGCCCGACCTCTGGCTCGGCCAGAACTGACCGGAGGCCTCGGCTCGCCGGGCGCGGTGTCCGGACCGGTTTCCTCCCGCACATGACGAATGAGCCCCTCCCGGGCGGGGAGGGGCTCATCAACGATCAACGATTACCGCGCGCCGGGGCCGTAGTAGCCGCCCAGCTTGTCGCGGTACTCGGGCTCCCTGTAGGTCGCCTCATCGAACTCCGGCGCGTCCTTGATCTCCTGCTTGGTGCGCGAGACATAGATCTTGCGCTCCTGCGGATCGATCTGGTGTACGGTACCGGCCGGCAGTACGACCTTCTTGCCGAAGATCCAGAATCCGGTGTCGACGACGATGTAGCTGTCACCCACCGCGTTGCTCTCCTCGTCCACCGAACCGATCTTGCCGTCGGTGGCCTCCACGTCGAACCCCACGAGATCCAGCGTCTGCTCGCCACTGTAGGCCTCGGGGCGGTAGCTCCACACGTTCTCCGTCATGGCGTTTCTCCTCGTCAGCGAAGGTAGGACACCTGCCTCCTACCCGTCGCGTCCGGGCTAAACGGGCCGCGGGGGAAGGGCGGCCGTTCCGGGGAGGGCCCTCGGCGGTCGCGTCGCGCCTCCCGCCGAGGTCGAAGGCCGGAACGCGACCGCCGACGATCACCGTAATCATTTCCCGGCGAAGTACTCCGCCACGATCCGGGTGTGCAGCGGGAACGCCAGCTCTCGCGGCCCGTCGATCAGCAGCCACTCCGTCGTCTCGGCCGTCGGCACGACCGGCGGGAGGTCCGCCTCTCCGGTCCGCGGTCCCAGGGCGAAGACCAGCACGGTGCCGTCGGGAGCGCTGAGCACGTCGAGGAGCCGCACGCCGTCCGCGTCGACGACGACGCCCGTCTCCTCGCGAAGCTCCCGTACGGCCGCCTGCTGCCAGGACTCGCCCATGTCGACGAAGCCGCCGGGCAGGGCGAGCCCGCCCCGGTGCGGTTCGACGTCACGACGGACCACCAGCAGGCGGTCGTCCACCGGCAGCACCATCACCGCGACCGGCAGCGGGTTGAGGTAGGAGGTGTTCTCACAGCCGGAACAGGTGCGCGGCCAGGACTGGCCGGGGGCGAAGGCTTTGCCGCAGAAGGAGCAGTGCGAGTTCCTGATCGTCACGATCGCGAGACTAGACCAGGACGAGGCGTTACCTCATGCTTTCACCGCTCCTGCCGGGAATCGGGGTCAAGGCCCGGCCCGGCGCGGCGTCCCCTTCGCGCGGGGGGCAGACTTTCCCGCGTGAAGCGAATCCTCATCATCGGTATCGGCGCGGGAAACCCCGACCACCTCACCCTTCAGGCGGTCAAGGCCATCGCCGCGGCCGACGTGTTCTTCATCCTCGACAAGGGGGAGGTCAAGCACGACCTCGTCCAGCTCCGGCAGGACCTCGTCGACGCGCACGCCCGCGCCTCGTACCGGCTGGTCGAGGCCCGCGACCCCGACCGAGACCGGACCACCCCCGCGTACGCGAGCGCGGTGGAGGACTGGCGATCGCGCCGGGCCGACATCTACGAGCGGCTCGTCCGCGACGAACTCGGCGACGACGAGACCGGCGCGTTCCTCGTCTGGGGCGATCCCTCCCTCTACGACAGCACGCTGGCCATCGTCGAGGAGGTCCTCGATCGGGGCACGGTCCGGTTCGAGTACGACGTCGTGCCCGGTATCAGCAGCGTGTCCGCGCTGGCCGCCAGGCACCGCACCAGCCTGACCCAGGTCGCACGGCCCCTGCACATCACCACGGGCCGCCGCCTGTCCGAGGAGGGGCCCGGCGGGTCCGACGACATCGTCGTCATGCTCGACGCCCGCCACGCCTTCACCTCCCTGCCCGACCCCACCGGCTTCGAGATCTACTGGGGCGCCTACCTCGGCACCCCCGACGAGATCCTGGTAGCCGGGCCGGTCGCGGAGGTCGCCGACCGGATCCGCGACGTCCGCGCCGAGGCCCGGGAACGCAAGGGCTGGATCATGGACACCTACCTGCTGAGGCGGGTTCCTCGTGCGGAGCTCCCCGAGTCTCCCTCCTGAGCCGGAGCTCCCGGCGTGCCGGGCTCTCGCGGGAACCGGCCGCTGTGGGAGGCCTCCGTCGGAGGACACCGTCGGAGGACACCGTCGGAGGCCACCGTCGGAGGCCACCGCTCTCACGGGTGCCCCTCGGAGCGGTGGCACATCTCCGCTCCCGGCGCTCCCGGCTCGCCGTGAACGTGTTCGCACCGGGCGTCGGCTCGGGTAGTGTTGCCCTCCAGCAATGGACGTGATCGAGGAGGTGAGACCCATTACCGCTGTGTCAGGTCGGGTGCTCCCGTCTCACGGCCGCGTGGTCCTTCCGACCTAGGTGGCCGAGGGAGCCCCAACGGCATCCCGAAAGGCTCCAATGTCGGCTTCACCGTCATCTCTCTCCCAATCCGTCATCGTCACCAGGCTGCGGGCCGCCGGCTGTGTCTTCGCCGAGGACGAGGCGCAGTTGATCATCTCCACGGCGCGGACGCCGTCCGACCTCGCCGCCATGCTGGACCGGCGGGTCGCCGGTCTGCCCCTCGAACACGTTCTCGGCTGGGCGGAGTTCTGTGGGCTGCGGATAGCGGTGGACACCGGGGTCTTCGTTCCCCGCCGCCGTACCGAGTTCCTCGTCCATCAGGCCGTCGCCCTCGCCCGCCGGACCGCCGCCCCCTCCCCTCCCCTCGGTCCTCTCGGTTCTCTCGGCCCTGAAGAGCTCACCGTCCCCGACCGGCCACGGATCATCGTCGATCTTTGCTGCGGTTCCGGCGCGGTGGGCGCCGCGCTGGTCGCGGCCCTGGGCCGGGTGGAGTCGCACTCCGTCGACATCGACCCCGCCGCGGTGCGCTGTGCCCGGCGCAACATCGACGCCGCCGACGGCCTGGTGTACGAGGGTGACCTCTACGAGCCGCTGCCCGCCACGCTGCGGGGCCGCGTCGACATCCTGACCGCCAACGCGCCCTACGTGCCCACCGGGGCGATCGGGCTGCTGCCCCCGGAGGCCCGCGAGCACGAGCCGCGGGTGGCGCTCGACGGTGGCGCGGACGGGCTCGAGATCCAGCGGCGGGTGACCGCGGAGGCGGCACTGTGGCTGGCACCGGGCGGCCACCTGCTGATCGAGACGAGCGAGCGCCAGGCGCCCCAGACCGCGGAGGCCTTCGCCCGCAACGGGTTGATCCCGCGGGTGGTCGAGTCCGGCGAGCTGGACGCCACTGTCGTCGTCGGGACCATGCCCGCCCTCCGTCCGCCGCCCGGTCCGGCCCACGATCAGGGGATGGGCGGGTTCGGGTAGGGTTCACTGGTGAAATCGCTGTTCACAGCCATTTTTCACCGGCTGTGAACAGCGCGCCCGCCCGGTACAGGAGGTCCCGCGCATTGTCCGAGAGACGCGAACACGCAGCCGCCTCCCCCGCGGGGGATCGCGCCGATCTGCGCGCCGACTGCGAGAGCTGCTTCGCGCTGTGCTGTGTCGTGCCCGCCTTCTCGGCCTCGTCGGACTTCGCGATCGACAAGAAGGCCGGGCAGGCCTGCCCCAACCTGCGGACGGACTTCCGCTGCGGCATTCACACGCGCCTCAGGGACAGGGGCTTCCGGGGCTGCACCGTCTACGACTGCTTCGGCGCCGGGCAGAAGGTCTCCCAGGTCACCTTCGGCGGGCAGGACTGGCGGCGGGCGCCGCGGACCGCCGCGCGGATGTTCGAGGTGTTCCCCGTCATGCGGGATCTCCACGAGCTGCTCCGGTACCTGACCGAGGCGCTGGCGCTGCCGCAGGCCCGCCCCATCCGCGGTGAGCTCGGCCTCGCCCTGGAGGAGACCGAACGCCTCACCCGCGACACCCCCGACGCTCTCGTACGGCTGGACGTGGCGGCGCACCGGCGGGAGGTGAACGCCCTGCTGCTGCGGACGAGTGAGCTCGTCCGCGCCGGAGCCGGGCGCGGGAGGAAGGACCGCAGGGGCGCCGACCTCATCGGGGCCAAGCTGAGAGGCGCCGACCTGCGGGGTGCCAACCTGAGGGGGGCCTATCTCATCGGGGCCGACCTCAGGGGCGCCGACCTGAGGACGGCCGACCTCATCGGCGCCGACCTCAGGGGCGCCGACCTCTCGGGCGCCGACCTCACCGGGAGCATCTTCCTGATCCAGTCCCAGCTGGACGCGGCGAAGGGCGACGCCAGGACCACGCTGCCGCCGTCACTCACCCGCCCGGCTCACTGGTAGTCCCCACTCACCCGCCCGGCTCGGCGGTGGCCGGCGCTCCCCCCGCCCGGCTCACCGGCGACCACCGTCACTCTCCCGCCCGGCCCGTGAACAGCGCGGCGCCGTGGGCCGTTCCACAGCATCGAACAGCTCCGTTCAACGGCCCGGGTCCCAGGCCGGATCCGGGTATGCAGACAGGGGGCGGGCCGGGAGCCGCGAGGCGACCGGCCGCTCCCGCGGACCCGTCGCGCCCATCGGAGACACCACTGTGAGCATCCCCTTGCCCGCCTCGTTCGCCCACCACGTGATCGACGCCGACGGCGTGCGCGTCAACACGTACGTCGCCGGTGAGGGGCCCCCGGTCCTGCTGCTGCACGGCTACCCGCAGACGCATCTCATCTGGCATCGGGTGGCGCCCGTGCTCGCCCGCGGGCATACCGTGGTCCTCACCGACCTGCGGGGGTACGGGGACAGCGACAAGCCCCCCTCCGCGCCGGACCACGGCCCCTACTCCAAGCGGGTGATGGCGCACGACCAGCTGCTGGTCATGCGCTCACTCGGCTTCGACCGCTTCGCGGTGGCGGGCCACGACCGCGGGGCGCGGGTCGGCCACCGCCTGGCCCTGGACGAGCCCCGGGCGGTGACCAGGCTGGCCGTGCTGGACATCGTGCCCACCCGCCACGCGTTCCGGCACGCCGACGCCGCGTTCGCGCTCGGCTACTACCACTGGTTCTTCCTCGCCGCGGGCGACGGCGTCCCCGAGCGCATGATCGGCGCCGATCCCGGCCACTGGGTCCGCTCCCACATGAAGGTCCAGCACGGCGGGACCTCGTTCGACCCGGCGGCCCAGGACGAGTACGTCCGCTGCTTCTCCGATCCGGCGGCCGTCCACGCCTCCTGCGAGGACTACCGGGCCGCCGCGAGTATCGACCTGCGCCACGACGACGCCGACGCGGACGCGGGCCGGCGCGTGACCTGCCCCGTGCTCGCCCTGTGGGGCGAGCACGGTTTCGTCGGGCGCAGCTACGACGTCCTGGACGTCTGGCGGCGGTACGCGAACGACGTGCGCGGCCAGGCGGTGCCCAGCGGGCACTACGTCCCCGAGGAGGTTCCCGAGATGACGGCGGAACTGCTCGGCTCGTTCCTCTCCGAGAGCCCGGTCACGCTCGCGCGGTAGCGATGGGTGCGGACCGGTCAGACGTAGTAGCCCTCGACCGGTACGCGCGCCTCGTCGAACAGCGCGGGGCCCTCCTGGGGCACGTGCGGCCAGCCGCCTCCCGGCTTGAGGCCCGCGAACTGTTCGTTGGAGAGCGCGAACACGACGCGGCCGAGACCGGACCGTTCGATGGCGCCCGTGCACATGGGGCAGGGCTGGCAGCTGGTGTACATGGTCGTGGCCGCCGCGACGCCGGGGGCGAGCTCCCGTGCCGCCCACCTGGCCAGCTTCAGCTCGGGATGGGCGCTGATGTCGCCGTCGCTGAGGACCGTGTTGTGCTCCTCGGCGAGGACCGTGCCGTCCGGCCCCACCAGCAGCGACCCGAACGGGGCGTCTCCGGTCGCCCGCGCCTTGGTGGCGAGCTCGATGGCCCTGCGGAGATGGTTCTCGTCATTGTTCGTCATGATTGTCCTGTTCATGGTTGTTGGGTGCGCAGATCCCAGCGGGCGGCCACGGTCGCGAGCGCCTGCCAGGCCACCTCCGGGTGGCGTGTCTCCTCCGGGTCGCCGTCGAACGGGTCGAGCACGACGGTGCCGGCGCCGAGCAGGCGCAGCCGTTCGAGGTCGTCGAGGACCTGGTCGATCGTGCCCTCACCGGCGAGCCGTCCGGGGGCGGTGATCGGGGACTCGGTGAGCCGCAGGGCGATGCGGGGCGCGAAGCCGGGCACCGGCCGGCTCTCCTCGTCCGCGATGACCTTCAGCCGGTCCAGCCCCTCGCGCATCCGGTCGAGGGTGAGGCGCAGCGGGTGCCAGGCCTCGCCGAGGCGCACCACCCGGCGCAGGCCGGCGTCGCTGTTGCCGCCGACCCAGACCGGTATCCGCCCGGCCCCGTAGTCATCCTCGTCGTCCCAGGCGGCGCGCATCACCCGGAGATGGTCGTCGGTCAGCGCCCCGCGCCGCTCGAACGGGACCCCGAGCGCCTCGAACTCCTGCCGCGCCCAGCCGATGCCCACGCCGAGGACGAGCCGCCCGCCGCTGAGCCGGTCGAGGTTGGCGGCCATCCGGGCGACGAGCAGCGGGTGGCGGTACGGCACGATGAGCACCGTGGTGCCGAGCCTGATCCCGTCGGTGACCCCGGCCAGCCAGGCGAGGGTGGTGAAGGGCTCGTAGAACGGCGCCGGATACTGCTCGGCGACATCGGGGGTGATCACGACGTGGTCCGAGACCATGAGCAGGTCGAAGCCCAGGCCCTCCACCGTCCGCGCCCAGCCGCGCAGCACCCCGGGATCGGCGCCGGGCCCAAAATTCAGCATGTTAACGCCTATTTTCACCTTTTCAGACTATCGAGTGATCATCCGTGGCCGGAAGGGATTCATCCCGGCGTACGGCGCCATATACCGTTGATATGCCGGTATCTTTGCCGGATGGCCGAGAATCTCGACGCGACCGACTGGTCGATCCTGGTCGAGGTCCAGCGGGACGGCCGCATCCCGATCACCGAGCTGGGGCGGCGGGTGAACCTCAGCGCCTCCGCCACGACCGAGCGGGTCAGGCGGCTGGAGGCGACGGGCGTCATCACCGGCTACCACGCGAACGTCGACCTGGAGAAGGCCGGTTTCCCCGTGCTGGCCGTCATGCGCCTGAAGTATCCGGGCAGCCGGCACCAGCCACTGCACCGGCTGCTCGACGAGCGTCCCGAGATCCTGGAGTGCCTGCGGACCACGGGCGACGACTGCTACACACTGAAGGTGGCCGCGACCTCCATGAGCCACCTCGAAGAGCTCGTCGACGAGCTGGCCCTGCTGGGCAGCACCACCACCAACCTCGTCTACAGCCAGACGCTGCCCTACCGCGGCCCGCGGGACCCTCGGCCGGGCTGACCAGGGCTCCGGCGCCGCCGGCCTCCTCCCCCTCTCGCGCGGGAGGCTCCCTCGGTCGCCCGTGCCGGTTCCCGCGTCACCGCCGCCCGCCCGCCGCGAGGGCTAGGAACGGCGGGCGCCGCAGCCGGTCGCGACGGCCGTGATCCGGGTGCGGCCCTTCCTTTCCGCCGCGGGACCGGCGTGGTCGTCGCGGCGGGCGCCGTCTCGCTCGCCGCTTCCCACCGGCAGGGGTCCCAGGCAGGGGCATCCGAGGTCCGCGCGCTGGATCAGCACCGGTGAGCTGCTGGGGTCGAGCTGGGCCGTGCCCGCGTAGGTGGCGACGACGCGATTCATCCCCGCGGGCAGGTCCGAGACGGTCAGGGTGGCGAGGCCGCCCGCGTCGAGCTGGGCCACGCCCAGCTTCGCCCCGTCGGTGGCGAAGCCGACCTGCCCCGTGGGAACGGTCGCGTCCGAGGCGGTCACCCTCGCGGTGAAAGTGATCGGGCCGCCGTCTCCCGAGGGACACGTGGAGGTCAGCGTGGTCGTGGTCGTCGCCGTTCCGCAGAGCTGCGCGAAGGGCCGCACGACGGTGTTCGTGTCCAGGGTGATCGCGCCGCGGCTCAGCAGGCGGCCGACCACGGTCGCACCGGTGGTCGCGGTGATCGCGCTCAGCGCGAGGACGTTCCCGGAGAAGGCGGAACCGGTTCCCAGCGTGGCCGAGGTGCCGACCTGCCAGAAGACGTTGGCCGCCTGGGCGCCGTTGACGAGGGTCATCGTGCTGGCGGGCGCGGTGACGAGGGTGGAGGCGGCCTTGAAGACGAAGACGGCGTCCGGGTCGCCCTGCGCGTCGAGGGTCAGGGTGCCGGTGAGCCGGAAGGCCCCCGTGGCGGAGTCGTAGACGCCGGGCGTCACGGTGGTCCCGCCGAGCTCCGTCGCGACGGTGGCGTCGGCGGGCCGGCCCGCGGCGTCGTCGTAGGCGGCGGTCAGGTCCGTCTGGGCCTGCTGGGCGGTGGCGCCGGCCTGCAGGACGGTGCCGGACGGGAAGCCGCTCAGCGTCGCGCCCGGCCATGCCCCGAGGTCCCCGGTGACGAGGGTGGGGCCGGTGTTCTTGACGACGTCCCGGCCCAGGACCACGAAGTTCGCGGCCGTGCCGAGCGGCACCGGCGTCGCCGCGCTCGCGGCCGCCGGGGCGGGGGCCACCGCACCCGCGATCGCCGGGGCCACGGCCGCCGCGCTCCCGGTCGCCACGCTCGCGGCCGCCGGGGTCACGGTCACGGCTCCCAGCGCGGCCACGGCCGTGAGGAGCCCCGCCAGCCGGGAACGGACGGTGTTTCGCGGCACCACACGAGGTCGAACGGCCTCCATCATGATGTTTTCCTTTTCTTGTGAAACTGCCCCGTCGAGGCGCATTTCCAGCGATGCACCACTCCTTCCGACCCTACCGATCGACGAAGCCGCACTCGTTATACGACATACATACGAGTCTCATTGACACCGGCCCGCCTTCCACCAGCAGGGATGGCCGTTTTAACCGAAAATGAAAACGTTTGGTGCACTTATATAAAACTGCAGCCGTAAATCACTTCCCGATTTCGAAGCACCGGGCGGCTGTGGACATTCTCCGCACACGTGATCAGGACTCCGCCGCCCGGCCGGTCGCGACGTCCCGCCCTTCGGGACAGCATCTTCGGCACCCGCTCCCTTTCCCGTCGAAGGCCACTCCACAGGTGCCGCACGACGGGCAGAGGAAGACGGAGGGGCGCAGCCGGCAGGGCATCGAGACGACATGGCTGCCGAGTAGCCGGTCTACGCCGTCACCGTCGAATTCGACGCCCTCCGGCACAGGCGCGGCGTTGATGACGGGATAGGGCCGGGTGCACGACGCGCACCGCCGCAGTTCCCAGCGGGCGTGGCCCTGCGGGCACTCGCACGAGTAGGTGCCGTCCCGCCTGGACCGGTACGCCCGCCAGGGATCCGGCCTCCGCTGCAGGCAGACCGGGCATCTCGTGTACTCGGCGAGGCTCTCGGCGTTCGCGGTCAGCTCGTCCGCCACCCGATCCAGGAGTTCCGCCTCTCCGGCGCCGTCCGGACGACCGGCGACCCGGGCCCTCAGCGACTGCAGCCTCGCGCGGGCTGCGGCCAGCTCGCCAGGCGCGGGGGGCCGGGTGACCAGGAGTCCGGTCTCCTCGGCCCGAAGCCAGTCCGCGCCGTCACCGACCTCCCGCGCGTACGCCTGGCGGCACCGTATGGAGAGCGGATGGTCGCGGTGCCGCTCCCGGGCGAGAACGCTGTACAGGCTCCGGGCGAGTCGGACCACACTGTCGATCTCCATCGGCGAGATCGGCAGCAGCCCCACGCCGCCGCGCCTCCAGGGCACAGGCGAGTCGCAGCCGGAGAAGACCTCGAGGCGTAGCCGTTCCGGCAGCGCCTGCCGCTCCTCGAACGTACCCGGATAGACGATCAGGGTGGGGATCACGGGTTTCTCGGTGATCAGCCGCTGCGTCTCGTCCCGGGTGGCCGACGTCCGGCCGTGACCGGTGAGGGCGTGCGGAAGAGCCAGGACGCGGAGCACCGCCCGCCCGCCGACGGCGACCTCGAAAACCTCTGTGGGCAGCCACGCGAGGGTCACAGCCGTGCCCGTGGCCGCGACGTCCCCGGTGCCCAGCCGAATCGGCGGTCCTCCGCGGGTGAACGGTGACGCTCCCCCCGCCCCCGCGGGCCCATCTGACCCGACTGGCTTGCCGAGCAGGCCGAGGTGGTCGAGCGCGTGGAGGAGCAGCAGACCGGTGTAGACGGTGAACCCCCGGCACCAGTCCTGGATCCGGGCCGAGGGGGCGTCCTCACGATCTCTGCCGGTACGGTCGTTCACCCACGCCTGCCACAGGTCGCGCACCCGGCGGTAGCGCCCCTCGTTGACGAAGAGGTTCGTGGCCCGAAGCGCGGTCCCGATCTCGGCCTGCCGGTTGACTCCCGGCAGGACGCCGCCACCTCTCAGCGCGACGAGGGCGTCCCTGACCGCGCCGAGCTCCTTGCGTCTCACCGCGGCCAGGTCCTTCCACGTCTCGTTCGCCACGACTCCCTCGATCAGGTCGAACAGCTTGCCCTGCTGCCGCCATGGCCGATCGACGGCGTCCGCGACGTAGCGGTCAAGGTCGCTGAACATCTCGTCGATACGCGCCACGGCGTTCAGCCGGGCCACGACGTCACCCCAGAGGTGGTCGACCAGCCGGGCGGCGACGCGGTTCTCGTAGAAATCCAGGTTCTGCTCACGCGAGGACGCGAGGACCACTTTCGGCTCGACGCCGTCCGGCCGCAGCCGGTTCCAGTCCTCGCTGTGCCCGGCCAGCCGGGTGATCGTCGCGGGCGTGATCCGCCGCGCCAGGCCTACCGGCACCAGCCGGTTCACGACCCGCAGCCGGTCGGCCGGGTCATGGCACACCGCGCGCAGCGCGTCGAGATGCTCGGCGATCTCGTCGTCCATCCTGCGCCGCCGCAGCCGCGGCCCGATCTCGGTGTCGCCGAGCAACGGGCTTTCCCGCAGCCACCGACCGGCCGGTTCGACGCCGAGCCGCTCGAGCCCGGCCGCCACGCCGAGGACGGCGCGTTCGGTCACCTCGTCGGGCAGCGCGCACGGGTCGCAGGCGCCGTGCGTGGCCTGCCTCCGGTCCTCGTCCCACAGCGTCCAGTCGCCGATCGCGACGAGATGGTCGCCGGACCGGACGCGACGGCCCGCCAGGGACAGGTCGCGTCCGCCGGAGGGACCGCGCGGGCCGAAAACGCCTCCCCTGCCGGAAGTCCTGCGCCTGCCCGAGGCGCTCCCGCCGCCCGGCGCGCCCTGCTCGGCGTCGACGAAGACGTACCGCCCGATCGGCACCGGTCCCGAGGGCGGCGGATCGGCCTCGCGGTCAAGAAGCCGGTCCCAGAGCCTGACCCGCATGGCGTCACGCCTCCCCTCGGTGGTGCAGCTCGTCGTTGAGCAGTTCGACGGCCCGGATCGGGCGGTCGGGGTCGCCCTCAGCGGCGGGCAGTTCGGCCCAGAATTTCGGAAGGTCGTCACGGAGCGCCCTGATGGTGTCGCTGCGGAACTCGTAACGGCCGCGGACCTTCCGCAGCACCTTCATCGCCAGCGCGTGGTCCGCGGCCTCCCGGACGGTCCCCCCGGCGTCGACGACCACGGGGACGAACCACGAGAGCTGCTTGACACTCCGCGGCCCGGTGGAGATCCGGAAGTCCCGCCGCAGCCGATCACCCAGGTCGCCGCCCAGAAAGGCGCGCACCAGATGGGCGGACCGCTCGTGCCGTTTCCGTGCCGCGGCGAAGGCCCGGTTCAGCGCTCTGAACGAGAACGGCGGGAACGGCTCGGTCCGCTCGTACTCGAAGTGTTCCGGTTGTGCGGGCAGCTCGATGACGTTGGACCGATCGAGCGTCTTCTCCGCGAAGCCCACCGTGGTCTCGTCCTGGTTGGCCGTGCCGATGAACCAGACGTTCCGCGGCAGGGGCAGCCTGATCCCGTCGACCAACCCGCGCGGCGCCGGCTCGACCCTCGCCGTCATCAGGTCGAGCCCGATCTGCCCGCCGGCCGTCCGCGGCCTGAGCTCGAGCACGTGCAGCACATCACTGAAGTACTGCTCGGGGTGGGACAGGTTCATCTCGTCGAGGACGATGAGGAACGGCTGGGACCGGTGCTCCGGGCAGTTGGCCCGGTAGAGCGCCTTGGTGAACTTCGACTCGTAGAACCGCCGTTCGAAGGCGTTGTAGTAGCCGGTCAGGTCCTGTGGTGTGCGCCAGTCGGCACCGACCGGCACGGTCTCGGCATGCGTCTGCAGGGCCTTGGCGAACGCCAGCGGAAGTTGCGTCTTGCCGATGCCGCTGGCGCCCTGCAGCAGGTGCAGGCGGGTGGCGGCGAGCCCGGCGAGGAAGATCCGCAGGTCGGACTCCGCGTAGAACAACCTCTCCTGCTGGGCGATGACGTGCCGCAGCCGGTGGACGAACTCGTCGATCGGCGGCAGCTCCTCCACCAGGTCGTCGCGTTCCCCGGCATGGCGCGCGTCCATCTCGGCGCACGTGGGAAAGGGAGACTCGCTCTCCTTGCTCCGCCTGAGCCCTTCGGCGTTCTCCTTCAGCCGTACGACCTCGTCCTTGTAGGCCTCGACGTCGGCGGCCAGCGCCTGCTTGACCAGTTCCTGCCGCTCCAGCTCCATCGCGGTGATCTGGTACGCGGAGAGCTGCCGCTGCAGGCGGGAGTTCTCCTGCATGAAGAAGGCGTGGTCCTCCTGCCAGCGCTGCTCGGCCTCGCGCAGCCGGTTCAGCTCGGCCTTGATCTCGGCGGGCGGCCGGTGGCCGCGGAGGGTGGTGTTCTCCTCCTGCAGCCGCTGAAGGTCCGCGACGACGTGTTCGGGCTCGCGGCCACCGAGCGCCAGGCGCAGCCGTTCATGGGCGGCCAGCCGCTGCTCCAGCAGCTTGTAGTCCGCGACCATGTCGTCGTGTCGTCGCTGCAGCGCCTGGAGCCTCAGCCGGTCCTGCTCGGCGAGCTGCTCGGCGGACCGTTCGATCCGCTGCTCGACGAGCTGCCTGGAGTCCTCAAGGTCCTCTCGCTCGATCTTCAGGCGCCGTTCCTCGGCGCGCAGCTCGCCGCGCTTCTCGTCGAGTCGCGCGCCTTCCCTGGCGAGTTCGGCGCGGGCGTCGGCCAGCGCGGCGCGGACGGCGGCCCCGGCCTTGCTCCGAGCCTCCTCATCCTGCCGCGCCGCCCGCAGTTCGAGCTCGGCCAGGTGTTCCTCGCGCTCACCGCACTCGGCCAGCCGCCGGCGCAGCTCCTCGGTCATCCTGGCGGTCCTGGCGGCCCCCGCCTCCTCGCGGCCGGCGATGTCGCGTTCCCGTTCGTCGAGTTCGCGACCGCGTTCACCGATCGCCTTCTCGGCCGCCCGGATCCCGTCCCGCGCGTCCTCAAGGTCCCGCTCGGCCTCCTCGAGCGCGTGTCGCGCGTTCTCGGCCCGGCCGGTGGCGGCCTCGTACGCCCTCTTGACCTGGTCGATCTGCCGCCACAGCCTGTCGACGGCGAGGTAGTCGGAGTCGGCGGGCGGTTCGGCCGGCTCCGGCAGGTTCTCGGCACCGCCCACCGCTTCAGCCGCTTCGGCAGTCGCCTCGGGCAGGGCCTCGGCCAGTTCCCTACGGTTGACCGGCCCGGCGGGCCTGCGGGTGGTGTTCGCCCGGCCGCCGGCCGCCGTCCCCGCGCGCTGCGCCTGTGCCTTCGGCCCTCTGCCCTTGCCCATTCAATGCCCCTTCGTGGAGTCTTTCGAGCCGTACGGGTGCTGTGCGGCCCGCGAGTGCTGCCGGTACGTGCGTCCTGGGTGCCGCCGGCCCGGCGCGCCGGTCACGAGACGGGAGGGAGCCCCAACAGCTCCGAAGCCGCCTGCTCCCCGAGTTCCTTGCACCACTTCAGGTCTTCGGCGACCGACTGCCTCCCGAGCCGGTGCAGCTGGCCGTTGCGCATCTGGCGCAGCTGGTCGTAACCGAAGAGCAGGTCGCCCCGGCGTGCGAGCATGCGGCGCATCGGGTGGTCGTCGCGCGCCTCCGCGCTGATCAGGGTGGCCGCGATGAGCACGCCGATCTTCGTTCCGTCCGGTGGCCTCGGTTCACCGGCCAGCTCTCCAAGGGCGTCCGCCCCGGTGTTCAGCACGGAGTAGGGGACCTCGAAGGCCCCCATCCGTTCGGCGGCCTTCCTGATCGTCTCCCTCGCCACCTGCGCGGTCCACAGCGGATCGGGGCCGTCACGCCGGCGACGCCGCCGCTCCGCCGCCCGCCTCCGAAGCGGCTCGGCGTGGTGCGCCGGCATCGGATACGCGATCGTCAACCGGTGGAACAGTTCCTCGAAGAGCGAGAACGCCGCCCACACCGCCATGCGCAGCGCCTGATCGGTCTCGCCGTCGTAGGACGCGGTCCGCAGGTCGACGAGTTTCTCCAGCACACCGGCGTCCTCGCGGACCCTCGCGCCGAACTCCATGGCCAGCTCCGCCTTGGCCTGCGCGCGAGCCCGCTTGGTGGCACTCTTCAGGTTCGCGCCGGCCGCCTCTCCCTGCGTCTTGAACAGCCGATCCAGCCGTTCCGCCAGTTCCGGGCGGCCGGCGGCCCAGTGCTCGACGATCCGGCCGAACATCGCGTTGGTGGTGACGCCGAACGGGTCGTGTGCGACCCAGACCTCGCCGGGCAGGTCGGGTCCGGCGGCC
The DNA here is from genome assembly GCF_051918855.1 of Streptosporangium sp. H16. Taxonomy (NCBI): domain Bacteria; kingdom Bacillati; phylum Actinomycetota; class Actinomycetes; order Streptosporangiales; family Streptosporangiaceae; genus Streptosporangium; species Streptosporangium sp. H16. The sequence goes on from NZ_JBPXMD010000026.1 coordinate 26,453, forward strand.
TCGATGACGCCGAGGATCTCGACCGGCTCCGGTTCTCCGATGAGGGCGACACGGGCGAGTTCGGCGAGCGGCTCTCCGGTGGCGACGCGGCCGCCGTAGACCGTCTGCTCCTCCTCCATGTCCTGGAGCGCGGCCAGACGGTGTTTACGCGCGAACTCCTGGGAGCGGGCGTTGATCCGGGCCAGCCGGTCGCGGCGCACGACTTCCATGATCTGTTCCGGGTGTGGCGGCCCGGGACGTTCGCCGTCGGCCCTCATCCGCAGCGCAGGCACCTTGGCGGGCCGCCCGGCCGTCCCGAGATCCATGATCACTTCGTCGGTCTCCCGGTGGACGACGTACACGTCCGGCAGTCGCTCGGCGGTGCGCGGCCACAGGTCTCCGGTCACCGGGTCGTGGAAGACGTAGCGCACCGCCCACTCGGTGTCCTCGTCGACGGTGCCGGTGCGTAGCGCCGCCCGTCCCCGCTCGGTGGGCTCGCCGCCGCGGTCCAGCAGGTCGTCCCGCTTGGCGGTGTCGATGATGTACGCGCACAGCCGCGTGTGCAGCCCTGTCAGCTCGCTCACCCCCTGGGGGGTGCGCACGCCGGTCTCGCACAGTCCGAGGACGACCCGCTGGAAGAGGTCGAGACCGCGGCGCGGGACGAGAGGGGCGGTGACCCGGTAGGCCCAGGCGGGAACGGCGACATGGATCCGCCTGTCCTTGTCCTGGCGGATCAGCGGGCCGTCGCCGATGAACGACAGGAACCTGGGGTTACGAAACGAACCGGCCATGGTCTCCTCCCTCACGGCACAGCAGCAGGAAGTCGGTGAGCGGCGCCACTCCGTCCGGTGCGCGCGGTTTCTCGAACATGGCCGCGTCACCGACCACCACCAGCAGCCGGCGCTGCCGGCTCATCGCCACGCAGAGCCGGTTGGTCAACGTGAGGTGGCCGTAGCGGCGGCCCACCCAGCGCCGGTGCGCCGCCGGATCCGCGGGCGGGGTGTCGTCGCCGGGCGGCGCCGATCTGGTGGCGGAGAGCAGGACGATGTCGAACTGCTTGCCCTGGAAGGAGTCGACACTGCCGATGTGCAGCCGGTTCAGCGGCTTGCCCTGGCTGTCGTGGCGGTACCGATCGGCCGCCTCGTAGTGGCCCTTGTCGTTGCGGACGGCCACGCCGAGGTGCTGCAGGGCGTCGCCGATCTCCTGCACCTGACGGGTGTAGAACGACATGACTCCGATCCTGAGGTCCGGAGCGGCCTCGAGCAGCGCGGGAATCCGCTTCACCAGCCAGTCCTTCTCGGCGGGGCGGTAGGTGCTGCGGGCCCGGAACTCGCCGCCCCTGTCGGCGGGGACGTCCGCCCATACGGCGACCGCCTCGCCGTACTCCGGCAGGCCGTGCGCGAAACCCTCGGTGCCGCGCGGAGACCCCAGGGTGTTCCTGTAGAAGTTGCGGCTGACGAAATCACCCAGGACGCTGTGCATCCGGAACTGCGCGTTGAGGGTGACGACCCGCCGGACCGGTGAGCCCTTGTTGTCGTGCGCGCGAAACAGCCGCTCGAAGAGGCTCTGCCGCAACACCTCCTGGGTCGACCCGTCCTGCCGTACGAGCGCCCGTTCGACGTCGGGCTCCAGCAGGGGCGGGAGCTGGAGATGGTCCCCGACCAGGACGATGCGGCGGGCCGCCAGCGCCATGGGGATCATCAGGTCGAGCGGGTTGGCGCGGGCCGCCTCGTCGATGATGACGGTGTCGAAGACGACGTCCTCGTCGGTGTCCACCTGCTTGGCCTCGACCACCTTCTGGGAGGCCGCCTGCTGGCAGGTCGTGGCGTACGAGGCGGTGTAGGCCCGCAGCGTCCACTCGACGGCCGGCGGGTCACCCTGCAGGGCCTCGTAGTAGTCGGCCAGGGCCAGCGTCACCCCCATGTCGGGGGTGCGCCGCAGAGACTCCTCCATCTCCGCCACGGCCTGGTTGAGCAGGTCGTTGACCGCCGGATCGGCGGCGCGCACCGGTTCGGGCCCGGCCTGCGGCAGCAGGCGGTCGATCAGGCGGTCGCGCAGCGCGGCCAGCTCCTCCCGTGGCACCGGCGGGTGGTCGGGATCGCTGTCCGCGACCCGTTCGAGAAGCGTGAGATCCGCCGCGGCGAGACCACCGTTCGCGTCACCACCCGCGGTCGTGATCGCGCGTAGCCGGCGCAGCGCCTTGGCCGCCGCCTGCGGGCCGTCATCGGCGAAGGCCTCCGGCGTCGTGCGCAAGGCGCGTGCGGCCATCAGCGCGAGCTCGTGGGCCTCGTCCACCGGCCCGCTCCACCCGCCCGGCGGCGCGGTCGCCAGGGTGATCCGCAGCTCGTCGCGGGCCGCCCGCAGGCGCTCGGCCAGCGCGACGGAGATGTGCGCGCGGGCCCGCTCGTGCACCTCCGTCAGCAGTTCCACGGTGCCGTCGGGAGCCGGTGGCGTGAGCCAGTAGCCGGCGACGAGGCCGCTGAGCCGGCGCAGCGTCAGCACCGCCTCGCCCGGCTCGCCCAGCCGCTCGGGGAGGTGCGCGGCCGCCGTGTCCCGCAGCCGGTCGCGGAGTACGGCCGCACCCCGGTCGGCTCGGTCGATCTTGTTGGCCGGGATCCCGAAGACCATGGACCGCTCGGCCATCTCCTCGACGGCGGCGTGCTGGAAGCTGGCCAGCAGGATGCTGCCGCGCACGTGGGCGTACGATCTGCCGGACTCGGCCAGCCGGGTCTGGATCGCCGATATGACCTCCGTCTTCCCGGTGCCCGGCGGCCCCTGGATGATCGCGATGTCCGGGGTGTTGAGCGCCACGTCGATCGCCTGCCGCTGGCGCTCGGTCGGGTCGCCCTTGAAGATGGCCCAGGTCGCCTCGGAGTGCGGCTCGATCCGCTCCGGAGGATTCGCCACGACCTGCTCGCCCTCGAGGAGTGCGAGCAGATTGGGGATGTTCGTACCTCCACGCAGGATCCGTTCGTACGCCGTCCTGCGCCGGACCAGTTGCCTGCGGTCACCGCGGAACGAGCGGAACAGGAATCCCTCCTGCCCCGGCTGGACGGCCTCGTCGCCTCCGACTCCCGCCGGGCCTCGGCGCTGCAACTCGGTCCGCTTGATGTCGATCGTGCCGTCGGCGACGTCCACCGCGACGACGGTGCCGCTGAACAGATGCTTCTCAAGCCGCTGCCGGACCACCTCCCAGTCGTCGGCCTCCGTGGCCTCCTCGTCGTCGGCCACGTCGGTGCCGGGATTGGCCAGGACGGGTGGCAATCGCTTGGACGCCTCCAGTTCCAGGGTCTCGCCGCCCTTGAGCGCCTGCTGTGCCTGCTCCAGCAGGGAGCGCCGGTGGCCCACGGGATCGTCGGTGGCGACGACCTGGAACCGGTGGACCTCACCCGCGAGCCGGCTCCAGCTCCGGTAGGTGATGTACCCCGTCTCCTCCACCCGCCTCAGCAGATGGCGCGCCTCCAGCCGGTTGTACTGGTTCCACAGCGCCAGGAGACCCTTGCCCTCGGTGAGCCGTTCGATCCATCGCTCCATGTCGGCACGCATCTCGGCGACATGGGAGACGTCCTTGAAGTCGACGTTCGTGGTGACGAGCCGCAGCCGGCGGCCCAGGTCGGCGTTGGCGGTACGCCTGATCCGGTGCATGTGGAGGCGGCCGTCCCTGGTCCGGATGTCGGCGACGAAGCCCCTGCCGTGGAGGCGGTAGCCGGTCGGCGCGCCGTGCTCCCCGACCACCGTCGAGATGATCACACGTCCGGGCGTGTCCGCCGACGCGCGCGGTACCGCGGGCAGCAGGAAGCGCTCTCTCAGCCAGCCGATCGTCCGATCGGTCCGCGTCGCGTAGGCCTGGCTGCCCTCCCACGTGGCCACCGTCCGCGCGATGTCATGGTCGACGGCGATCTCCTGCGCCGGCAGCGTCCCGCCCGCGTCGTACCGGTGGAACGTCACTCCGAGCTGTGCCGCCCGAGGCCTTTGCCCGGTCAGTTCGCGTGACTCCACAACGATGGCGACGTAGTGCGTTCCACCGCGTCTGACCGACTCCAGCTTCTCCGCGTCCTCACGCTGTACGGGCGCCACCGGGGCCTCGGCAGCGCGTGTCCGAGCGAACGCCTGGTGGTTCGGCGACCACCACAGCCTTATCTCGTCATCGCACCTCGGGCGGTCGGCACTCTGCCACTTGAGCCAGACGAGGGCCTCGGCGCCCGGCAGCGGAGCCGTCTGCGGCCGCTTCACGACCGGGCCGCCGATCGCCGTACGCGGGCGAACCGCAGCATCCGGTGCGGACTTCCCGGCGGGCCGAACCGGATGATCCAGCGCGGCGCGGCCTGATCCGCCGGCACGGCCAGCTCGTCCGAGGGTTCGATGACCAGGCCTTCGTCCTGGTCGATCGCCGATGTCAGCCAGAGAGGCACCGGCCCCGGGTTCCTGATCGTCAGCCGGTGTCCCGGCTGCCAGTGCAGCCATGCCACCGGCGCGGTGTCGTACTCCGCCGCGTCCATGCGCGAGGTGCGCCCGGTGATCGGGAGCCATGCCCCCGGCGGTACCGCCAGCGTCTCACCGGCGGGCGCGGGCTTCGGCATCCCCGAGCGGACGAACTCCACCACGGCGACGAGGGGATCGGGGGCCTGGAGGCCGCACCAGGGACAGGCCGGCGCCCGCATGTCGACCGACTGCGGGCAACCGGCGCAGGCCAGGGTCAGATCGGCGGCCGAGCGCAGCGCCGTACGCCACTCGGCGACCGTGGGGCGCGCCCTGACGTCGCTCAGCCCGTCCTGGAACGCCCGGCGGGCGAGCTCTCCCAGCTTCGATGTCAGCAACCGCTCGCGCGGCAGGCCGTACCGGGTACGGTTCGACCGGTCGTCCGGGTGGTCGATCCACGGCAGTTTCCCGCTGAAGGCGTGTTCGAGAAGTTCCGGGCCGCCTTCCTGGACGGCGTCGCCGAGAAACGGGTGCGTCAGGGTGAGGACCTCAAAGGCGATCACGGCGAAGGCGTAGGCGTCGGTGGCACCGCTCACCCCGGACCGCCCGTCCAGCACCTCGGGCGCCGCGTACCCCGGGGTCGCGACGGTGTCCGGCACGACGGACTCCGACCGCACGAAGTCGACGTCGACCAAGCGGACCTCCTCGTGCCGCGGGGTGTCGGAGACCATCACGTTGGCCGGGGACGGATCGGCGTAGACGACGCCCTTGGCGTGCAGCGCGGCGAAGGCGTCCGCGGCGCGGCTCAGCAGCCGGAGCCGACGCCGCAGTCCCCCCGTTTCCGCGTACCAGCCGAGCAGGTCACGGTCGTCGGGCGCCGACACCAGCGTCTGGACCGCGACCATGTCGTCGAGGAGTTCCATCGAGTACCCGACGTGCGGCGCGGCCAGCATGGCCAGCGGGCGGGCGATCGGCACGCCGCCGAGATCGAGCCGTCTGATCACACCGATCCGGCTCCGCAGCCGCTGCGCGACCCGGGGCGTCCGGGCGTGCATCATCTTGACCGCCACCCTGCCCTCCGAGGCCCACACCTCGGCCTGGCCTCCCACCCCGATCCGGCGCAGCAGCGCGAGCGGCCGTCCCTGCTCGTCGCGGACGACCGGACGCCCGGCGTCGTTCATGCCAGGAACTCGTCGAGTTCGTCGAAATCGATCTCCGCGGAGGACTGCCGGCCCACGCGTGCCTGCCGGCTGACGCTCATGGTGAGCCAGGAGAAGTAGCGGCTCAGAAGATGCACCTGGTCGGCGCGTTGCGGCTCGATCGACGGGTCGGCGACGAACGCGCGCAACACCTGGAAGTCGTCGTCGTCCATGTCCTGGCCGATGCCGACGGCCAGCCTGATCGCCTTGGCTCCGCGCGGCGAGGCGAGCAACCGTCGAAGCGGCTCCTCCCACTTGTCGGTCGGTTTTCCGTCGGACACGAGGATCAGCGTCGGCATGAACGCGTTCCGCGGGATCACCTTCTCATCGGCGAGCAGCTCCGTGAGCAGGTCGAGCGCGGCGCCGAAGGGGGTGCGGCCGCCGGCTCGGAGATCGCTCCACTCCAGGTCGGCGGCGGGAACAGGCGGTTGGTGCAGCACCGCGCCCTGCCCGCCGAAGGCCACGACGCCGACCTGGATCTCGCCCCGGACGGGCCGCTCGGCGGCGAAGCTCCGGATCATCGTGGCGATGGACTCGTTGAGCGTCTCGAGCTTGCGCAGCTGCGTCATGCTGCCGCTGACGTCGGCGAGCACGATGACGGGCAGGGCCCGGGGCGGGGCGGCGCGGGGACGTGAGAGAGGCACATCGGAGGGTGTTGCCTGGGCCAAGGCTACCTCGCCAATTCATATTGATCAGCCAAAAAAGCAGAGCCTTACAGGCTGTCGACGTTCATACCGAAAGTCAAGATCTAACCAATAAATAAAAATGGACATTCTCTATAAAATCCGACTTTCGCTTATTTTTGTCGCATACACCTTGGTCAATACGTGACCGGAAACGGTTGATCTTCGGCATCTCACCCTTGTGATTCAGGCGCCCGTCCGGCAGGCGACACGCGCCCCGACCTGGCCCGGTCCGTACGGCGCGGCGGCCCGGACGGCTCGCGCGTCACTCCGCCCCCGCGAATCAGCCGAGAGGTCACTTCCGCTCCTGCCGGCAGCCGCCCGTCAAGCACTACGAAAGCGGCCTGCAACTTGAAATGCCTACAAAGGTAGATAGAAGCGGAAGGATCTTCACTTTCTTACCCGAAGTTCTTTCCGGCCGTCCGGTGATCCTCGACTCCACCCGCAGGTGGGGCGGACCGATCAGGACCGACCCGAAGGAGAGAACATGCACGGCGAGAAGCCGATGAGAACGGCGAGGACCGGCGGTGCCCGGCGCCGATGGGCCGGGGCCGTGGTGGCGCTGGCCACCGCGGCGGCCGTGGCGGGCCTCGGGGCCGGTCCCGCCTTCGCCGACGTACCGAACGGCGCGGCGAACACGCCCGCCGTCAAGACCCTCGCCACGGCTCCCGGTCCCCCGTCCGGCGCCACGTCCGGCGCCACGTCCGGCGCCACGGCCCTCGTCACGGATCCCGGCCCCGCGTCCGACGCCCGCCTGGAACGTTTCATCGGGAAGGCGCCGAAGTGGAGGCGGTGCGGCCTGTTCAGATGCGCGACCCTCACCGTGCCCGTCGACTACGCCGACCCCGGCAACGGCAGGACCTTCACCCTCCCCCTGATCAAGGCCCCGGCGAGCAGGCCCGACCAGCGGATCGGGACGCTCGTCGCCGCGGCCGGAGGGCCGGGACAGTCCGGCACCTGGATGGTGCGCACCTTCCACGAGACCTGGCCCGCGCAGATCCGCGAGCGCTTCGACGTCGTCGGCTTCGATCCCCGCGGGGTGGGCGGCAGCAGGCCCGCCATCGACTGCAGCCTGCGGGCGGGTGACAAACCCATCGGGAAGCCCCGTGCCGACCTGCCGCTGGTCGGTGAGGTCGCACCGTACTACCGGCTCATCGTCCAGGCCTGCGCCCGCGGCACCGGCAAGGACGTCCTGCCCCACGTCGGTACCGCCAATGTCGTCACCGACCTGGAACTGCTGCGCGCGGCGCTGCGCCAGGACACGATCAGCTTCCTCGGCTACTCCTACGGCACGAACATCGGCCAGCGCTACGCCGACCGCTTCCCGCGCCGCGTCCGCGCCATGGTGCTCGACGGCATCGACACCGCGCACCTGAACTGGGACACCGACTCCCTGCACGGCGCCAGGGCCCACACCGCGGCGCTGCACTCCTTCGCCCGCGCGTGCGCCCGCGACCCCCGGATGGCCTGCCCGGCCGGCAGCGCGAAGGGCGTTCTCGCCGCCATCGACAAGGTGATCGCGCGGGCGAAGGCCAGGCCCCTGCGCGGGGGCAGGTACGACCTCGACGCCGACACCGTGCGAGCGGTGATCGGCGGCACCCTCATCGACCCCTCCTCCTGGCGGGAGCTGTCCACCGCGCTGGGCGCGGCGGCCGACGGGGACGGAACCCCGCTCGCGGACCTGCGGGTCCGGCTCGGCGCCCCCTCGGTGTCCCTGCCCGTCGACGAGGTGACGAGCGTGGTCAACTGCCTCGACCGGCCCCACTCCAGGAACCTGAGGGACTACGAACGGCTCGCCGGGCAGATCCGCCGTATCGACCGCCTCTCCGACGGCACCAACCTGACCTGCGCCTTCCTGCCCTCACCCGCGGTCGCGCCCACCCCCGCCCGCGCCAGGGGCGCCGGGCCCATCGTGCTGGTCAGCCACACCCGGGACGCGCGCACACCGTACCGCTGGGCCAGGGAGGTCGCCGGGAACATGTCCTCGGCCGTGCTGCTGACCTACGACGCAGACGGGCACACCGTTTACGCCACCGGCGTCTCCTCCTGCGTCGACGACACCGTCACCCGCTACCTCGTCGACCTGACCCCGCCCAGGGACGGAGCGCGCTGCACCCGGTGAGCGGGAACGCGGCGAACCCGGGATCGCGCGGTGCCGGCACCACGCGGCGCCGAACGGCGAGGGGCACCTGCGCGCATCTCCGGCCGTGCGGTTCACCCGCGCCGGGACGCGGTCCCCTCGCCCCGGCCTTTCCCGCGCGCCACCCGGCGGACGTGCGCGGCGGCGCCGGAGGAACTCAGCGCCTCCCGCCGGTGAGCCTGCCCGTGGACAGGGTGGCCTCGGCGCCGTAGAAGCGGCCGACGCGCTCGACCTCCCTCTCCAGCTCCCCGGTCCGGCCGGAGTCGAGCTTGACGAACGACTCCAGCCTGATCTCGACCCTGCCGCCCTTCTCGCTGCGTTCCCACATCCCGGAGACGACCCCGTCGACCAGCATGATCTGGTGGGCGACCGCGCCCTCGTACCTGCCCCGGCCGTGCTCGAAGACGCGCGCGGCGGTGTCCTTGGGCACGACGACCTCCTTGGGACCGCTGCCGAGGACGTACGCCTCGTACTGCGGCAGCAGCCGCAGGCAGCTCGGGCCGGACGGCCAGCGGTCGTCGTCGGCGGCCAGGACGTACGCCTTGCGCCCCTCGACCTCGACCCGGGTGACCTCGTCGCCGAGCGACTCCAGCGCCTCGCGCGCCTCGGGCGGCCTGAGCGCGAACCAGCGGGCCAGGTCCTGGTGGGTGGCGGGGCCGTACGCGCGCAGGTAGCGGCGCACGATCTCCATCGCCGACTCCTCGGGGTCGGGCTGGTCCCCGACCTCGGTCCTCAGCCCCGCCCACCGGTCGGGCCTGACGTAGGTCACCTTGGCGCCCCGTACCGGCCCGAAGCAGAGCACGCCGAGGTAGGCGACGGGACGCAGCAACTCGCCCCAGTTGGAGGCGAGCCTGTCCTTGGCCCACGCGCCGACGCGCCCGGAGACCTCCCCGGCCAGCTCCTCGCGGGTCAGGCACTCGCCGTCCAGCGCCTCGCGGACCGCGTCGACGAACGCCTCGCCCTGCTTGGCGGTGAGCCCGTGGTAGGCGTGCCAGCCGTCCTTGGCGCGCCAGTAGGGCTTCCAGCGCATCGCCGCCATCCACAGCGCCAGCTCGTCGGCGGCGTGCACGTGCAGGGTGCCGCGCAGGCTGTACGTCTTGACGAGGCGCTTGCTGTCGTACAACTCCGCGCGGACCCGCTCCCGTGTCGCGCCCTTCACCCGCGACCCGATGGCCAGCTCGGCCGCGGCGGCGACCTGCGACTGCACCCCGCACACGTCGCGCACGGGTTCGCGCGGGTCGCCGGAGGCGGGTTTCACGAGATGGTGGCGAGCCAGCCGCCGCGCGTGGACCTGATCCCAGGTGAGTGAATTCATGGTCCCCGTCTCTACCCCGTGAGGTGGAGGTGAACCTGGCCGCGCCGGACGCCGGCGCCGAGGTGGTTACCGTCCCGGACCGTCTCGAGCGGCGCCACGCGGGCGGCCGTCACCCCGCGGGCCCGCCTCGCGCGGTTCCTCGGCGAAGTCCTCGACGCGCCCCGGGGTGGCCGGTCCCGGCGGGTTCCGTCTCCGCCGGGGAGGGCCGAGGAGCTCAGCCGGGAAGGACCGTGAGGCCGGAGCGGGCGACGATGGCCTGGAGCGCGGCGACGTGGCCGGTGTAGGCCGCACGCCCCTCGCGGGTGAGGCTGAACCACGTTCTCGGGCGCTTGCCGACATGCCCCTTGCGGATCTTCACGTAACCGGCCGCCTCCAGAGCGCTCGCGTGCTTGGACAGCACCGAGTCGCTGACGCCCAGGTTGTCGCGGACGAAGGCGAACTCGGCCTCGTCGGCGGCTGCCAGCAGCGAGACGATCTGCAGCCGGGTCGGCGCGTGGATCGCCGGGTCGAGCCGCGGGGTCATCGCTCCGCCCGCCTCGCGGTCCGCCTGGACATCCACCTGGCCAGCAGCGGCGAGGTGATCGCCACGATCGCAGTCATGATCAGGCCCATGATGGTGCGCGGGTAGGCGAGGCCCAGCTCCGTGAACCACAGCGCCAGCGGGGCGGACGCGGCGACCGTGACGAGCAGCCAGCCGGTGAAGCCGGCCCACGCCCACGGGTCCACCACCGAGGAGTGCGGGCGCAGCTTCGCGTCCCTGACGTCTCTCACGAACTTGAGAACGGCGAGGACGAGACCGGCCGACAGGGCCGGCACGGCGATCCCGAGCCACCAGGCGGGCGGGATCTCGGTGACGAACTGTATGGCGGTGACGAAGGCCCAGACCGCCACCGGATACCAGGCGGGGAACATCGGCGGAGCGGCGCGCAACACCTTTCGCCGCGTCTCGTGGACCTGGGCCAGCGTCCGCGCGGCCTCTTCGGGGGTGATGTCCATGCCCGCTCCTTTTGTTTTCCTAGTTGGAAAGTACTTTCTCCTTTCCGTATCGTCAAGTACTTTCCAGGGCCGGTCAGCCCGCGTCGAGACCGGTCAGGAAGGTGAGGGACTCCTCGGAGGGGCTGCCGGGCTCGGCCTGCAGGAGGAGGAGCCGCTGCCCGGAGGCATGGCCGACGTCGTAGGTGGCGCCGGTCACGTCCAGCTCGCCCACCATGGCGTGCCGGACGCCCTGGGGCGTGCAGGTCAGGTCATCGGCGTCCCTGCGGGCCCAGAGCTTGCGGAACTCCGCGCTTTTCAGCGACAGCTCGCCGACGAGCTCGGTGAGGTGGGGGTGCTCCGGGTCCGCGGCGGCCACCAGGTGCAGCGACGCGACCCGTGCCCTGGCCAGCCGCTCCCAGTCGAGGTAGAAGCTCCGCGCCGCGGGGTCGAGGAAGACCATGCGCAGTAGGTTGTCGCGGTAGTCCATGCCGTCGTACAGCACGTCACCCGGCCGGTTCATCGCGAGCACGTCCAGGAAGCGCCCGCACACGAGCGCGGGGGTGGCCGGCCAGCTCCGGATCAGCGTGACGAGCCCGGGGCCGGCCGTTTCCGTGGTGCCGCCACGCCGGATCGGACGCCGCCGCGCCAGCTCGTACAGATACCGGGAGGCGTCCGGCCCGAGGGCGAGCACCCGGACCAGCGCGTCGAGCACCCGTCCCGACGGATCCCGCTCGCGCCCCTCTTCCAGCCGCGTGTAGAAATCGGCGCTGACACCGGCCAGCATCGCCACCTCCTCGCGGCTCAGCCCCGGCTCCCGCCGGGAAGCGGAGTCCGGCGGCCCCACCTGGCGAGGAGGGGCAGCCTCACGCCGTTCGCGAAGAAAATCGCCCAACAGATAGATATCGTCCATAAAATCACCGTATTTCGGAAATGTGAGGTCAGGGGGTCCGGGTGACTACCACCCAGCCAGGCCCCGCCGCCCCCGCCGGCGGACGGCGCCACAGCCGTGCGCGCCGGCGCCGGGAACGGTTCATCCCGTCCGGACGGACGGACAGTCGTCGCACGCGGGAAGGCGCAGGACGAAGCGCGCGCCCTGCTCGCTGTCCTCGACGGTCAGCGTGCCTCCGTGGGCTTCGGCGATCTCCCTGGCGATCGCCAGCCCCAGCCCGGTCCCTCCCGCGTCCCGGTTGCGCGCGGTGTCCAGCCGGGCGAAGCGGTCGAAGACCACCTCCCGGTGTTCGGCGGGGATCCCGGCGCCGTCGTCGGCGACCTCCAGGATCGCCGACGCCCCCTCGACCCGGACGCTCACGGTGATCCGCGAGGTGGCGTGGCGTTCGGCGTTGTCGAGCAGGTTGCCCAGCAGCCGGGTGATCCGCAACCGGTCGCACTCGACACAGGCGCTCTCGGCCAGATCCTCGACGATCTTGTCTCGGTGCGTCCGGCGGTTCAGTTCCGCCTTGACCAGCCGGTGCAGATCGGTTGGATCGCGGCACAGGAGCGGGCGCGCGTCCAAGCGGGTCAGGGTCAGCAGGTCGGCAGCGGTCGCCTGGAGCAGGTCCACCCCGGCGAGCACGGCGTGGGTCGTCTCGAGCCAGTCGGTGTCATGCGGGTGCAGCAGCGCCCCCTCCAGGTGGGTGCGCATGGCGGTGATGGGGGTGCGCAGCTCGTGGGAGGCGTCCGCCGTGAAACGCCGCAGCCGGGTGTAGGAGCTTTCGAGACGGTCCAGGGTGTCGTTCACGGTTTCCGCCAGGAGCCTGATCTCCTGGTAGTCCGAGGGGACCGGGATCCGCCGGTCGAGGGCGGTGAGCGTGATCTCGCCGAGTTCGGCCCTGATGGCGTTTACCGGGGCCATGGCCTTGGTGAGGTCGCGGAAGGACCACGCGGTCATCATGGCGGTCACGACCAGGGACGCGCCGACGACCAGCAGGAGGTCCGCGGTCGCGCCGTACCAGGGCACCTCCGGGATCGCCACGTAGAGCAGCCAGACCCCCTGCGGCTGGTAGACCTTGTAGGAGGTGACGGTCATACAGCCTTCCAGCCCCCGCGGCGGGCACAGCACCCGGGTGGTGCGCACGTTCCGGGCGTCGGCGCGGAAGGTCGCGATCGGCGGCCTGCCGGCGAGTTCCGGGGTCGACGCGACCACCCGGCCGCGGGTGTCCAGCACCTGGATCGCCTCGACCTCGCCCCTGGGCAGGACGGGCGGGAGCGGGCCCTGCCGGATGAGGGGCACCACCAGGTTCCAGGCGTCCGTTACGCGAGCCTGGGCGAAATCCGCCTCCCTGCCGCCGGCGAACAGCAGGAAGAGCAGGCCGACGCCGACGCACACACACGCCGCGACGGCGGCGGTCGCTGCTGTCCGGCGGGCCCGGAGCGACAGCGGATACCGGCTCAGCATGATGCTTCCCCGGGGACCGGGCGCTCGCCCCCGGGGTCGGAGCGCCGCGCGGAAGGGCCGGAGGCGGGATCGCGTTCGCGGGCCTGCCGGCAGAGCACGGCGAGCGCGCGCGCCGAGGGGCTGCCGGGCGCGGCCTGGATGGTGACCAGTTGCTGGCCGGGCGCCTCGGCGACGGAGAACATGTCGCAGTCGAGCGTCAGCTCCCCGACAAGATCATGGCGGAAGCACACGACGTGGCTGATCTCTTTCCGCACGTCGTGCCGGGCCCACAGGCGGCGGAAGTCGTCGCTGCGATCGGACAGCTCGTCGACCAGCTCGGCCAGGCGGGGGTCGCCGAGGTCCCTGCCGACGACGGCGCGCAGGTGGGCGACCGCGTTGTGCGCGACGAACTCCCAGTCGGGGTAGAACCTCCGCGCGGCGGCGTCGAGGAAGATCGTGTCGAGTACGTTGCCGCCCACCTTCAGCCCCGCGCGCAGCCCCTGCCGGTAGAAGGCCACGGCCGGCGGGTTGATGGCCAGCACGTCCATGCATCGGCTCATCACGAAGGCCGGCGTCCGCCAGGTGTGCATCAGCCGGATCAGGTGCGGGCTGACCCGCGCCGTGGCGCCGGCCGGCACGCGTGGTCCCCGGTGGACCGGCATGTCCGTGCGCGCCAACGCGTACAGGTGAGCCGTGGCGTCCGCGCCGAGGCCGAACACCTCCGCCAGGGCGCCGAGTACCTGGTCGGACGGGTGGCGTTCGCGCCCCTGTTCCAGGCGGATGTAGTAGTCGGTGCTGACGTCGGCCAGCATCGCGACCTCCTCCCGTCGCAGACCCGGCGTCCGGCGGAGCCCGGAGTCCGGCAGTCCGATCTGGGCGGGAGTGGTGATCGCGCGCCGGGCACGAAGGAACTCGCCGAGCAGGCTTTCGCTGGCCATTACGGAAGCATATGTCCGACTTATCCAAATTGACTGGGTGTGTCACTACCAGTCAGATCCGCCGCGGAAAGCCGGTGCGGCGAGCAGGGCTGGCGAGCCCGACGAGGACGCCGGTCCGCTCGCATCACTCGTTACCCGGCTCTGATCAGGGCGGATGCATGGGAGTGCCACGGTCAGCCTGGGCGAGCAATCCCGATTTATGGTGACGGCATGAACGACAGCAGGCATCTCTGTGACCTCCTGCGGGCCCGGCCCGAGGCGCTCGCCCTCCTCCCACCGGAGAGATCATGATCATCGTTCGATGTCCCCGATCCATCCGCGGGCGTTGCACCGCGGCCACGTCCCTGCTGGTGCTGATCGTCCTGACCGCGCTCGGCGCGAGCGCCCGCCCGCCCCTCCGCCACGCCCTGGAGTCCGACGCCCGCGCCCAGGGCGGAAGGGCGGCCGGCCTGGGCATGCCGTGGCTGCTCCAGGAGTACGGGCTCGAATACCTCATGGCCGTCCTCGTCGTGGTCCTGACCGGCGGCACAGGCATGGCCACCTGGTGGGTGCTCGGCCGCGCGCTGCGCCCCATCCAGGCCATCCGCACCCATCTGGACGAGGTCACCGTGAACGATCTCGGTCGCCCCGTGCGAGTCCCGCCGGGAGACGACGAGATCGCCGAGCTGGCCCGTACCACCAACCACACCCTCGCCCGCCTCGACGAAGCCCTCGCCCGGCAACGCCGCTTCGTCGCCACCACCTCCCGCGAGCTGCGCAACCCGATCACCGGGTTGCGCGCCGAACTCGAGGACGCCCTCGACCACCCCGAGGACACCGACTTCCACCACACCTTGCGTACGGCGCTGACCATCGCCGACCGCCTCGACACCATCGTCAACGGCCTGCTCTCCCAGGCCCGCACGGACGCCGCCGACTTGGCCCGGGGCACGAGCTCCCCGGCCCCGCCGAGTTCCTCACCCGGAAAGGCGGCCGCCGGCGCGTCCTCGCACGCCTCATCCGCCTCGGACACCTCACCCACCTCGACGCCGCCCGTCACCTCGACGGCGACCTCGGCGATCACCCGCAACGCCGCCCACCGGCGCCGCGGCGGCCTCACCTTTGAGAACTCCCCCGTCGGCGCCCGCCTCGCTCCGCGCATCCCGCGACCCGGCTCTCCGGCCGCCTTTCCCTGCGAACCGGTACGCCCCGCCATCACCCCGAAGCAGTCCAGGGAAAGCCGGCCAGGCCGCACGGCGGAAGGTGACGGCCCTGAGGTAAAAAACTGCCGCCGATCATCACAGGAACGTCACACTAGGCCAATCGGACAATAGCGACATATCATCATCAAATGGACAACGGCCCCTGCAACCTGCTCGGCGAGTTCCTGCGCGCCCGGCGCGAAGCCACCAGTCCGGCACAGGCGGGCTTTCTGCACTCCCCCTCCTCCCGCACCCCGGGACTGCGGCGCGAGGAGGTCGCCATGCTCGCCGGGGTCAGTGCCTCCTACTACATCCGGCTTGAGCAGGGACGGGAACGCAACCCCTCCCCCCAGGTGCTGAGCGCCCTGGCACGGGTGCTGCGCCTGGAGCCCGACGCCATCGGCTACCTCTACTCGCTCGCCCACCCCTGGACCCGCCCCCGCATCGAGACCGGCGCCGTGGAGCGGGTCAGTCCCAGCCTGCTCCGACTCCTCCAGCTCTCCCCGCAGGCTCCCGCGATGGTGATCGGCCGGCGCCTGGACATCCTGGCCGTCAATCCGATGATCAAGGCCCTGTACGAGGGTATGACCAACATCGACAACTGCCTGCGCATGATCTATCTCGATCCGCGAGCGGCCGATTTCTACCCCGACTGGGAGAAGGCCGCCCGCGCCAAGACGGCGCAACTACGCTCCGCCGTGGCGGCCGACCCCGACGACCCGTACCTGCACGGGCTGGTGGAGGAGCTCACCGCCCGCAGCGAGGATTTCCGCCACATCTGGGCCCGCCACGAGGTGCAGACGCGCGGCAACGAGGCCAAGGAGCTGCGCCACCCGACGCTGGGCGACCTCACCCTTTCCTGGGAGGTGCTCTCCGTCAGTGGCACCGGCCAGAAATTCGTCGCCCTGGTGACCGAGCCGGGGAGCGACTCCGAACGGGCGCTGAAGGAACTGGCGAGCACGGTCGCCGGGCAGACCACCCATCGGGCCGCGACAGGGACCCCGGTGCCGTCGGCCCGGCCCACCGGCCGCTGATCCGCCGCTCGATGACGTGGAGTTCTGCTTCGCGGTGAAGAAGCTCAGTGGCCGTCGTTCTCGATCGGCACCGGGTCACGTCGATCACGTGCCGAGCGTGCGTCGCCGTTGGCTTCGCTGATCAGGTGCGCTCGGCGCAGCACGTCGACCTGAGCACGGTTGTAAAGGGCTTGGATGGCGTGGCCGACGGCGCTTCGGGCCGCTTCGGCCTGGCGCGACGTGGAGGCCTTGGGCTCCAACGTGACCGAGTGATCGGTGGCCGCGCCGGCGACGAACGGTGCGATCTGCTCGGCGAGGGCCTGCCGTGTGGCCTCGTCGGCGTCCTCGGGAAGGTCGCGGAACTCCTCGTCGAGTGCGGGGTTGGGACGCGCCTCGAGGGTCTGCCGTACCGCGTCCATCGACTCGTCCGAGAACAGCTGGGCATAGATCATGATGAGTGCGCGATCGTTGTCGCGCAGGTGCTCCGCGACGCCGCTGAACCCGGCCGGCACATCCGGTGACGCGCCCGGCCGGGACAACGTGGCCAGCTCTTGCCGGATGTTCTGGAGTCGCTCCACCGTCGCCTCGAGCTCGGCGTCGATGGCCCGGAAGACCGAGGCGCGACCGTCGGGGTCCGTTCCCATCGCCGCCACCTGCGCGAGCGGCACGCCCAGCCCGGTCAGTCGCTTGATCTGCAGAAGTCGCGTCAGGTGGCGGACCTCGTACCGCTTGTAGCCGTTGGGTTCGCGGTCGGGCTCGTCGAGCAAACCGATCTCGTGGTAGTAGCGCACCGTCTTCACCGTGCTTCCCGACAGCTCGGCTATTTCGCGCGTGCTCCAGGTCATGGGTTCCTCACCTCCTCATGCGGTACCGCACGTCTGGCGGCGTCTCTCAGCGGATGCCGGTGTCGAAGCAGGGCCGATCGGGCCGCCGCCACCGATCCCCCGACGCCCCACCCCTGGTCCTTGTCGTCACGGGCTTCGGCCTCCCCGGCTCGACGCCGGCGACGGCACTAGCCCGTGGCCCGCGCTCGCCGCTCGCGCAGCCAGACGAACACGACCATGCCGATGTTGACGGCGACGAGGATCAGCACGGACGCGTCGCCGGTGTCGGTGGACCGGTCGAGGGGGAAGGCCTCGCCGTCCGCCATCAACGTGTTGGCCGTTGTCGCCATGACGTTGTTGGCGACGTGGAACGCGACCGGTGCCTCGATGCCGCGGCTGATGATCGCCATCAGCCCAGCGCAGAAGCCGAATACCGCATAATATCCGGACAACCAGGGGTCGGTCGACCCGTGGACCGCGGCGAAGGCCAGGCTGGAGACCACGAGCCCGACGGCCAGCGCCGGGCGAACCGCGCGCACCCAGGACGCGGCGGCGGGCAGTACGGCGCTTCGGAACATCAACTCCTCACCGGCGGCCTGTATCGGAGTCGTCAGGACGGTGATCACCAGCATGACGACCGTCGTGGTGGTGACACCGAAGGCGGTCCAGCCCGGAGCGTCGGGTGCGACCAGCGCCACCACACCGATCCCGGCGCCTAGCAGCAGAGCCGCGCCTATCAGGTACTGCGCCAAACGGCGTGCGTCGAACGCCCGCGGCGAGCTGATCAGGCTGCGCCACGGCACCTTGGCCGTCCACACCAGGAGCAGGATCGCCAGCACGCCCGCCGCGCCCACGCTCAGGTTGACGGCCAGGAACTTCAACGGCGTGAAGGTGGCCGCCATCGGGTCGTCGCTGCCCTCGATGACGCCGACGACCTGGTAGAACAGAACCTGCAGGACCACCATCACCAGCGACGGCACGATGATGACCACGAGCGGCTTCCACCAGCTCATGCGAAGGTGTGCGCCGAACGGCCGGGAGCCGTCGACGGCCGGCCGAGACCGCCCTTGCGTCAGGGGGCTTGGGCGAGACGTCGCGTCTCGGGGGTCGTCGGTTCTCGATGTGTCCACCGGAAAATTCCTCTCGGGTTCGAATCGGTACGTTCGCTCCCGAGGAAACACCCTGCCGTGGGGGCACACTCAAGTCGTCGGGTGGACGCGACTCTCCTCGCGGGAAAACCCGCGACCGCTGACCGTGAGTAGTCGTACCACTCGCCGGTACGGCTCCAGGTGGGACCGAGGTGAGCGGTGGACGGGTAGGCCCGGTCCTGCGCCCTGACGGTGGCCTGCTGGACCGCGGGGTGGGAGGCGAACCGGCCGCCGGTCCCCGCCGTCCCCTCGCGCCTGAAGGCGGCGGGGTTCAGCGCCGGCCGGAGCGGGGCGGGCGTCCGCTCCCCCGCGTCACGTATCCCCGCCCACCTCGCCCGGCCTGCTCCTGCTCACGCTGCCTGCGCCGCCGCCCCAGGAACCAGCCCACCCCCAGGATCGCCAGCCCGAACGGCGTACGGGCCAGCCAGCGTGCCACCACGACCTTGAAAAACTTCTTCATGAGACCGTTCCTGCCCAGCGGCGGTTCGATTAGGCGACCGCGCGGCATCCGGCTTCATGCCGGCCTTCTCCGCGCTCGAAGAAGGCCCGGAGAAGGCCCGGAGAAGGCTGGCCCGCGGCCCGCCCGACGTGGCGATCTGCTCGTGGCGGAAGATCAGGTCCTGCCGCGTTCCACCATGATCATCGGCCGAAGGGGCGACCCGCGCGCTCACACCGGCGGCGACTCGACCGGCACCTCCGGCACCGGTGCCCGGCGAGCGTGCCGCCGCCGCACCGCGCGCAGCGCGAGCGCGCCCAGAGCGAGCAGGGCGAGCGCGAAGGCGACCCAGCCCGCGCCGACAGACGCCAGCCACCCCGCCAGGACTCCCTGCACGGCCGTCGCGGCGCCCACGATCCGGTCGTCGGCGGTCCCGCCGGAGAAGACACGCAGCTCGTACCAGCCGTAGTACACGACATACAGCCCGGCCAGCAGGAGCAGTCCGCCGCTGGCCCTGGACACGTACGGCAGCAACCGCCGCAGCCTGGCCACCGCGGCGCCCCGGGCGAGCACCACCGCCAGGGACAGGACGGCGACGACCAGGCCCATGCCGAGCGCGTAGGCCACGAACGCCGCCACGCCGCCGAGGAGGCCGGCGCCGGACAGCGAGGCCGAGGTGACGGCGAGGAACGGTCCCACCGTGCACGACAGCGAGGCCACCGCGTACGACACGCCGTAGCCGTACAGCGACAGGGGTGAGGTGGCGGGGCGGCCGGCGGCCGTCCCGGGAAGGCGGAGCAGCAGCTCGCGGCCCGTCAGCAGCCACACGCCGAGTCCCGCCAGCAGCACGCCGATGACGATCGTCACCCACGGCAGGTAACGGCCGACCGACACGGCCAGAGCGGTGACGATCACCCCGAACAGGCCGAAGACCGTGACGAAGCCCGCGGTCATGGCGGCCGACAGCAGCAGCGCCCGGGCGATCGGCCCGCCGCGGGCCGGCCCGCCTTCGGCGATCAGCAGGGTGAGGTAGGCGGGCAGCATCGCGAAGCCGCACGGGTTGAACGCGGCCACCGTGCCCGCGGCCAGTGCCAGGGCGAGCGGCACCTCGGCGACGTTCACGCTCGTATCTCCAGGTCGTCGGGGGCCATGGCGGTACGTGCGCTACCGGCCGAGCAGCCGCCGGACGTGACCGTCCAGCGCGTCCTGGTCGAGCGGGCCGGAGACCTTCGTGGTGGAGCCGTCCGGTTTCATGAACACGAACGTCGACTGCTGGCTGACGCCCAGTTTGGTCCACACCGCGCCTTTGACGTCGGCGAGGTGCGTGATGTCGCCGGTACGGGTCATCTGGACGAACTCCTTCATCGCGGCCTCGGTGTCCAGGCCCGCCACGCCGACGAACGCGACCTCGCCGAACGTGGCGGTCGCGGCCTTGACGGCGGGTGCCTCGGAAATGCACTTGGGACACCACGGCGCCCAGAACCAGAAGACCACCGGCTTACCGGCCAGGTTCGCGCCCTGGAACGACTCGCCGTCCAGTGTCCTGGCGGAGAAGGCCAGCGCGGCCGGTACCGCCGTCGGCGTGACGGCGTCGGCCGAAGCCGTCGGTGTCGCCGGCGCGGATGCCGACGTGGATGCCGACGTGGATGCCGACGTGGATGCCGACGTGGATGCCGACGTGGGCGCCGACGTGGATGGCGCCGCGGCCGGCGGCGGCGCGGTGCCGCGTGCGGGATCGGCCGTGTCGTCCCCTCCGGCGCCGCCGCACGCGCACGCCAGCAAGGCCACCGAGATCAGGGCGGTTGCCGCTCGCACTTTGATCATGCGCTCAGCGTAGGGGCAGGAGCCCCCGCGATTTCTTACGAGCTCGTGACGGCGGCGCCCCCGTGACAGCGCCTCCATGACAGCGCCCCCTTGACAGCGCCCCCTTGACGGCGCCCTCAGACTCCGGCCGTGCTCACCGTCGCCTCGATCCCGTCCAGGAGGATGGCGAGCCCGGCGGCGAAGGTGTCCCTCCCCTCCTGTTCCATGTAGGGGACGGTCTCGTCCTTGGACTCGTAGGCGCCCTCACCGGCGAGCCAGGCCGTCGTCGGGAACCGCTCGGCGAAGTCGGGCGCGACCTCCGTCAGCAGGGCCGAGCGGGCGTACCACCACTCCTCGTCCGACATCCCGGTCGCCGCCGGGGCCTGCCTCGACTCCGCGACCGTCTGCGCCGCCCCGCGCACGAAGTAGAACAGCGTCCCGACGACGTACCGCAGCGTCCCGGCCTTCAACCCGGTCTCGCGGAGGATCCGCAGCGCCTCCTCGATCATGACGTACTCGTTGGGGCCCAGCACGGGGCGTGCCTGCGACACCTGCAGCACCCACGGATGCCGTACGTAGAACTCCCAGGTCTCCCGCGCCCAGGCGGTCACCGCCGCCCGCCAGCCGTCAGTCAGGTCGTGGCGGGTGGACAGCTCGGCGAGGGCCCGGTCGTACATCAGGTCGACCAGCTCGCTCTTGCTCGGGACGTAGGTGTAGAGGGCCATGGCCGTGCGCCCGAGCCGCTCGCCCACCGCGCGCATGGAGAGCGCGGCCATTCCCTCCGCGTCGGCGACGGCGATGGCCGCGTCCACGATCAGGTCCACGCTCAGGGCGGGCTTGGGCCCGGGACGCGTCTCCCCCTGCCCCGTGGTGCGCCACAGCAGCGCCATCGAACGGCGCGCGTCGCCCTGTCCGGCGAAGACGACCACTTGCAACTCCTTACGGCATAAACTAACTTGGCCGGGCCAACTCTTTACAGCATAAGGATATCAAGTGAGAAGGTTCGTGTTCCCATCCGCCTCACCGGCCGGCGATCGCGGCCCGCGGCACGGCCGGGCCGTCGCGGACAGCCACGACGTGATCGAGGTACGCGGCGCCAGGGAGAACAACCTGGCCGACATCTCGCTGGACATTCCCAAGCGGCGGCTCACCGTCTTCACCGGGGTCTCCGGCTCGGGGAAGTCCTCCCTCGTCTTCGGCACCATCGCGGCGGAGTCACAGCGCCTGATCAACGAGACCTACACGGCCTTCGTCCAGTCGTTCATGCCGAGCCAGGGACGTCCCGACGTCGACGCCCTGCGCAACCTGAGCGCGGCGATCGTCGTCGACCAGGAGCGGATGGGCGCCAACTCCCGCTCCACGGTCGGCACGGCGACCGACGCGCAGACGATGCTGCGGATCGTCTTCAGCCGGATCGGCACCCCCCACGTCGGCACCTCGACCGCCTTCAGCTTCAACAGCGCCGAGGGCATGTGCCCGGAGTGTGAGGGGCTCGGCCGGGTGTCGGACATCGACGTCTCCCAGCTCGTCGACGTCGACCGCTCGCTCAACGAGGGCGCGATCACCGTCCCCAACTTCACCGTGGACTCGTGGTACTGGCAGGGCCTGGCCCACGCCGGATTCTTCGACCCCGACATGAAGCTGAGGGACTACACCCCGTCCCAGTGGGAGGACTTCCTCCACAAGCCCGCCACCAAAATCAAAATCGGCACGATGAACACCACCTACGAGGGGCTCCTGGTCAAGGTGCGGCGGCTGTACCTCGTCAAGGACCGGGAGTCGCTGCAGCCCCACATCCGGGCGTTCGTGGACCGGGCCGTGACGTTCACGAGCTGCCGCGCGTGCGGCGGCAGCAGGCTCAACGCCGCCGCGCTGGCCTCGAAGATCGACGGCCGCAACATCGCCGACTGCGCGGCCATGCAGATCAGCGACCTGGCCGAGTTCGTCCGGGGCATCGAGGACCCGTCGGTGGGGCCGCTGGTGGCCACCCTGCGCAACACGCTGGAGTCGCTGGTCGAGATCGGCCTGGGCTACCTGAGCCTGGACCGCGAGTCCTCCAGCCTGTCCGGAGGCGAGGCCCAGCGGGTGAAGATGGTCCGCCACCTCGGCTCCAGCCTGACCGACGTCACCTACGTCTTCGACGAGCCCACGGTGGGGCTGCACCCGCACGACATCGAGCGGATGAACAACCTGCTGCTGCTCCTGCGCGACAAGGGCAACACGGTCCTGGTCGTCGAGCACAAGCCGGAGACGATCGAGATCGCCGACCACGTGGTCGACCTGGGCCCGGGGGCGGGCTCGTCCGGCGGGCGGGTGTGCTTCACCGGTGACGTGGCCGGGCTCCGGCGCTCGGACTCCCTGACGGGCCGCCACCTGGACCACCGGGCCCGGCTGCGCGAGAAGGTACGGACGCCGCGCGGGCAGCTGTCGATCACGGGCGCCACCCTGCACAACCTCAAGGACGTGAGCGTCGACATCCCGCTGGGCGTGCTCACCGTCGTCACCGGCGTCGCCGGGTCCGGCAAGAGCTCGCTGATCCACGGCTCGCTCCCCCGCAGGGAGGGCGTCGCCGTGGTCGACCAGACCGCGATCCGCGGGTCCCGCCGCAGCAACCCGGCCACCTACACCGGGCTGCTCGACCCGATCCGCACCGCCTTCGCGAAGACCAACGGGGTCAAGGCGGCCCTGTTCAGCGCGAACTCCGAGGGCGCCTGCCCCAACTGCAAGGGCATCGGCCTCGTCTACACCGACCTCGCCATGATGGCCGGGGTGGCGTCGGTCTGCGAGCAGTGCGAGGGCAGGCGGTTCACGCCCGAGGTGCTCACCCACAAGCTGCGCGGCAAGGACATCAGCGAGGTGCTGGGCATGTCGGTGACCGAGGCCCGCGACTTCTTCGCTCCCGGCTCCGGCGCGGGTTCGGGGGCGAGCTTCGGCGCGGCGCGGGCCGTCCTCGACCGGCTCTCCGACGTGGGCCTGGGCTACCTCGGCCTAGGCCAGCCGCTCACCACCCTGTCCGGCGGCGAGCGGCAGCGGCTGAAGCTGGCCATCCGGATGGCGGAGAAGGCCGCGACGTACGTGCTGGACGAGCCGACCACCGGTCTGCACCTGGCGGACGTGGACCAGTTGCTCGCCCTGCTGGACCGGATCGTCGACGACGGCAACACGGTCGTCGTCATCGAGCACCACCAGGCCGTGATGGCCCACGCCGACTGGATCGTCGACCTCGGCCCCGGGGCCGGTCACGACGGCGGCCGGATCGTCTTCACCGGCACCCCCGCCGACCTCGTCTCGGAAGGGGACTCCCTCACCGCCCGGCACCTGCGCGCCTACCTGGGAAAGAACGCCGACCGGCAGGACCTCACCGGAGCAGGGGACACCAGGGCGAACATCTGAGCCCGAAGCGGCCGGACGGTGATGCTCGTGGCGAGCATCCGCGAACAGGTGAGAGCTCTTGACGCGACGGGGGCTCTCACCTCAGGCGGCCACCGGACAGGATCGGCGGATCTCAGACGTCGAACTCGCCGCCCTTGACACCGCCCAGGAACGCCGACCACTCACTCGGGCCGAAAACAAGCGCCGGGCCGGCCGGATTCTTGCTGTCCCTGACCGCGATGACCCCGGGCAGATTACCGGCGACCTCGACGCATTCACCGCCGTTGTTGCCACTGCGGGAACTCTTTCTCCACACAGCCCCGGTGAGATCCGGACCGTTCAGGTCCTTAAGTTCCATCGCTCTACTGCTTCCTTGATCTTTTCGAGTGATTCGCCTGGGCGATATGCCTATGTCCTCAGCCGTTCATACCAGCCCAAGAGCCGCGTGACGAGATCATGTTCCGCTGAAAGCCCACCTTCACCTGCGGAATTTGAGCAGCTCAGGCGAGATGGTCGAATTCGCCGTCCTTGGCTCCGGACAACCATGCGTTCCACTCGTCGGGAGTGAACACGAGCGTCTCCGCCGTGGGGATGAGGCGCATCGCTATATGGTCGTCGACGAACACGATCGACAGATGGATGTTGCCGGGATCGGGGGCGGACAACCACTCGGCGGCGGTCAGCCCGAGGTCTGCGGCTGCCGGTTTGAGCAGGTGAGATGGCGCTTCGAGAAGGTGCGTGGGCAGGTCGTAGGAGCCGTTCCGTGCTTCGGTCACCAGGGATTTCCAGGCATCGAGCGTGCACAGCAACCTGGAGCCGTCCGGGTTCTTGGAGTCGCGGATGGCGACCCCGGACGGAGTTGGCTTCACCTGGACGCACTGCTGGCCGCTGCCGCTGTAGCTGCTAGTGATCCAACCCTGTTCATCGGTCATTGAACCGCCTTCCTCACGTCCTTGATCAGCGTCACCGACTCGTCGGGGGCGAGGGCTTTGCCGCGTGCGGTCTCGGCGGCCCGGTAATACCGGGCGACGTCATCGGGTGCCTCCACGAAGATATCTCCGAAAAGACCTTCCTGATGGGCTACAGATGGGTCTTCTTTGTCGGGAAAGTCCAAAATGGTGAATTCGCCGTCCAAGCCGGGGTGGCCGCCTGCGGCGAGAGGGATGACCTGAAGGGTGACCGCCGGATGCGCGGCGACGTCGATCAGGTGGTCGAGCTGGGTGCGGGCGATCTGGATGCCGCCGATCTGTCGCCACAGGATGGCCTCATCGAGGATGGCGGTTATCTGAGGCGGTTCGGCTCGGGCGAGAAGTCGGTGCCGGTTGATCCGCGCTTCGACGCGTCGGCGTACCTCCTGTTCGGAACCGTCCAGCAGGGTCGCCGCGATCAGGGCGTGGGCGTAGTCGGGAGTTTGCAGCAGGCCGGGGATGTTCTGGGCGACGAAGGTGATCGCTGAGGCGTCGTCTTCCAGGACGAAGTACGACCCGCCCTTGTACATGTCGCTGTAGGCCAGCCACCAACCGCGCTTCCATGCCTCCCTGCAGAGCTTGGCAAGCGCTTCGCCCTGTGGAGAGGGCACACCGTAGACGCCCAAAAGCAGTTCGAGGTCTTCGAGGATGAGGCGGCTTTCCCCGTTTTCGACCCGGTAGATCTTCGAGCGGGACCACCCGAGTCGTTTGGCAACCTGTTCGGGCGAAAGGCCGCATGACTCGCGAATGGCGCGTAGTTCTCGCAGGAGTCGACGACCACGAACCGACAAGCTGTAGCGCATTCCGTTACCTCTATGTCCGTTTCTGGGATGACTTTTCCCTAATTTCACCCGGCACCCCGGCCGCGAATTTGGGATTTCTCATCAATGAGCAGTTGCGGAATAAGGAAGTCTCACATAATGATAGCCATGCAACACGCTCCGTAGCGAGAAAGTCGCACTAAGTTCCAGTCGGCTCGATCGCGGAACCGCCTCTGTTTCCACCTATTAGGAGCAACGATGCTCATCGAGCGCGTTCCCGCCCCGGACCCCGACGAGTACGGCAGACCCCGCAAACGCTTCCGGATGGTCGCCTGGTGCCTGCCTCCCGGTAGTGCGGCCCGGCGGGCCCGGGAAGTGTTCCGCGACCGGCTGGCCAAACTGCCTCTGGACTCAGATGTGCTCGACGAGCTGGAGATCGTGGTCTCCGAGCTGGTCACCAACGCCACCCGCTACGCCCCCGGCCCCTACGAACTCCGTCTCCTGCACGACCACGGCCTGCCCGTCCGCGCCGAGGTCGTCGACGCCGGAGCCGGAACCACCCTCATCGACCACCTCCTGCACCGCCCCCTATCCGTCCCCGAGCGCGTCGACGCCCTCGAACTCGGCGGCCGGGGCCTGCGCATCGTCGCCGAACTCACCCACGGACGTTGCGGCACCCAGTGGACCCGCCTGTGCGGCACCGGCCAGCTCGGCACCGCCGTCTGGTTCGACCTCCCCACCCAGCACCACAGGCCCTGACCTCCGGGGCGGCCGGGATCGTCCCCCGATCCTCACCGACCCCGGAGCCGGTCCACGCCCACGGCTCCCCCGTGCCGGGCGTGGACCGCACCCGGAGGCCGGCGTCCACGGACCCGATCCCACCCTCGTCCGGGGCGCCGGCCTCCCCCATCCCCCTGCGACGGCCCCGGCACATGCCCGACCATCTTGCTTCTCGGTGTTGAGCCCCGGCCGCTCTCTTCCCTCGTCCTCCGCCGCTCGGTCACGAGGAGGTCGGCACATTGGTCCTCCGTCATGCCCCTCCGCCAGGCTGTGCTGTGAGGATCAGATTCGCGACCTTTTCAGGATTCTCGCGTCTGACGGTCTGAAGGTCAGGACCGTTCCGCATGGACACCAGGTAACAACCCGAACGCAACCCCACGGTCACCGTGCCTATGATCACCCCCGCGTCGCCGTGAACGACCAGCTCAGGGACGTGCCGCACACGCCGTCCCAGGGGTAACGGCCTGCCGTCCTGAACCAGCTTCAAGCTGATCTTGTGGACGGGCTTGGCGGTCATCCCCCGTTCCCTCAGCAACCGTCGCGCAACTCCCAGGGACTCATCGTGCTCCTCTGCCGTTGCGTCGGTTACCTCATCGTTCCCGTGTTCCTCGGTGAGGGACTCCGCTGTCTGTCCGGTCGCCATGCACCGACCGTAGAAACGGACTCGCACCCAGACCATGGAGTTGCGGAATGTTGCGCTATTTCGCGGAGGGTAGTTCCTGCGCGGCCGAAGTGACGATGTGACGCGCGGCCTTCCCATAGACGGCGATACTCGCGAGATGACCGAACATACGTAAGTACAACTTGACCTCGGAAGGGCGGGTGACTTCGACGTTCGCGGTCGGTGTCTCCAGGCACACCAATTCGTCATCGAAAATCCAGAAACCGGTGGAGGACACGCAGGGCCGCTCGATCATCATGGGGATGATGCCGATCGAGACCGCCGGTAACGACATGACGGTGAGCAGGCGGTCAAGCTGTCCGGCCTGGACTTCGGCCGTACCGAACCATGTGCGTAGAGACTGTTCCTCGATGAGCACGCTGAAGTGCTTGCCCGCCTGGTAGATGACCCGCTGACGCTCCATGCGGGCGCTCACAGAGGCTTCCAGGTCGTTAGGGGTGTCGAGAAACGAGATCCAGAACGAGAGCATCGCGGCCGCGTAGTCGGCCGTCTGAAACAAGCCGGGGATCACGTTGTGCTCGTAGATCCGAAACAGCGAAGTCCGCTCGTACAGGGGAACATGCACCTGCATCAGGCGCTTCATACCAGCGTGCGTCTGACGCCGGAACTCTTGGTACATGGACTGGATGGACCGAATGGCGGCGATCAGATCCAGGATCTGGTCCTCGGCATCGCAGATTCGACACCAGATCCGGATCTCTTCCTCGGTGGGGGTTTTGCCCCCGTGCTCCATACGGCTGACCTTGGTGTAGTGCCAACCCGCTTCGGCCGCCAGGGCGCGGCCGGTGAAGTCGGCGCCCGTACGGATCTCACGAAGGCGCTGTCCGAGAGCTTCGGCGGCCTGCCGAGCGGGACTAAGTTGGCGTGTACTCACTGTGGGGGATCGCGAACTTCCAGACGGACTCGAAAGCGCTCTTGCACAGCGCTATGTCGCCTGGATCGGTAGAAGTCACCTTCGTTCTTCCCAGGCCGTTGCCAGCGTAGTGGAGGAACACCGCCAGGCGGTCGTCGAACAGGTAGAAGTCGTTGCCCGGCAGGGGGATCGACGAGACCAGACGGCGAGGGACCCAGCGGATGTCCTCGCCGGCTTCCACCATCGGATGAGCGATGCTGTGTGACCAGCGCTGATAGTCGCTCAGCGGCTCCGACACGATGCGTGCTCTTCGTACCGTCTTGCCTGCCTTCACATGTTCGCGCAGTGTGGCGCACCAGCCTTGCAGCCACTCCAGGTCATCCGGCTCTCCGGCCTCCCATTTGGCCATATAGGGCAGCTCCACCGAGGTGCCGTAGGCATCCCGCGTTTCCAGGTGGACGGCGCTGTGCTCGAAGCCGACCAATAGTTCCTCGAACGCGTCATCAGAGATGTTCATGGGCCTGCGGGCGTGAAGAACCGAAGCATTCGGTCGGGGATCTCGCAGGCGATCTCCCCTGGAGGGAGGTCCAGCTGGGCGAGGGCTTCCGGGTCGGTGACGACCCAGCCCTGTACAACCCAGCTACCACGGTCTGTTCGGTAGATGGTCGGTGATCCGGTCGGGTTACTGTCGGGATCTTTACCCATGAACGTTAGGCGCATAATCGGCTCCTCACTCTCGTGGTGCGGAATGTTGCGGACTTCCGAGGCGATCGCGACTCCCTCACGCAACATCGTCAACCTTCATGGACCGGCTTGTCAGCCGATACCTAATGTCGGGGCAGACCGACCCCATCACATGGAGGTTTGCCCATGACACCCGACTTGTACGAAAAAACGGACCTGTCTGCCGCGAAGTTCACCCGCATTCCTTGCGGCGGGTCGAACGACGACGACGGCGAAGGCGAGGCGTGCCCGGAGTTGGCCGTCATCGGTGGCGGCGTCTTCGCCCTGCGCGACAGCAAGAACCTCGGGGCGGGGACGCTCCTGTTCAACGGTGCTGAGCTGGCCGCTTTGCGCGACGGCATCGGCAGCCTGATCTAGCCCACCACAATGCGACCTTGCCTGTGATGCCGCAGGCAAGGTCGTCAGTCGCACAGCGAGAGGACTAATGCATCATTTTCACGCGTATACGTGGACAGGTCAGGCAGCGTCTTATCTAAATGCCGAGGGTATTCGCAGGCCATTTCATCCAGAATTTTTGTCCTCACCTCTTCCACCCATGAGATTGTGCGATTGGCTACTCAAACCACACAACCGCATTGTTGCCTCGTTCGGCCAAACCGGCGACGCTGCGACCTGGCTTATTGACCAGTACGACACGGCTTGCCCCTCGTTCCATCTTCCCGATCAAGAGGCGAAGATCGGCCGAGAGCACCGCTACGAAGGAGCGGCGAAGGCACTATCTGGTGGTACCGATATCCAGTGGGGCTTCTACCTCAAGGGGGAGCGGTTCGCCTCGATGGGAGTTGCCTGCTGCCCGAACAAACACGCGCCCGACTACGAGTGTCCGGCAGGTCGACAGTGGTCGGCACGGTAATACACGTTGCTTGAACGATTAAAGGGGCGGGACGCACCCCGGTTCCTGCTCGACGTCCATCTGGGCACCCTGGCGCAACGGCTCCGGTTGCTGGGCCTGGACGCGACCTACGCGTCGGGGATCGCGCGGAAAGCCGTGGCGGTGGTGATCCACGGGATGGGTCCGGTGTCCCGGTCTCTGGCGTCCTGCCCGCCGACCTGGCACAGGTTCCTCTCCATACATCGCCACTGGCGCAACGTGTTGAGCTTGCGCCACTGCGGCGCCCCCTGCCGGTTGTTCAAGACCCGGGCACGAAGCACCCCGCAAGCCATGTCGCCCCGGCGGGGTGCCGTCGGGTCCGGAAACCCCTGTCCGGAAAGCCGGGGCGGCGAAGACCTCTCGCTCCGCTTTGACATCCTCGGGCCACAAGGTTCATCCTAGGGTCATTAGTTTTTTCCTAATAGCCCTAGGATGAAGGTGGGACGCACATGGCGCGGGCCGGGTTGACGCCGGACCGGGTGACGCTCGCGGGCGCCGAGCTGGCGGACGAGGTCGGGCTCGACCACGTGACCATGTCGGCGGTGGCGCGGCGGCTCGGGGTGAAGGACGCGAGCCTGTACGTGCACGTGCGCGGCCTGGAGGACCTGCGCGGGCGGATCGCGCTGCTGGCGGCGGACGAGAAGACCATCCGCATCGCCGAAGCCACCGCCGGGCAGGCGGGGCAGGACGCGCTGGTGGCGTTCGCGAACGTCTGGCGGGCCTACGCCCACGACCACCCCGGCCGGTACACCGCGACACAGATCCCGACGCAGATCGATCCCGAGCTCGCGGCCCGGGCGCCCGGCCCGCGGCGCGCGGTCGAGCTGACCTACAGCATGCTGCGCGCCTACGCACTGGCCGAGCCCGACCTGACCGACGCGGTCCGGCTCGTGCGCAGCACGCTCCACGGCTTCGTCAGTCTCGAGGCCGCCGGCGGGTTCGCGCACGCGCGCCCGGCCGAGGAGTCCTGGGCCCGCTGCCTCGACGCCCTGCACTCCCTCCTGGAGCGCTGGCCCGCACCCCGTGAAGGAGACCCCTCATGACCGACCCGACCACCGGCCGCCTGCGTGTGGACGGCGCCACCCTGCACTACGAGGTGCGTGGGAGCGGCCCGCTCCTGCTGCTGATCCCCGGCGGCGCCGGCGACGCGGCTTCCTACGACGGCGTCGCCGACGACCTGGCCGCCGACCACACGGTCGCGTCCTATGACCCGCGCGGCCTGTCCCGCAGCCCGCTGGATGACCCGCAGGCCACCCAGCAGGTCGCGCGGCATGCCGACGACGCGTTCCGGCTGCTGCGACTGCTGTCTCCGGACGCGCCCGCGCGCGTGGTCGGCTGCAGCTCGGGGGCGATCGTCGCGATGCACCTGCTCACCGCCCATCCCGGGCGGATCGAACGCGTGGTGGCGCATGAGCCGCCGGCGGTGGAGGTGCTACCGGACGCCGCCGAGCACCGCGCGCTGCTCGCCCGCGTCCAGGACACGTTCCGCCGGGACGGCCTGATGCCCGCGGTGGCCGAGTTCGCGGCGGGCCTGCGGCGGCCGGGTGCCGAGGAGCCCGTCGCCGCCGAGACGGCCGTCGAGCTGCCGCCGGGGGCGGCGGCGCGAGCTGAGCGGACGATGGCGAACATGCCCTACTTCCTCGGTCGTATCGTGCCGAGCTTCATGGCCTATGTCCCGGACGTGGATCGCCTGGCGGCCCTGTCGGACCGGCTCGTGCTCGCGGGCGGGGCGGACTCGCGCGGTGAACTGCCCTACCGCCCCGCCGCCCTCCTCGCCGAGCGGTTCGGCACGGAGCTCGTCCACTTCCCCGGCGGGCACACGGGCCTCAGCACACACCCCGCCGAGTTCGCCGAACTGCTCCGCAAGGTGCTGGGCGCCTGAGCGCGCGCGGCGGTCGTGTCCCGGGAGATGCCCCTGTGCGGCGGCGGCCGTGCTGGGGCCGGCAGCGGTCAAGAGGGCACGCCCCCGTGGGGAGGCCGTGGATGTACGGAACGCGGCTGGATCCCCCGTGTCATACGGCGACGATCTGCCATTCCTGGTTGGCGCTACCCTTGTCGGCCCATTGGATGACTCGGGCGCCGTCGGCCGTGGAGCCCGCTTCGACGTCCGCACACAATCCGTTGCCGGAGTTGATCAGTCGGTAGTAGCCGCTTGTGGCCGCGGGGGTGAGTTTCCACCGCTGGTTCGCGCCGTTGTTGTCGGTCGTCTGGACGAGGGCGGCGCCCTGGTTGGCGTTCGGGCTGCTGAGGACCTTGCCGCTGCCGACACCGGACAGCCGGAACGAGCCGTCGGAGTTCTGCGACATCCGCCACTGCTGGTTGCTTCCGCCGTTCCAGGGCCACTGGACGATGGCGGCGCCGTCGGCGGTGGAGCCGCCGGAGACGTCCAGCACCTTGCCGCTGTTGCGGTTGACCAGGCGGACGACGCCGGTGGCCGGGCCGCCGGCCCCCAGGCCGACGGTGATCTGGGTCGTCGTACCTGCGGTGAGTGACACCTGGCGGGCGTGGCTGCCCAACGGCGAGGTGGCGACGCCCGCGCCGGTGGTGACGGAAACGATCCCGCGCCGGCAAATGAGCGTTACGGTCTGGGTGATGTCGGAGGTGACGGTGGCGGTGACGGTCCGGGCGCTGAGGTCCCAGGTGAGCGACGCGATCCGGATGCGGTTGCGGCCGCGCACGCCGGTGATCGTGCCCTTGGCGAACTGGTCGGGCAGCGCGGGCAGCAACTCCAGGATGCCGGGCCTGGTGTAGATCAATGCCTCGGCGAGAATCGCGGGCAGCGAATTGGCGGCATCGGCGTTGTAGATCGCCAGGTTCGGGTTGTGGGAGGTCATCAGCGACCGGAAGATCATGTTTTTGCCCAGGATCTTCCGCAGGTTGCCGTACACGCCGGCGCCGTCCTTGAGCCGGGCTCGGGCGAGGCTGCGGTGGATGGCGCCGTGGGCCTCTCCTGCCTCGTCCCCTCGCAGGTCCAGGGCACGGCTCGCGTAGCGGATCAGGTCGGGCTTGTCCTCGGGGTTGATCTCGTGCAGCGGCCAGAGGGGGTACATGTGCTGTACGTGACGGTGGTTGTACCGGTCGGTCAGGCTGGGCCACGACCATTCCGCGAGCGCCCCGTCGCCGTTGATCCGATAATCGGGCATCTTGGTCAGCAAGGCGGTCCAGCGTTGCACGCCTTGGCCTGAGCCCTGTTCAGTGCCGAGGAAGTTCGCGGCGTCGATGGCGGCCTGCAGCGCGTGCTTGCCTGCGGCGATCTCGCCGGTCGCGTTGATCGACAGCTGCCTGCCCGTGTTGCCGGGGCTGTTCTCCATGGAGAAGCACGGCACGAAGATGACCTTGCCGTTGGCGTCGGTGCGGGTGAGAAAGTCCTCGTAGAACAACGCGAGCTCGATCAGGACCGGAGCGAGCTTGGTGCGGTAGAAGGTGGCGTCACCGGTGACCTGGTAGTACTCGAGCAGCGGATAGAGCAGCCAGTCGGCGCCGCCGATCCAGGTGTGGCCGGGAAACCCGCCGTCGAAATGCAGCATCTTGCCGTACTCACCGTCGGTCCGGGAGGGAGCGAGCAGGCCGCGAGTGCCGTAGAGGTTTCTGGCGTTGGTGCGCCAGTCGTTGATCTGGCCGAGGATCAGGTTGAAGTAGCCGTCCATGGCTTCGGGGAGGGACAGGATGTTGCCGCCGGCGACCTGGAAGTTGACGTTGGCGTCCGTGGTGAAGTCGCCGGCCCACGCCGCGTCCCAGGCGCCCGTCCACAGGCCGGTCAGCCGCGGCGGCAGGACGCCGCTGGAACTGAGGAACAGGTAACGGCCGGAGTCGTACATCCGCTCCAGTAACGCGAGGTCGATGACATTGCGATTGGAATTCTGCCGCGCGATCAGCTCACTGGTCGACAATTGCCGATCGGCGGCGCTGACGTTCAGGTCGAGGCGTGAACGGTCGTACAGCTCGGTGTGCAGGGCGGTATGCCGCGTGAGCGACGTCGCGTAGTCGGCGCTCAGCGCGGCCAGCGCCGTGTGCAACGGTTTCGCGTCCCACGCGGTGGACGAGTCGTAGCGATCGAGTTTGGTCAGCAGCACGAGTTTGGTCGCCGCGGCCACGACAATGGCCGACCCGCTCACCCGTACCGAACCGCCGGTCGCGACTACCCGGGTGACGCCCTCGTAGCCGAACGCCCCCTGCCCTGCCGGGTATCTGCCCCGCAGGTTCACGTAGCCGTCACCGTTGCCGACCGTGGCCAGAGTGGTGAAACCGACGGACCCCGGCACGCCGCTCAGGGCCGTGTTGACGCTCAGCGTGGTGTCGATCGTCCGGCCCGGCGCGGGAGTGAGTTCGTGGATGATCACCCGGTCGGCTCGGGAGGCGAAAGCCCGCCGGGTCCACGCGCCGTAACCGTCGGTCCACGTCGAGGTGACCTCACCGGTCCTGAAATCGGTGATCCGGGCGTAATCGCTGGCCGTCGCCATCCCCGGGGTGCTGATCTGCAGCTCATAGCCCGGATGGAAGGTCTGCGTCCAGCGCAGCGACCAGCCGGAGGTGAAGTCGCCGGTGGCACCGTTGAAGTCACCGGCGAGCGCCTTGTCCCTGACCCCCGCCAACCGGCCCGACAGCACCGGCGGAGTCACGTTACGAGTGCCGTTGGGCAGAACGAACCGATGATGCGTGAAGATCACCTTCTCCAGGGTGGGCGCGCCGTAGAGCATGGCCCCGTACTCACCGTTGCCGGTCAGGAAGGCATCGGCCCAATTCGCCGCGGCCGCCGTGTCGTAGATGCCGCGTTGCGGCAGCGTCACCTGCGGCGGCACGGCGGCGGCCGCTCGGTCAGCGAAGATCGCCGAAGGCAGCGTGGCAGCGCCCGCGGTCGCCACCGTGGTGGCGATGAAGCGTCGACGATTCATCGGCATGTTCATCGAAACTCCCGGTGACGAGGTTGGAGTGATCGTTGCGGCCGAGTGCCGCCCGTGCCTCCACGGCTGGTCCATCGCCGCGAGGCAGCCGCCATTCGACGGGACACCCCGTGGTAGGGAACTCGGTTAAAAAATGCCTCCGACGGCAAACACACCAGGTGGTTTGTCTGAGAGACATCCCATGAATAGCACGCGCGAAACGTATGACGTTTGACGTCTTACGTCAAGAACAATGGTGAACGCCGCGTAACCTCTGGTCCCGGTTTCCAGGATGGCCGACGAATCTCTCGGGAATTCGGTGTAACTTTCATCAGCAGGAAGACCGGGAGCCAGGACGGTGACCGCGAGGTTGTGTGCCTATCGGTGCCGGTAAGGTCTGCAGCCGGGCCGCCGCCGTACCGTGGTACACAGCACGACCAACGCCGCCCTGACCCGTGTTCGAACGGCCCCGCGAGCCGTCGTTCAATGCGTGTCGGGGCGTCTGTCGTGGATGGCATGCTGGCGGTGTGAGCGAGGAATCCGATGTCAGCCTGCGTATCGCCGCCGAGTTACTGCTGTTCCTGCCCGCGCGGCGGCGGCGTGAGTGGCAGCGGGTGGCGCCCGACGGGACATCGACGCTGGGCCATGTCGTGGAGTCGCTCGGGGTTCCGCTGCCCGAGGTGGGGTCGTTGACCGTCGAGGGCGCGGAGGTCGGCAGGTCCTATCAGCCCGTCGCAGGTGACGTGGTCCACGTCCACGCCGTACCCCGCCCCCAGCGGGTGCCCCTCGAACCTGGGCAGGACGCGCCCCGTTTCCTGCTCGACGTCCACCTGGGCACCCTCGCGCGGCGGCTCCGGCTGCTGGGCGTGGACGCGACCTACCACAACGACATGGACGACCCCTCGCTGGTCGCCGAGGCGAACAGCGAACGTCGCGTGCTGCTGACCCAGGACCACGGCCTGCTGTGCCGCCGGGCGCTCTGGTTCGGCGCCTACGTGCGAGGCACCAAGGCGGACGACCAGCTGCGCGACCTGCTGGAACGGTTCGCGCCACCGCTGCGGCCGTGGACCCGCTGCACGACCTGCAACGGGGAGCTGGCCCCGGTCGACAAAGCCGAGGTCGACCGCCTGCTGGAGGCCGGGACCAAGCGCTCCTACGACGTCTACGGCCGATGCCCGGATTGCGGCCAGATCTACTGGCGTGGCGCGCACAGCGAGCACCTGGAGGAGATCGTGCGGTCGGCCATGCGCACGGCCCGCCCGGAGTCACAGGTCGGCGGGGGTCCACGCTGAGGCAGACCGGTCCCGTTTCGGGAGTACCGCGGGGTCGGGAAGGGCCGGTGGGTTCGCCGCTGGGATCGGGGGCAGACTTTCGAAACGGCCCGAGACCGCCGGAGCGTCACGGCCCGCACGCCTCTCGCCCGCGCGGCTTCTTCCCGTACCGATCATGCCGGGAATCCGTACCGGCCATGCCGAAAATCCATGCCGGTCACATCGGGAATCCGTGCTGGTCACGCCGGGAATCAGCGCCCGGCGGGCCTCGCGGGCGGCCGGACACCGCGGAAACAAGATCATATAATCCCGGGCCAGGGTCCATGTATGGGCGTAATCTCCCTGCAAGGACACCGGAAGGCAGGAGATCCCCCCATGGCCGACGAGCCGACCGTCTCGAACCCGTCATCCCGTTCGTCAGAGGACGGGCGGAGACCCGGGATGGAACGGATCGACGCCGAGGTGCCGCACTCGGCTCGCATCTGGAACTACCTGCTGGGCGGGAAGGACAACTTCGCCGTCGACCGTGAGGCGGGCGAGAGGGTGTCCGCCGTCTTCCCCGGTATGGTGGACGTCGCCCGTCATTCCCGGTACATGCTCGCCCGCGTGGTGCGTCACCTGGCCGGCGAGGCGGGCATCCGCCAGTTCCTGGACATCGGCACCGGACTGCCCACCGTCGACAACACCCACGAGGTCGCCCAGCGGGTGGCGCCGGACTCGCGCGTCGTCTACGTGGACAACGATCCCCTGGTGCTGGTGCACGCCCGGGCGCTGCTCACCAGCACGCCCGAGGGTGCCACCGACTACATCGAGTCGGACGTGCGCGACCCCGAGCACATCCTGCGGGCAGCGGCGAAGACGCTGGACTTCAGCAGGCCGACCGCGCTGATGCTGATGGGCATCATGGGCCTGATCGGCGACCACGACGAGGCGCTCTCGATCGTGCGCCGGTTGATGCGGGACCTGCCCTCGGGCAGCTACCTGGCGCTCTACGACGGCGTCGACACCGACCCCGCGTACGTCGAGGCGATGCGGCGCCACAACTCGGGCAGCGGCGTGGTCGCCTACACCCCGCGCAGCCCCGAGCTGATCGCCCGCTACTTCGACGGTCTGACGCTGCTGGAGCCGGGTGTCGTGCCGGTGCAGCGGTGGCGGCCGGATCCCGCCCCCTGGGGAGACGTTCCCGAGGTGGCGTGCGCCGGCGGCGTCGCGCGCAAGCCCTAGCCACGTCATCACGCTTGCCCGGCACCGCCGCCCGCACGAGAGGACCGGGGGTCTCCCGCCCGTTCAGCAGGCCGGGGATCCACCGCCGGAGGGTCGTTCGAACGGCTCGTCGGCGCGCACGACGGTGGCGAGCACCTCGTTGAACGCCTCGGTCGAGGTGGGGTGGTTGTAGACGGCGTCGCGGAGTTCGGCCGCCTTGACGCCGTGCCGCATGGCGAGCGCGACCGTGTTGACGAGTTCCTGCGCGTCGACGCTGAGCAGGACGGCTCCGAGGATCTCGTCCGTCTCGGCGTCGATCACGAACTTCATGAATCCGCGAGTCTCCTCGACGATGTGGGCGCGGGGCATCGCCACGATCTCGGCGACGGGCTTGCTCGCGATCCTCACCCGGTGTCCCGCGGCTCTGGCCTCCTTCTCGGTGAGACCGACGGCCGCGAGCGGCGGGGTCATGAACAGGGTGCGGGGGACCGCGACGCGGTCCGACACCGAGCGCCGGCCCTCACCGACGAGCTGGTCGAGGACGACGCGGCTGTCGTCGAGGGAGAGGTAGGTGTGCTGCGGCCCGCCGCGGACGTCACCGAGAGCGTAGATGTGCGGCTGGCTCGTGCGCAGACGCTCGTCGACCTCGACCGCCCCGCGTTCGGTCGTGCGGACGCCGGCGGCGTCCAGCCCGAGGCCGCGAGTGGCCGGCGCGCGACCGGTGGCGGCGAGGATGGCGTCGGCTTCGAGGGTGTGCCGCCGCCCGTCCTTCTCGTAGACGACGGTCGCGCAGGTCTCATCGTCGCGGACCTCCGTGACGCGCGCCCCCTTGATGATCTCGATGCCGTCGTCCGTGAGGATGCCCTCGGCGACGGCGGCGGCCTCGTCGTCCTCACGGCCCAGGATCCTTGAGGAGGTTTCGAACAGGGTGACCCGCGAGCCGAACCGGCGGTAGATCGAGGCGAACTCGATGCCGATGTATCCGCCGCCCACGATCGCGAGCCGTTCGGGCAGGCGCGTCGTCTCGATCAGACCGGTGCTGGTCAGGGTGTGCTTGCTCTCCCCCAGACCGGGAATGCCGGGGATGATCGTCTCGGCGCCCGTGTTGATCAGAATGGTCTCGGCGGAGATCGTGAGACGTTCGCCGCCCGCCTCGACGCCGACGGTGTGCGGGTCGACGAACACCGCCCGGCCGGTGACGACCGTCACGGTCCCGGCGCCGTTCAGCGCCTCGTAGTTGCCCTTGCGGAACAGCGCGGTGAGCGCCTGCACCTCTTCGACGGAGCGCTCGTACCAATCCTGCGCCGGGTCACTCTCCCGGCGCTTGCCGGCGCGGTGGACCAGCGCCTTCGTCGGCACGCAGCCGACATTGGGGCATGTCCCCCCGTACATCCGCTCCGACTGCTCGACGAGCACCACGCGCCTGCCGAGGCCGCCCATCGTCCTCGCGACGGCCTTGCCGCCCTTGCCGAAACCGATAACGAGAAGATCGGCGTGAAGAGTGTCGCTTGTGGTGTCCATAATTCCAGTTTCGATAGGTAAGATTGAGCTCACAAGGCGTATTTGTCTCACTTTTCCTCGCGAGCGTCTCATCATGGATTCAGTCAGTCACCTCGTCCGCCTGGCGAGAGCGCAGGCGACCCTGGACAAGCGCTGCCTTCTGGCGGGCGCGACCGTCATGGACATTCCCTCCCGGGGTGATGGTGATGCGGCCTTTCACCTCCTGCTCGACGGCGCGTGCACGCTCGAGCTCCCCGATCGGCGCGTCGAGCTCCGGCCGGGCGACGTCGTGATCCTCCCCCGCGACACGCCGCACCGCGTTCGCACCACCGGATACGGGCCCGTCCAGGGGGTGTCCGAAACTCCCGGTGGCGCGTTCTCCACCGTCCGCAGCCGAACGGGTGAGGGCGTGATCGACCTCTTCTGCGGGCACTACTCGTTCGGCTCCGGCGCGGGGGCCATGCTCTTCCGGAGCCTTCCCCACCCCTTGCATGCGTCCTTCGCGGAATCCGGCGAGGTGGACGAGATCGTTCGGATGCTGGGTGGGATCATGCGGTGGGAGGCGCGGGACGACGGGCCCGGCACCGCCGCCGTCCTCTCGGCCCTCTGCAACGCGCTGCTCGCGATGGTGCTGCGCAAATCGGGCGGGCGGCTCGCCGAACCGGCGCTGTGGACCGCCGCCCACGACGAGCGGATCCGTGCCGTCATCGACGAGGTGCTTCGAGATCCCGGCGCCGACTGGCCGATCGCCCGCCTGACGCGCGTGGCGGCGATGGCGCGGGCCACGTTCATCCGGCACTTCTCCCGCAGCACCGGAATGACCGTCGGCGCGTTCCTCACGCACGTCCGGTTGATGACCGCGGCGGAACTGCTCATCGACACCGAGCGTACGGTCGCCTCGATCGCCGCCGAGGTGGGCTACC
Organism: Streptosporangium sp. H16; assembly: GCF_051918855.1. Classification (NCBI taxonomy): domain Bacteria; kingdom Bacillati; phylum Actinomycetota; class Actinomycetes; order Streptosporangiales; family Streptosporangiaceae; genus Streptosporangium; species Streptosporangium sp. H16. The sequence continues at coordinate 65,688 of NZ_JBPXMD010000026.1, forward strand.
GTTCCGAGTCCGCGTTCAGCCGGGCGTTCCGGCTGGCGACCGGATCGACGCCGGCCCGGTTCCGCCGGAACCTCGAACGCACGGCGTGAACGACGCCGGAGACCCCAGGTGTGCCTCCGCGCTTCGATCCGCCGCCCCGAGTCGTGAACCGCTTTCCCGAGGTAAAACCGAGCCGGCCGGTTGCTGGACATACGTCACCGCTTCGTAAGAGGTGAGCGTCGCCTCCTGGCCTAGCCTCGACGTCATGAAGATCGACGTGGTGTTGCCGTGTCTCAACGAGGAGGCCGCGCTCTCCTGGGTGCTCGACCGGATGCCGCGCGGCCATCGCCCGATCGTGGTCGACAACGGCTCCACCGACGGCTCGGCCGGTGTCGCCGCCGCGTACGGCGCGACGGTGGTGAGCGAGCCGCGCCGTGGGTTCGGCGCCGCCTGCCACGCCGGGCTGCTGGCCGCGACCACCGAGGTCGTGTGCTTCATGGACGCCGACGCCTCGCTCGACCCGGGCCAGCTGCCCCGGGTGACCGGCCCGGTCCTGGCGGGCGAGAGCGACCTCGTACTCGGTCGTCGGAGGCCGCACGCCGGGCCCGTGCACGCCCGGGTCGCCAACGCCGTGCTGGCCGCACGCCTGCGGCGCCGCACCGGCGCCCCGCTGCGCGATCTGGGTCCGATGCGCGCCTGCAGACGCGCCGAACTGGTCGAGCTGGGACTGACCGACCGCCGGTTCGGCTACCCCCTGGAGATGGTGCTGCGTGCGGCCGCGGCCGGCTGGCGGATCACCGAGGCCGATGTCGACTACCTGCCGCGCGTGGGACGCTCCAAGGTGACCGGCACCGTGCGCGGCACCCTTCGGGCGATCGCCGACATGCGCCGTGTCATGGGAGAGACGACATGAGCGCCGCGCAGATCGTGGTCATCGCCAAGGAGCCGGTGGCCGGGCGGGTGAAGACCCGGCTGACCCCGCCGTTCACCCCCGCCCAGGCCGCTCACCTGGCGGCGGCCGCCCTGCGGGACACGCTGCACGCCGTGGCCGCGGCACGGGCCGGCCGGCGGGTGCTCGCGCTCGAAGGGCTGCCCGGGACCTGGCTCCCGGACGGCTTCACCGTGATCCCGCAGCGCGGCGACGGCCTCGACCAGCGCCTGGCCGCAGCCTTCGACGACGCCCACCGGCTGTACCGGCTGCCGGTGGTCCTGATCGGCATGGACACCCCCCAGGTGACCCCGCAACTGCTGAACACCGCCGTCACCCTGCTGGCCGGTCACGACGCGGTGTACGGACCGGCAGCCGACGGGGGCTTCTGGCTGCTCGGGCTGTGCCGCCCCGACCCGTCCCTGCTGCTCGGCGTGGCGATGTCGCGGCCCAGCACCGGCGCCACCCAGCTGCGGCGCCTGCACGAGGCCGGGCTGAACGTGGCCCGCATGCCGGAGCTGAACGACGTCGACACCGCCGCCGACGCCTTCCGCGTCGCGGCGCAGGCGCCCCGATCCCGCTTCGCCGCCGCCCTGGCGGCCGTCGGGGCGGCGGCGGCCGCCGTCGACTCGGGATGAGGGCGCCGGCGTCCACCTCGCCGTGGCGAAGGCCTTCGACGTCGACATCGCGGAGGTGCGGCTGGTGGCCGCGCACTGGTGGGACACCGCCGGTGCGCTCGCGGCGGGCTACAAGGCCGCGTTCGTCGCGCGTCCCGGTATGGTCCTGAGCCCGATCGGCCCGCGACCTGACATCGTCGGTGCCGACCTCGACGCCGTCGTTGACTAGATCATGGCTCTCGACGCCTAGCGTCATGCGCCCGAAAGCTGTGAAACCGTCGGCTCAGCCTGCGCAATTTCGGACCTTGACCTGCCACACCAGCGGGAAGAGGCCCGTCACCAGCGGAAACGTGATGACGGGCCTCTCGCGTCATGTCCGGCCGTCTGCGGCGGTCGTCGGAGTCCTACGGCTGCTCACGGCTCATGCGCGGCTGGGTTTTTCGGAGGGCACAGCCGCGTCCGAAGCGCGGCGGCTCCCCTCCGGGACACCGGGTCAGCGCCAGATGACGGCCTGGGTGTGGCGACCGGTGTTCCAGTAGTAGGTGACGGAGCCGACGATCCAGCCCTGGTTGTTGATGTCGTGAGCTCGGGCGCTGGTTACCTTCGCGTCTGTGGGCAGCGGCAGGGTACGGGGCTGGGTGGTGGGGGTGTCCCACAGGGCGGTGAAGCCGTACGGGTTGCCAACCTTGCTGTAGCTGCCGACGATCTGGCCGCGGTCGTTGATGGCGACGGCGCCGGCGTTGGAGACGTCGGCGGGCAGGGGAAGGGCCGTCATGGAGGAGCCGTTCCAGAAGAAGCCGCGACGGTGGCCGTCGGCCGTGTCGGAGTTGCCGACCACCTGGCCGAGGTTGTTGATCGAGTCGGGGGCGCTCATCCCGCCGAACGTGCCGAGCTCGCGGCCGGTGCCGTTGTGCCACAGGTACGCCCGGTAGATCGGCAGCGGGAGACCGTTCTCGTTGACGACGTAGTTCTCGGCGCCCACCACCTGGCCTTTGTCGTTGACGGCGTCGGCGACCAGGCCGGGGCGGCGGTCGATGACGGTTTTGACGTCACCGGACAGCAAGACGGCGCGAAGTTCGGCGAAGCCGGGAGTGGGCGCGAAACTGACGACGATGTGCCCGTTGGCGACCTCTGCGTCGCAGTAGCCGGGGGCGCCGTGCGCGCCGAGGTCCTCCATCGTGCCGTTGTGCCAGAGGAAGGGAGTCCACTGGCCCGAGGGCAGCTCGCTGCAGCCGACGACGCGGCCGTCGTCGTCGATGCCGGAGGCGAAGCTGGTCTCGCCGCCGAGCGTGCCAAGGTCGGTCATCGTGCCGTTCTTCCACAGGAACGCGTGGCTGAGCCCGGACTCCAGCGGGCTGTCGCCGACGACGTGGCCGTGATTGTTGATGCCTCGGGCGATGCTCCATATGCCGCCGAGGGTGCCGAGGTGGACGACGCGGAGGCGCTCCTGACTCGCTGCGGCGGCCGGCGGCGAGGCGAGCGGGACTAACGACATGGTCGCGATCATGGCGATGGCCGTGGCCATGGCGCGGCGGAGGGATCGGCGCATGATGAGGATTCCCTTCGAAGGCACGCACGGGGGATGTCGTGATCACCGTAAGCGCCGCCCGGGCCGACATTTCTCACGTAATCCTTACGTCCGGCGGACACCGCGGCGCGCCGCACGGCGAGGCTGTCGTGGTGTTCGTGCCTGCCCGGCCGGTACAGGGCGGCGCCTCGCCGGGGGTCGGATCGAGGTTGCTCACACCGTCTCTCCCGCCCCGGCGAGGTCATGTCGAAGGAGGGGGGCGGGATACCCTGCCTGCGGTGCCTCGAACCACGTGACCGGAGGAGTCGATGCTGAGATGACGGCAGTGCGACCGATACCCACACAGGAAGACGTGCTCGGGTACTTCGACACGCTGTCGAACTGGGGACGGTGGGGCGACGACGACGAGCTCGGCACCCTGAACCACATCACCGACGACGTCCGGCTGGCGGCGGCGCGGGCCGTGCGCCACGGCAGGAGCGTGTCGTGCGCATGGGAGGTCGCCGTACCCGAGGACATGGAGCGGTCGACGACGACGTGCCCGTGCGCCGCCGACATGCCGGGGGCCGAGAACATGCCGGAGCCGTTCCACAACGACCGGCGCTGGGGTTTTTCTTCCGAGCGGCTCGGCGTCACGTTCCACGGCAACACCCTCACCCACCTCGACTCGCCGTGCCACATCTTCTGGGACGGCACGATGTACAACGGGCGGTCGCACTCGCTGGTCGACGCCGCGACGGGATCGGCGTGGGCGGCCGTCACGGCGGCGGCGAACGGGATCGTCACGCGTGGTGTCCTGCTCGACATCGCGAGGGTCCGCGATGTGCCGTGGCTGGAACCGGGACAGGGGGTGTTTCCCGACGAGCTCGAGGAGGCCGAGCGTCGCCAGGGCGTGCGGGTGCGATCCGGCGATGCGGTGCTCCTGCGGACCGGCCATGGCCGCGTCCGGCACGAGGCCGGTGAGACCGGCGGTTTCACGCAGGCCGGCTGGCACGCGTCCTGCCTGCCGTGGCTGCGTGAACGGGAGGTCGCGCTCATCGGCGCCGACACCCCCCAGGACGTTCAGCCGTCGGGGTACGAGGACGTGTTGATGCCGGTTCACGCCGTGAGCCTCGTCGCGATGGGTCTGTGGATGCTCGACAACTGCGACCTGGAGGCGTGCGCGAGGACGGCTGCCGAGCTCGGCCAGTGGGACTTCCACCTCGCGGTCGCGCCGGTCCGCTTCGCCGGTACGTCCGGCAGCCCGGTCAACCCGATCGCCACATTCTGATCGCCAGCGGCACACCGATCGCACCGGGATCCAACTACCCCGACCCCGACACCGGGTCGACAACCATAAACGGCTTCGTCCAGATATCGATCCCGCCGCTCCCGGTCGGGGTGTACACCTCGCTGCTGACGGCCTCGGACGGTACGGAGACCCAGTCCGTCCCCGTCACCATCAACGTGAAGGAGAGCTGCTACCAGCATCGTTTCGCACGTGCCGCCAAGCCGCGGGCGCCGGCGGCCGGCCGCCCCAGCGGATGCCTTTCCCGCTTCGGATGCGGGCGCGTTCGCGGTGTTGGGCGGAAATCAGGACCTGTCGCTTTTTGGAAATTTGGACGGTTCCATAGGTACACGGCCCTTTATCAGGGCCTTTGACGAAATTCTCGCCCCCGCCGGTCAGGTCTTCTTCGAACCGCGGGTGACGGCCCCCGTCCGGGTGGTACGAGGGCCAAAAACCCCGCAGAACCCGGGAGAACTCAGGAGAACAGGGCGCGGCCCCAGTAGTCGCCCGCGTCGCGCACGCCCGGCGGGCAGGCGAACAGCCCGCTGGAGACGTGCTTGATGTACTCGTTGAGGGAGTCCTTGCCCGCCAGGGACCTCTGCACGGCGACGAACTGCCGGTGGGGGTCGCGCTGGTAGGCGATGAAGAACAGCCCGGCGTCCAGGCGGCCCAGCCCGTCGGAGCCGTCCACGTAGTTGTAGCCGCGGCGCAGCAGGCGCGCGCCGCCGTTGTGGGAGGGGTGGGCCAGCCGTACGTGCGCGTCGTCCTTGATCAGGGCTTCCCCGTCGGGTCCCTTGGCGTCGAAGTCGATCGCGTCGAACTCGGTCTTCCCTCCCAGCGGGGCCCCCTCCCCCTTGTTCCGGCCGAAGATCTGCTCCTGCTCGGCCAGCGGCGCCCGGTCCCACGTCTCGACCAGCATCCGGATCTTGCGGGTCACCAGGTAGCTGCCCCCGGTCATCCAGTCGGCGCCGTCGCCGGCTCCCACCCAGAGCTGCTCCTTCAGCAGCGCCACGTCCTCCAGCTTGAGGTTGGCGGTGCCGTCCTTGAAACCCATCAGGTTGCGCGGCGTCGCCTGCGCGCGGGAGGTCGACGACGTACGGCCGAAGCCGAGCTGGGACCAGCGCACCGAGACACGGCCGAAGCCGATGCGCGCCAGGTTGCGGATGGCGTGCACCGCCACCTGCGGGTCGTGCGCGCACGCCTGCACGCACAGGTCGCCGCCGGAGATCTCCGGCAGCAGCGCGTCACCGGGCAGGTGCGGCAGGTCGGCCAGCGCGGCCGGCCTGCGGGAGGCCAGCCCGAACCGGTCGTCGAACAGCGACCCGCCGAAGCCGACGGTGAGCGTCAGCCCGGAGGCGGGCAGGCCGAGGGCCTCGCCGGTGTCGTCGGGCGGCGCCTCGGGCTGGCCGCCGACCGCGCCGAACGCGCCCGCCTCTTGGCCCTGCGTCATCCGGGCCGCGGCGGCGGTCCACTCCTGCAGCAGCTCGGCGAGTTCCGCCTTCTTGTCGGTCGTCACGTCGAAGGAGACGAAGTGCAGCCGGTCCTGGGCCGGGGTGACGATGCCCGCCTGGTGCTCGCCGTAGAAGGGGACGGGGTCGGAGGCGGTCCGGGCGGGCGCGGGCGGGGGCTCGCCGCCCGCCCCGCGCACCGCGATGGCGCCCGCGCCGGCGGCCGCCACGCCCGCGGCGCCCATCCCGAACAGCTTCCTGCGGCTGATTTTCCCGCTCATCGGACCCCTCCCCTACGGTGACGGCGCGCCATCCGCTACTTGGCCACCACTGCGGCGATCTTGCTGATCGGCTCGGCGAGCGCGTTGATCGCGTCCGACAGCTTCTTGAGGTCGTCCTTGGACAGCTCGGTGTGCAGTTTCCAGCCGTCGCCCCTGCGGTGGACGCCGAGCGCGGCCTCGGCTCCGGCGAACTTCTCGTCCAGCGTCTTCACCAGCTCGGGGACGCGCTCCTCAAGGACGGGCCGGAGTGCCTGCACCGCGGCCTTCGAGCCCTGAAGGTTGGCGTCGAAGTCCCACAGGTCGGTGTGCGAGTAGCGGTCCTCCTCGCCGGTGATCTTGCCGGAGGCGACCTCGTCGAGCAGGCCCTTGGCCCCGTTGGCGAGCAGCACGGGCGACAGCTCGGCCGCGTTGGACTGTTCCACGATGGTCTTGATGTCGGCCATCAGCTTGTCGGCGACCGGCCCGTCCTCACTGACGTCCTCGGTGACCCAGAGATCCTTCTCGATCTTGTGGAAGCCGGTCCACCCCTCGCCCTCGGCCACGTCGTTCTCGCGGGCGTCGATGGCCGGGTCGAGGTCGCCGAAGATCTCCGCGACCGGCTCGATCCGCTCCCAGTAGGTGCGGGAGACGGGGAAGAGCTCCTTGGCCTTGGCGATGTCCTCGGCCTTGACCGCGTCGACGAACTCCTGCGTCTTGGTCAGCAGCGTGTCGCTCTGCGACCTGATGTAGCGCTTGTAGCCGGCGGTCGCGGCGGAGAGCCGGGCGTCGTCGCTGAGCGGCTTGTGCTCGCCGGTCACCTTGAGCGGGCCGCGGACGCCCTTGCCGACCATGCCGGGCTTGCAGGCGGTCTGGTAGCTGCCGGCCGGCAGCTCCACGATCACCTCGCGGGTCAGGCCGGGCACGATGTTCTCCACCTCGCCCATGACCCGGTCGCCGGCGGCGTAGACGTAGAACTCGGTCACCTTGGTGCCGCCGTTGGTGATCGAGAACGTCGAGGTGCCCGCGGCCACCTCGGTGACGGCGACCTTGCACTCGGTGTCGGTGGCGGTCACCGCGATGGGGCCGCCCTTGGCGGGGGCGGCGGGCGCTCCGGTGCCCGCGGTGGGCTCGGTGGGCTCGGAGGAACAGGCGGTGAGGCCGGCGAGGGCGAGAGCACCCGCGGCGATGGCAAGGGAAGTACGCATGGTCGTCCTGTTCGAGCGGTTTCAGCCCGCGGGCTGCGGGTTGGTCGAGGAAGCCGGGGGATTCTGGGCCGCCGGGGACGCCGGGGAATCGGTGGGCGAGGCGGTGGGGCGGCTGCGACGCGGCCTCAGGAAGAGGGCGAGCGTCGGCACCGCGTAGGCGACCCACGCCACCGTCTCGAGCACGCTCGGCTGCGGGGTGATGTTGAACAATCCGGCCAGCAGGGCGCCGTACCAGGAGTCGGCGGGCATCACGCCGCTGATGTCGAAGGCGTGGGTGGACAGGCCCGGCAGGACACCGGCCTCCTGCAGGTCGTGCACGCCGTACTTGAAGATGCCGGCGGCGACCAGGATCAGCAGCAGGCCCGTCCAGGTGAAGAACCTGGTCAGGTTGATCCGCATCGCGCTGCGGTAGATGGCCCAGCCCAGCGCGACCGCGGTGAGCAGGCCCAGGGTGATCCCGACCAGCGGGACGGCGGTGGTGGTGGCCCCCTGCACGGAGGCGAAGAACAGCAGCGCGGTCTCCAGGCCCTCGCGCGCCACGGCGAGGAAGGCCATCACGACCACCGCGGTCGCGCCGACCTCCAGGGCCTGGCTCAGCCTGGCGCGCAGCTCGCCGGAGAGGGTACGGGAGGCGCGACGCATCCAGAAGATCATCCAGGTCACGAACGCGGTGGCGAGCAGCGAGGTGACCGCCTCGAACAGCTCCTGCTGCCGGTATTCCAGGCGGGCGACGGTGAAGGTGAGCAGCGCGCCGAACGCGACCGACAGGACGAGCGCGGCGCCGACCCCGGCCCACACGAGGGGCAGCCGGTCGCGCCGGTCGCTCTTGACGAGGAGCGCGACGAGCACGGAGACGACGAGCGTGGCCTCCAGGCCCTCGCGCAATCCGATGAGGTAGCTGGCGAACACCGTCACTCCATGGATGGAAGCCTTACCTAAATTAGGGCAGGGCAACCTTACTCTCCACAAGAGGGCGTACCCCCACAGGGGGTATAGCTCTGACCAGGAATGATGATCGCGACGAGGGAGATGGCGGTCCTGGCCCAGGAACGAGGCGGGACGGCGTCACGGTGGGACGGCGGCCCTCAGGGATCGCCAGATCCGCTCGGGAAGCAGCCGGCACGCCTCGTCCAGGTCGATGCCGGGAGCACCGGCCAGCCACCGGCGGGCCGTCTCCGCCACCGGGCCGACGACCAGCATCTCCGTCAGCGCGTCCGGCAGCTCCACGACCAGCCCCGCCTCGGCGTACGGTCGCAGCCAGCCCAGGATCCCGGCCAGCCTGGGCTCCTTCTCCCGCGCGACCAGGGCGGCGTGCGCGGGGAGGAAGGCGGCGTAGGCGGAGGCGTGGACGAAGTGCGCGGCGGCCCGGTGCGCGCGGGTGAAGCCCAGATATCCGGTGACCACGGCCTCGATCCCGGCGGCGGCCCGCGCCTCTGCGTCCTCGCCGGACCCCGTCCCCTCCCCCGGTGGCACCGCGTCGAGCGCGGCGATGACGGCGTCGAGCAGGCCGGACAGGCAGCGGGCGTAGAGTGCCGCCGCCAGCCCGTCGAAGCTGCCGAAGTGGTGGTAGAGGCTGCCGACGCTGACACCGCTCGTGCCGGTCACCGCCGTCATGGTGAAGCCGTCCGCGCCCTCCCTCTCGTAGAGGTCCAGCGCCGCGGCGAGCAGCCGCTCCCTGGTCTCCTCGCCCCGCCGGTGCCTAGGCGACACCGGTCAGCTCCGCGGCCTGCGCCCACAACCTCCCCGCCCGCTCCGGGTCGGCGGCCGCGGGGGCGAGGGGCGTCTCGCGGTCGACGTCGAAGTAACGCCCGGTGCCGGTGCGGTCGAGTGCCAGCCGCACGACGGGGGCCGCGCCGTCCGCCGGCGCCTTCCACAGCAGCTTCGCGGCCTTCAGCAGCAGTCCCACCGGGCCGCCCCGGTCGCCGAGCCCGGTCCTGATCACCCCGGGGTGCACGGCGTCGATCGTGACGTCCCGCCGTTTCCAGCGTTCGGCCCACAGCGGCATCAGCGCCAGGTTGCAGAGCTTGGTGTCGGCGTAGGTGCGTACGGCGGAGAAGTCGTCGCCGGCCGGGGTGCGCGCGGGGTCGGCCCTGCCCTTGGCGTACAGGCCCGCGGTGACCTGGACGACCCTGGCCAGGCGGTCCTCCAGCAGGTGGTTGAGCAGGAAGGGCGCCAGGTGGTTGACGGCGAAGGACTCCTCGAACCCGTCCTCGGTGAGCCGTCGCGCCGACGGCCAGATCCCGGCGTTGTGCACCAGCACGTCGAGCCGCGGGCAGGTTCCGGCCAGCGCCTCGGCGACGGCCCGGATGCCCTTCAGGGTCGAGAGGTCACCGGTGACCAGCTCGGCGCCGAGCCGGGCGGCCTCGTTCGCCGCGGCGGGATTCCTCGCCACGAGCACCACCCGGTGGCCGTGGCGGGCGAACTCCTCGGCCGTGGCCAGGCCGATCCCGCGGTTGGCTCCGGTGATGACGGCGGTGGTTCTCATCCTGGAAGCGTAGCCGATTCTAGAGAGTCTCTCTAGAATCCCGGGCGTGCGGCTACCCGGGCCCGCGCCCGGGTTCCCGCACGGGCGGGAAGCCGCCCCGGGGGTCGTGGGGCGATCGACCGGTCAGAGGTATCCCCACTCGGCGCAGATCTCGCGCAGTCCCTCCGGGATCTCCTCGGGGGCGGGCAGCGGCCTGCCCGGCTGGACCCTGCCGCTCCTGATCTTGTCGCGCCAGTCCCCGATGCCCTTCACGAACTCCCCGTGCCCGTGGTCACCGTACGTGATCATGCCGGGCTCGTAGGCGACCCCCAGGTGGTCGCAGACCCGCCGCATCTCCTTCTCCGGATCGGCGACGAGCGCCTCGTAGGTCAAGGTGAGCCCGTCGAGCGTCCGTCTGGCCTCGGTGAGGTGGCGCATGTACTGCAGGGTGTGCCGGATCGCCTCCGCCCAGGGGCGCTCCAGCGGAGCGGCCTCGTGCCACGACAGGGCGATCGAGGCGGGGTGGCGCATCAGGAAGATGTAGCGCGCGTCGGGCCAGCAGGTCGCGAGGCGCCGGTGGGCGAAGACGTTGCTGGGCGTCTTGTCGACGATGATCTGCTTGCCGCTCCCGGCCAGCTCGCGGTGGAGCATGCGGTCCCACAGGATGTGCTCGATGTCGCTGGCGGACAGGCCGAGCGCCTCCATCGCCTGGCGCAGCGGGTCGGTGGTCAGCGTGACCGCCAGGCGGCGCACGTGCAGCTCGTGCGGCGCGTGGATCCGGGAGTGGCTGTTCAGCATGACGCGCAGCAGGGTGGAGCCGGACCGCACCGGCGACAGCACGAACACCGGTTCGCGCAGCAGCCGGTCGGTCTCCGGATCGGCCGGGGGCCGGGGAACGTCCACGAGCGGCGGCGGGGGTGGGGGCGGCGGGGGTGCGACCTTACGCCGCACCCTGGTGATGTTGTAGCCCGTCATCCCTTCGAGAGCCGTGTTGACTCTGGTCTTCCACGCCATGACCAGCACCGTAGGGATCCAAGGCGTCCGGAAAGTGAACGTGACCTGTGCGTTGGGGTGCCGCGCCGCCCGGCCGCCGCCGCACGGCGTGGCCTTCCCCCGGTTGCGGATCAGGTACGGAACGGGCCGGTCACGCAGTAGGTGATGCCCCCGGAGGAGGAACCGGACGTGCCGCGCTGGGAGGAGAAGTACAGGCGGTTGCCGGCGGGGGTGAAGGCCGGGCCGGTGATCTCCGAGGATCCCTGGCCGCCGACGCGCAGGAACGGGGAGACGGTGTCGTCGGCGGTGATCAGGCAGATTTCCATGTTGCCGCCGTCCTCGGCGACGTAGAGGTCGCCGAAGGTCGAGCCGGTGACGTTGTCCACGCCGGTCAGCGGGGCTGTGCCGGGGCTGACGAGGCTGTCGTCGTAGGCGAGCTCGTAGGTGCCGGCGGCGACGTTGACCTGCCAGACCCGGTTGTCGCCCTTGGTGGTGAACCACACCGTGTCGTCGGCGTAGTAGCACCCCTCGCCACCGTTGAAGGACTTCGATCCGGAGACCTGGCTGCGGGTCGCGGTCGGGGAGCCGTCGGGATCCGGGACGTTCGCCCAGGTGAACGAACCCGAGGTGGCGGAGCCCGCGCGCAGCACCTGCAACGTGCCGGAGGACAGGTCCCCCCAGGTGGTGGGGACGAACCGGTAGAACCGCCCGTTGCTCTCGTCCTCGGTGAGATAGATGACCTTGCGGACCGGGTCGGCCGCCGCCGCCTCGTGCTTGAAACGGCCCATGGCCGGGCGCTGTGTCGCCGCGCCGCCGAAGGGGCGGGTCTCGTAGACGAAACCGCGGTCGACCTCCTCGCACGACAGCCAGGTGTTCCACGGCGTCGCGCCGCCCGCGCAGTTCTGCCGGGTGCCCGACAGGATCGAGGAGGCGGAGACCACGTTGCCCGCGGAATCGAAGCGGATCGCCGAGGCGCCGCCGCCGGGGTTGATCTCCGAGTTGGACACGTAGATCCAGCCGCTGCCGTCGGCGAAGCAGGCGCCGCCGTCGGGGGCGCTGTGCCAGGTGTAGGAGGTGCCGGGAACCACCTGGCCCGATCGGGCGATCACCCGGCTGGTGAACCCCGCCGGGAGCTGGATGCCGTTGGCGTCGGCGGCCAGCAGGGGGCCGTAGGGACCAGGGGCGTTCTGGGCCGGGGCCGCGAGAGCGGCGTCCTGCCAGAGACTTCCGGTGAGGGCCAGGGTGCTCGTACCGAGCACCGAGGCACGAAGGAATGTGCGGCGTTCCATCGGTGAACCTCCAAGACGAGGATCAGCAGAACCACTTTCCTGAGCGATCCCAACGGTAGGAGCATCGGTGAACACCTGGCGGTTAATACGGTTAACGGCATATGGCCTGTATGTGCTGATTTAAGGGGAATAGAGGGAGACATCCTTTGTGTCCTGCGTCAGGTGCCATTCCCGATGGGGCGGACGTGAAGGACCGCCGGAGGGGCACGCTCCCGGCCGGGGAAACCCAAGACCTGGTCGGAGCGTAGTGGGGCAGGGTCAGGGTGGCCGGCCGCCCGGCCGTCGGCTCCGGGGGCCGGGTCGCGGAGGGCCTCGTCGCGTCGGGTCAGGGCTTCCTCTGCGGGGGGAGCACCGGCGCTCTCTCGCGGAGCCGGTGGGAGGTGGCGGGCATCGCCCCCCACCGGCTCCGGAGAGCGAGCCCTCACGGCTTCACGCGGGTCAGGGCCTTTCGATCTGGGCGGGTGGTGTCCCTTCCGGCTTGGGAACGCGGATCGTGTCGGAAGGCCGGTCTCCCCTGTTGCGCGCGAGCGCGGTGGGATAGCAGTCGTAATAGCAGTAGTAGCGGTCGCAGTAGCGCAGGAAACAGATCCAGCCGGCCTCGGCCGTCCGCTCGCAGACGGCCGCCGGAGCCGCCCGGGACGACGCGGCGTGGGCACCGGCCGCGGGGAGGCCGACGAGCAGACCGGCACCGGCCAGGACCGCGCCGGCCAGGACGACGCCGGCGTCGCGAATGAAGATGTTCATGGGTTCTCCTCGTCACGTACAGAACACGACAAGGACGAACGTAATCATTCAGATACACAGAGTCACGTAGCCGGTCGGCACGTGTCGGGCGGCCCCGGCCGGCGGCGGGAGCCGGTCCGAGACGGGTGGGTCACATCTCCGCGACCTGGGGGACCGACACCGAGCGCCGGGCGATGGAGCGCACGATCTCGCCGGTGCGGACCGCGGTCATGGACAGCAGCGACGAGGCGATCCCGTGGCTGCCCTCGGTGGCCCCCTGGAGGTAGACGCCCCAGGTCTGCCCGGGGTCGGTGGCGATCCGGTAGTCGCGCTCCACGAGCACCTCGCCCGCCTCGCCCGTATGGCAGTGCTTGCGCGCCTCGCCGAGCAGGTCGAGGGGGTTGCGCTCGCGGTAGCCGGTCGCGCAGACGACCGCGTCGGCCTCGATCGTGCTCACCTCGCCCGTGGGCAGGAAGCACATCCGGACCCGGGCGGTGTCGCCGTCGTCGTGCACGTCGAGCAGGCGGGAGGCGTTCAGCATGCGCAGCCGCTGGACCCCGGCGACCTTCTCGGCGTAGGAGCGCCGGTAGAGCTCGTCGATGAGGTCGAGGTCCACCACCGAGTAGTTGGTGTTGCGGGAGTAGGCGAACAGCATGCGCTTCACGTCTTCCGGCGCGGTGAAGAAGTGGTCGACGGCCTCCGGGTCGAAGATGCGGTTGGCGAAGGGGCTGTCGTCGGCCGGCGAGTAGCCGTACCGGGTGAAGACGGCACAGACCTCCGCGGAGGGGTAGGTGCGGTGCAGGTGCTCGACGGCCTCGGCCGCGCTCTGCCCGGCGCCGACCACGACGAACCGAGCGGGCTCGCGCCCGCCGAGGGTTTCGAGCCGGGACAGCAGCTCCTCGGTGTGCCAGACCCGCTCGCCCTGCCGCACGCCGTCGGGAAGCACGGGGTCGAGGCCGACCGCGATCACGAGGTTGCGGGTCAGGCAGGTGTGCAGCTCGTCGCCGTGCTGCACGACGACCTCGAGGGTCTCGTCGTCGTGCGGGCGCACCGCGACGACCTCGGAGTCGTAGCGCACCAGGTCGGCGAAGGAGGAGGCGACCCACTCCAGGTAGTCGTGGAACTCCAGCCTGGTGGGGAACATGGTCTTGTGGTTGATGAAATCGATCAGCCTCCCCTTCTCCTGCAGGTAGGACAGGAAGGAGTAGGGGCTGGTGGGATTGCGCAGGGTGACCAGGTCCTTGAGGAAGTGGACCTGCATCGTGGCGCCCTCGATGAGCATGTTGCGGTGCCAGCCGAACCTCGGTTGCCTCTCGAAGAAGACCGCGTTCACGCCGGCGCCGTACTCCTCCTCCAGGGCCACCGCGAGCGCGAGGTTGGACGGGCCGAAACCGATGCCCACGACGTCATAGACCGGGCTCGACATGTTCGCCTCTCACTGAAGGGATGGTCCCCCCGCGGCCGGGCGGCGGGGGGGCAGCATGGAACGGGATGGACCGGGATCGGACGGGATCGGACGGGGCGGGTCAGGCCCCGCCGGCGGCCTTGGCGGCCTTGGCGACCTGGGGCACGACCTGGTCGATCACGTACGGGACGGCCAGCGGCGTCGGCGTGCGTAGCGGCCAGAACGCCTTGAGGTCGAGCGGCACGTAGGAGCCGCGCTTGACCACGTCGAGGCCGGCGAACAGCTGGTTGGCCTCGATCTTCTTCTGGGTGGCCGCGTCGTCGTTGTAGTGGCTGAGCAGCAGGTCGACGTCGAGGACCCCGACCTTCTCCATGCTCAGCTCGGCCGCGAAGCCCTCGCCGGGAAGCGCCTTGATCTCCTCGGGCAGCTCGAGCCCGAACTGGCCGAAGAGCTGAACGCTGATGTCGGTGTCGGACTTCATCACGCCGATGTTGCCGGAGGGGAAGACGCTGGTCAGCGCGAACTTCTTGCCGTCCAGCTCGGGGTGGGTGGTCTTGACCGAGGCGATCTTCGCCTCAACGTCGGCGACGAGCTTCTCCCCCTCGTCGGCCTTGCCGACCGCCTTGGCGACCTGGCGGGCCACCACCTGCCACGAGTCCTCCGCGGGGCCGGTCTCGTAGGCGGTCGTCGGCGCGAGCTGGGAGAGGTTGGCGTACTCCTTGTCGATGTAGTAGTCGCCGCCCGCGAGGATCAGGTCGGGCTTGAGCGCGGCGATCTGCTCCAGCGAGAAGCCCGCCTCTCCGGCCTTCAGCAGCGTCGGCTTGGTGCCGGAGATCTTCGGGGCGGTCCAGGGGGCGAGCCCGTCGGCCTGGACTCCGGTCAGCTCCGCCATGGCGACCGGCTGCACGCCCAGGGCGAGCAGGGTGTCCTGGTCGACCTCGCCGAGGGCGACGATGCGCTGGGGCGCGGACTCGATCGTGGTGGTGCCGAGCTTGTGCGTGATGGTGACCGGGAATCCGGAGGCGGCCTGGGTCGCGGGGGCGTTCGCGGCGGGCTGTTCGGCTCCGCCGCTCTCACCGGCGCACGCGCCCACCAGGCCGAGGCCCAGCAGCAGCGTTCCGGTCGCGGCCAGGCGGCGCATCGTGTCGCGCATGAGTATGGGTTCCTTCCAAAGCCCGGGAGGGCTCTCAGTTTTAGGTTAGCCTTCCCTAACCTAACAATCTTTGACGGTCGTGTGAAGCGCCTCATTCCAGGCGGTTCATGAGTTCCGCCACGGTTTGGGCTGTCATGAGCGTCGCGACCTTCACTCCGGCGCAGCCCGGCTCCCGCCGGATGCGGCGCACCAGCTGCATGACGAGCAGCGAGTGCCCGCCCAGGTCGAAGAAGTTGTCGTGCGGGCCGACCGCGTCCACCTCCAGGACCTCGGCGAACGCCCGGCACAGCATCGCCTCGCGGTCGTCGTCGCGCCGGGTCGCGCCGTCGCGGCCGTCGCCGGTTCCGGCACCGGTCCCGGTGACCGTACGGGCCGTGAGCGTGACGGGCAGGTCGCCCAGGCGCGCCTCGGGGTCGGCCGCGACGGCCTCCAACACGCCGGCGAGCGCCCCGATCATCGTGTCGATCGTGGCCGGGTCGAACAGGTCGGCCGAGTAGTCGACGACGAGGTGGAGCTCCTCCCCCCTCTCCCGGAAGATGAAGTCGAGGTCGAACTTCGCCGCGGGCGGGCTGAAGAGCGCCTCCCGCTGCCGCAGGCCGGGAAAGCGGACGTCGCCCATGGCCTGGTTCTCGTAGCCGACCATCACCTGGAACAGCGGGTTCCTGCCGGGCACCCGGGAGGGCCGCAGCGCCTCGACGAGCGCCTCGAACGGCAGGTCCTGATTGGCGAGCCCGGCCAGGTCGGTGTCGCGGACGCGGGCGAGCAGCTCGGCGAAGGAGGGGTCTCCCGAGGTGTCGGCGCGCAGCACAAGCGTGTTGACGAAGAAGCCGACCAGGTCACCGGCCGCCTCGTCGGTACGGCCCGCGACGGGGCTGCCCAGCGGGATGTCCTCCCCCGCGCCCGTGCGGTGCAGCAGCGCGGCGACCGCGCTCTGGCAGACCATGAACATGCTGGCCTGGGCGCCGCGTGCCAGCTCGCGGAGCCGCCCGACCAGCGAGGCGGGCAGCCGCCTGGTCGTGGTCCCGCCGCGCTGGCCGACGGTGGCGGGCCTGGGCCGGTCCACCGGCAGCGGGATCTCCTCCGGCATGCCCGACAGCGCCTTGGCCCAGTAGGCGAGCTGGCGGGCGTGCAGGCTGCCCGGGTCGACGGGGTCGCCGAGGAGTTCACGCTGCCAGAGCGTGTAGTCGGCGTACTGCACGGCGGGCGGCTTCCACCCCGGCACGCCCTCGGGTGCCGTCCCGTCCAGCCGCGCGGCGTAGGCGCGGGCCACGTCCCTGGCGAACGGCCCGAAGGACCACTCGTCGAACGCGATGTGGTGGAACACGGCGAGCAGCAGGTGCTCGTCCTCCCCCTCCGGGATGAGCGCGACCCGCAGCGGGATCTCGGTGGCGAGGTCGAACGGCCGCGCGATCACCTCCTCGGGCGGGCAGGTGGTGATCTCCAGGACCGGCCGCGCCTGCTCCGGCGGCAGGATCCGCTGGTAGGGCACGCCCTCGTGCTCGGCGAAGACGGTGCGCAGGCTCTCGTGCCTGGCCGTCACGTCGCCGATCGCGGCCCGCAGCGCGTCCACGTCCAGCTCGCCGCGCAGGTGCACGGCGAGCGGCAGGTGGTACGCCTCGCGGGGGCCGTCGTCCTCGCGCAGGATCTGGTCGATCAGCCATAGCCTGCGCTGCGCGTACGACAGCGGGACGCGCTCGGGCCGTTCCCCGGGCACCAGCGGGGGCCTGAGCGTGGCACCGGCCCGGTCGTGCAGCCGGGTGGCCAGCTCGGCGACGTTCGGTGCCTCGAACAGGTCGCGGATCGCGAGCTCGGTGCGCAGCACCGCGCGCACCCTGCCGACCAGCCGGGTCGCCAGCAGCGAGTGCCCGCCCAGGTCGAAGAAGTTGTCGTCGATGCCGACGCCCGAGACGTCGAGCACCTCGCCGAACAGGGTGCACAGCAAGTGTTCCACCGCGGTCCTGGCGGCGCGGCCCGACCCTCGCGGGCCCTGCCGGTCGGGGGCGGGCAGCGCCCGCCGGTCCAGCTTGCCGTTGACGGTCAGCGGCAGCGCGTCCAGCGTGACCACCGCGCTCGGCACCATGTAGCCGGGCAGCCGCTTCTTCAGCCCCTCGCGCACCCGCGCGGCGAGCGCCCCGTGGTCGCGGGCCGCCGCCGGGTTGTTCGCGTACGACGCGGGCCTGCGGTCCGGGTCCGCCGGGAGGAAGGCCGCCCCTCCGCCGAAGACGGCGTCGTAGTGGCCGACCTCGTCCGAGGGGGTGGTCACCACGCCGGGGTCGAGCGCGTACAGCAGCTCGGGCTCGATCCCCTCCGCCGGTGCCCCCAGCAGCTCGCGGGCCTCCCGGTGGGAGGCGCCGCCCTCCAGCGCGCGCAGCGCGGCGAGCTCGGCCGACAGCCTGGGGTCGGGGATGGCGCGCACCCGGAGCGGCCCGGAGCGGGCGGACAGGCGGGCCGCCAGGTCCTCCGGTCCCGCCCAGTCCACGACCGGGGTCTCGGCGGGCTGTGCGTCAGGCTGTGCGGCGGGTGACTTCCAGAGGGTCACGTCGTAGCGGTGCCTGCTGAGCTCGTTGTGGTGGACGCCCCGCTTGGTCCGGACCTCCACCCGCGCGGCCAGGCCGAGGGAGTCGAAGAACGCGGGGTCGAGCAGGAGCTCCTTCTCCATCCGCACGGCCCGGTCGATCGCCGCCGTACCGGTGCCGCCGGTGCCGTCGCCGTCGCCGTTCCCGCCTCTGCCGAGCTGGATCGCCGCGTGCAGGCAACGCACCGACCGCAGGTCGCGCACGTCGCCGACGAACAGCGCGCCGCCGGGGGCGAGCAGGTCCATCGCGGCGGCGATCACCTCGGCGAGGTATCCGGCGCTCGGAAAGTACTGGACCACCGAGTTGACGACGATCGTGTCGAAGTGGCCGGCGGGCAGGCCGGTGGTGTCGTGCGCGGGCCGGCAGCTCAGGCGCACCGGCGAGTCGGGTCCGAGGTCGGCGGCGAGCTTGGCGATGACGGGGGCCGCGAAGTCGGTGCCCCAGTACTCGTCGCGGCCGGGGGCCAGGCGCGACAGCAGCAGGCCGGTGCCGACGCCGATCTCCAGCACCCGCCGGGGCTTGAGGTCCTCGATGCGGGCCACGGTGGTCTCGCGCCACTCGCGCATGTGCTCCAGCGGGATGGGCGAGCCGTCGTAGCTGCTGTCCCAGCCCGCGAAGTCCTCGGTGTGCACGGCCGTGCCGATCTCGGTGTACTCGGCGTCGTAGATCTGCCGCCACTCGGCCAGGTGCTCGCGCTCGGCGTCGGGGCGCGCGGAGCCGTCGGGCACCACGTAGCCGATGAGGCGCTTCACCCCGGGCACCTCGGTGCCGGCGGCGATGACGGCGGCCTGCCCGACACCGGGCTCGGCGGCCAGCGCGGTCTCGACCTCCTCCAGCTCGACCCGGTAGCCGCGGATCTTCACCTGCTCGTCGGTACGGCCGAGGAAGTCGATGTTGCCGTCCTGGCGCACCCGTACGAGGTCGCCGGTGCGGTACATCCGGCCGCCGCCGAACGGGTCGGCGACGAAGCGTTCCGCGGTCAGGCCCGGCCGGTCGAGGTAGCCCCGGGCCAGGCCGGCCCCGGCGATGTAGAGCTCTCCCGGCGCGCCGGGCGGCACCGGGCGCAGCCAGCCGTCGAGCACGTAGCCCCGGGTGTTCCAGATCGGCTTGCCGACCGTGGGCGTGGCGCTGTCCTCGGTGCCGCCGCCCAGCGTGTTGATGGTGTACTCGGTCGGGCCGTAGAGGTTGTAGCCCAGCACCCCCTCGGCCTCCGCGAGCCGGTCCCACACGGCCGCCGGGACGGCCTCGCCGCCCAGCAGCACGAGCGGCGGCCGGTGCTCGCCGTCGAGCAGTCCCTCCTCCAGCAGCTGCTGCGCGTAGGTCGGCGTCACGTTGATGACGTCGATCCGGTGGCGCCGCAGGTACTCGGTGAGCGCCTCGGCGTCACGCCGCAGCTCCTCGTCGCAGACGTGCACCTCGTGGCCCTCGATGAGCCAGAGCAGCTCCTCCCACGACATGTCGAAGGAGAACGACACGGTGTGCGCGATCCGCAGCCGCCGCCCGGCGGACGCCACCACCGGGTCGAAGATGTTGGCCCGGTGGTTGAACTGCATGTTGGTCAGGCCCCGGTAGGGGGTGACCACGCCCTTGGGACGCCCGGTCGACCCGGAGGTGTAGATCACGTACGCCGGGTGCTCCAGCCGTCCGGGCACGTCCCTGCCGAAGCCCGGCAGCTCCTCGGCCGTCAGCCCGGTGCCGGGCAGGCCCGCCAGCGTCTCCCGCACGGCGGGGTCGTCGAGCAGGATCGAGGCGCCCGGGTTCGCCAGCCCGGCGGCGATGCCCCGGTGCGAGACCAGGCAGGCGGGGGCGGCGTCGGCCAGCATGAAGTCGAGCCGGTCGGCCGGGTAGTCCAGCTCCAGGGGAAGGTAGGCGGCGCCCGTCTTGAGCACAGCGAACAGCGCGACGACCATCTCGGCGGAGCGGGGCAGCGCGAGGGCGACCACCCGTTCGGGTCCCGCGCCGTGCGCCTTCAGCAGCCGGGCCAGGCGGTTGGCCGCCGCGTCCAGCTCGGCGTAGGTGAGCCGCGTGTCGGGCTGGGAGACCAGGGCGAGCTCGTCCGGGGTGCGCGCGGCCTGCTCGGCGAGCAGCTCGGCGATGGTGAGGTCGGGGACGAACCGCTCGGCCTCGGCCCAGTCGCGGCGCAAGCCCTCGTGCTCGTCGGGCAGGAGCAGGTCGAGCCGGTGGCAGGGGGTGTCGGGCGCGGCGGCGAGGGTCTCCAGGATCTGCACGTACCGGTCGGTGAGCCGTTCGGCCTCGGCCTCGGTGAAGGCGTCGCCCCGGTACATGACGCGCAGTCCCGCGCCGGGCTCGACGACCATGGTGACCGGGTAGTGGGTGGCGTCGCGGACCTGGCGGCCGGTCACCCGCACGTCGCCGCCGGGGCCGAACCCGCGCCCGGTGGGCATGCCGGGGAAGTTCTGGAACACGAAGAGGGTGTCGAACAGGGTACCCAGGCCCGTCACCCGCTGTACGTCGGCGAGCGCGACGTAGGAGTGGTCGAACAGCTCCGAGGTGAACGTCTGCACCCGCTCCAGGACGGTGCGCAGCGGGTCGGCCGCCGAGGCGCGCACCCGGACCGGGACGGTGTTGAACAGCAGGCCGACGACGGACTCGACGCCGTCGACGTCGGGGTGGCGGCCGGACACCGAGACGCCGAAGACCACGTCGTCGCGGCCGGTGAGACCGGCCAGGAGCAGTCCCCAGGCGCTCTCGTACAGGGTGCCGAGGGTGAGGCCCGACTCACGGGCGAGGGCGCCGAGCCGGGTGGCGAGGTCCTCGGGCAGCGCGCGGTGGATCTCCCCCGCGGTGGCGAGGTCGGCGGGGCGGTCGGCCAGCTCGGGCCGCAGCAGGGTCGGCTCGTCGAGCCCCTCCAGGCTGCGGCCCCACGTCTTGAGCGTGGCCTGCCGGTCCTGGCCGTTCACCCAGTCGAGATAGGCGTGGAAGGGGACGGCGGGCCGGGCCCGCTCGGTGGCGGCGTCGGTGTAGAACTCCAGCAGCGAGGTGACCAGCAGGCCGCCCGACCAGCCGTCCAGCAGGATCAGCTCGGAGGTGAGCACGAGCCGGAAGTCGTCCTCGCCCACCCTGGCCAGCGCGAAGCGGATCAGCGGCGGCGCGTCGGGGACGAACGGCCGGGCGCGCTGGGCCTCGACGAACGCCTCCAGCGCGTGCGGGTCACCGGTCTCGGCGTAGGTCCAGTCGACCTCGAAGCGCTCGGGGACGAACTGCACGGTACGGCCGCCGTCGGTGCGGAACCCGGCCCGCAGGTTGGGGAACTTCAGCAGCACCTCGCGCGCGGCCCCGGCCAGCCGGTCGGGGTCGACGGGCCCGGCCAGGGTCACCACGGCCTGCTGGACGTAGATGTCGCGGTCCTCACCGGCGAGCATCAGGTGGAACAGCAGGCCTTCCTGCAGCGGCGACAGCGGTAGCTCGGCCCGCCCCTCCACCGGCCCGCCCGCCACGACCTCGCCGGACGGGAAAGCACCGGAACCGGGCGGGACCGCATCGGAACCGGACGGGAAAGCATCGGAACCGGGCAGGACCGCGTCGGAACCGGGCGGGACCACGTCGGAAAGGGCCTCGCCCTCGCCGGGCGGGGTCGCACCGGACAGGGCCGCGACCCTGGCCAGGGCCTCGACGGTACGCAGCCGGAAGACGTCGCGGACGGTGAAGGGGAGGCCCGCGCGGCGGGCGCGTCCCACGAGCAGGGCCGCGCTGATGCTGTCGCCGCCGGTACGGAAGAAGTCGTCGTCGGCGTTGACGCCGTCCCGCCCGAGGGTCTCGGCGACGAGCCCGGCGATGGCGCGCTCGGCGCCGGTCCGCGGCGCCCGGCCCTCACGGGCGGCGGGCTCGGGCAGCGCGCGCCGGTCGAGCTTGCCGTTGGGAGTGCGCGGCAGCTCGTCGAGGCCGACGAGCACGGAGGGGACGAGATAGCCGGGCAGGATCTCGCCGAGCCCTGCCCGCAGCGCGTCGAGGTCGAGGCCCGGCTCGCCCACGACGTAGCCGACGAGGCGCGGTCCCGAGCGGGCCGCCACGGCCGCCTGGCGCACGCCGGGCCGCGCGGCGAGCACCGCCTCGACCTCTCCCGGCTCGATGCGGAAGCCGCGGATCTTGATCTGGTCGTCGGCCCGGCCCAGGAACTCCAGCGAGCCGTCGCGGCGGCGGCGCACCCGATCGCCGGTGCGGTAGAGCCGCGATCCCGGGGGGCCGAAGGGGCTGGCCACGAACCGCTCGGCGGTGCGGGCCGGGTCGCCGAGGTACCCGCGCGCCAGGCCGTCCCCGGCGAGGTAGAGCTCGCCGACCGGGACCTCGCGGAGGCCTGCGTCCAGGACGTACGCCGCGGTGTTGGCGATCGGGACGAGCCCGCCGGCGCCCTCGGCGATCAGGCTGTCGCCGGCCGCCTCCGAGCAGCCGTACAGGTTGACCAGCCGGGCGGGGACCCGCGCGGCCAGGGCCGCGGGCAGGGCCTCGCCGCTGCTCACCCACGTGGTGACCGAACCGAGCCTCCCGCGTTCCCCCGATTCACCCGATTCGCCCGGTTTCCCGGCCCGCGCGGCCTCCTCTGTCTCCATGAGCGCGGCCAGCAGGCTCGGCACGACCGTCACCAGGTTCACGTCGTGGCGGCGGATCAGCTCGGCCAGGGCGAGCGCGTCGGTGGCGGTGTCGTCGTCCGCGACGACGACGGTGTCACCGGCGACGAGGCCGCCGAGCAGCTCGGTGCTGCCGTCGATGAAGGCCGGTGAGCTCTTGGCGACCCGCACGCCGGTGGGGGCGAGGTCCGCGCCCCAGGCGAGCCGGTTGGCCAGCGCCCGCTGGGTGCCGACGACGGCCTTGGGAGTCCCGGTGGACCCCGAGGTGAAGATCACGTACGCGGGGTGGTCGGGGCGGACCTCGACGTCGGCGCGGGGCGGGGCGTCCCGCGGCGGCTCGTCGGCGCCGAGGACCAGCAGCGGCCTGGCCGTGTCGAGCATCAGGTCGATCCGGGAGCGCGGGTAGGTCGTGTCGATCGGCAGGTAGGCCGCGCCGGTCTTGAGCACGGCGAGCAGGGCCACGACGAACTCGGCCGAGCGGGGCAGCGCGATCGCGACGACCTCCTCGGGGCCCGCCCCCGCCGCGGCGAGCCGGTCGGCGAGGGCCTCGGCGCGCTCGTCCAGCTCGGCGTAGCTGAGGGTCGTCGCGCCGGAGACGCCGCCGGAGACGCCGCTCGTGACGCCGCCCGTGACGATGGCCGTGGCGTGCGGGGTGCGCGCCACCTGCGCCTCGATCCGCTGGGCGACGGTGAGCGGGGCGAACTCGCGGGCGGTGTCGGGCCGCGCGAGCCCCTGAAGCGGGGTGCCGAGCGACGACAGGCGCCGCGCCGGGTCCTCGGTGACCTGGTCGAGCAGCGCGCCGAGCTCGGCGAGCATGCCGGTGACGGTCTCGGCGTCGAAGAGGTCCGTGGCGTAGGCGACGAAGCCCTCGATCAGCTCCTCGCCCTCGGCGAAGTAGATGTCCAGGTCGAACTTGACGCCGCCGGTCTCGGGCAGGAACGGCTCGGCGCGCACGCCGGGCAGCCGCAGCCGCACGTCCTCCAGCCGCTGGTGGACGATCATCACCTGGAACAGCGGGCTGCGGGCGAGCGAGCGTTCGGGGGCGAGGCGCTCCACGACCTGCTCGAACGGCACGTCCGCGTTGGAGAACGCGGCCAGGTCGGTGTGGCGGACCCGTTCCAGGAGCTCGGTGAAGGTGGGGTCGCCGCTCAGGTCGGTGCGCAGCACCACGAGGTTGACGAACACGCCGACCAGGTCCGCGAGGTCGGAGTCGGGGCGGCCCGCGATGGGCGAGCCGAGCGCCACGTCGTCGCCCGCGCCGGCCCGGTGCAGGAGCGCGGCCACGGCGGCGTGCAGGACCATGAAGACGCTGGTGCCGGTCTCCAGGGCGAGCCGTCGCGCCCCGGCCAGCGGCAGCCGGAACGGCGCCAGCCCGCCCCGGTGGCTCGCCTCCGCGGGGCGGGGCCGGTCGGCCGGCGGCGTGCTCTCCTCGGGCAGCCCGCGCAGCGTCCGCTCCCAGAAGTCGAGCTGGCCGGCGGGGGCCGGGGACTCGTTCCGCCAGACGGCGTAGTCGGCGTACTGCACGGGCAGCGGCGCCCAGTCCGGCGCGGTGCCCGTGGTGCGGGCGGTGTAGGCGCGCGACAGGTCGGCGAGCAGCGGGGTGAACGACCACTCGTCGGCGGCGGCGTGGTGCTGGAGCACGACGAGCACGGACTCCTCGGCGGCCACCCGCAGCAGGGTCGCCCTGACGGGCAGGTCGGTCCCGAGGTCGAAGACGTGCGAGGCGGCCCTGGTCTCGGCCGCGCGCAGCCGCTCCTCGGACCAGCCGCGCGCGTCCACCACGTCGAAGGCGGCCTCGCCGGTGTCGAGGACGCGCTGGACCAGCAGCCCGTCGGGGCCCTCCTCCAGCAGGGTGCGCAGCGCCTCGTGCCGGGCGACGACGTCGCCGAACGCGGCGCGCAGCGCGTCGGCGTCGACCGGCCCGTACAGCCGCAGGCCGAGCGGCAGCGCGTCGGCGGCCGAGGGGCCGCGCAGGCGTTCCTCGAACCAGAAGCCGCGCTGGGCGGGCGAGGCGGGGACGAGCTCGGGCCGGGTCACGTCGCGGACCCTCGGCCGGGTGCCCCGTACCAGCCTGGGCGCCAGCGCGGCGACCGTGGGCGCCTCGAAGACGTCGGCGATGGTGAGCTCGGCGTCGAGCGCGGCGCGCACCCGCCCGGCGAGGCGGGTGGCCAGCAGGGAGTGGCCGCCCAGGGCGAAGAAGTCGTCGTCGACGCCCACCGCGTCCAGGCCGAGGGTCTCGGCGAAGACCGCGCACAGCGCCGCCTCGCGGTCGTCGCGCGGTCCCCGCCCCGACACCTGGACCTCGGGCGCGGGCAGCGCGGCCCGGTCGAGCTTGCCGTTGACGGTGCGCGGCAGCGCCTCGAGCAGGACCGTCGCGGCGGGAAGCATGTACTCGGGCAGCGCGGCGGCCGCCGCCGCCCGCAGGTCCGCCTCGTCGAGGTCGCCGTCCGGCACGACGTACGCGACCAGCCGCTTCTCGCCCGGGGTGTCCTCGCGGACCACGACGGCGGCCTGGGCGACGCCGGGGCAGGCGGCGAGCACGGCCTGCACCTCGGCGGGCTCGATGCGGAAGCCGCGGATCTTCACCTGGTCGTCGGTGCGCCCCAGGTACTCCAGCGTCCCGTCGCGGCCCCACCGGGCCAGGTCGCCGGTGCGGTACATGCGCTCGCCGGGCGGGCCGAAGGGGTCGGCGACGAAGCGTTCCGCGGTCAGGCCAGGCCTGCCCGCATAGCCGAGCGCCAGCTGCGTCCCGGCGAGGTAGAGCTCGCCGGGGACGCCGACCGGGGCGGGGCGCAGCGCGGCGTCCAGGACGTACGCGCGGGTGTTGGGGAACGGCCTGCCGATCCCGGACGACGGCAGCTCGGCGGAGGTCGCCCAGATCGTCGCCTCGGTCGGCCCGTACACGTTGACGGCCGACGCCGCCGCAGCGTGCAGGGTCTCGGCGAGCGCGGCCGGAAGGGCCTCCCCGCCGACGAGCACCCGCAGCCCGCGCAGCGCGGCCGGGTCCAGCGAGCCCAGCAGCGAAGGGGTGCCCTGGACGACGGTCGCCCCGGCGAGCAGCGCGCCCAGCGCCGCCGGTTCGCGCACGGTCTCGCGTCCGGCGAGCACGACGGTCGCGCCGCTGATCAGCGGCACGTACAGCTCCAGCGCGGCGATGTCGAATGCGATCGTGGTCACCGCGACCAGCCGGTCGCCGGCGCCCAGGGCCAGGCGCTCCCTCATGGTGAGGAGGAAGGCGGTGAGCGCGGAGTGCGGGACGGCCACACCCTTGGGGCGGCCGGTCGAGCCGGAGGTGTAGATGACGTACGCCAGGTCGCCGCCCCGGACCGGGTGCGACGGCTCGCCCGTGTCGGGGGACGCGTCGCCCGGGGTCAGTGTCTCGGTCCCCGGCGGGAGGAGGGCGGCGGTCTCCGGGGTCGCGATCACGCAGAGCGGGGCCGCGTCCTCGATCATGTAGGCGAGCCGGTCGGCCGGGTGGTCCAGGTCCAGCGGCAGGTAGGCGGCGCCCGACTTCAGCACGGCCAGCAGCGCGACCACCAGGTCGGGGGTGCGGGGCAGGGCGAGCGCGACGACCTCGCCGGGTCCCGCGCCGCGCTCGCGCAGCGTCCGGGCGAGGGCCGAGGCCCGCCGGTCCAGCTCGGCGTAGGTGAGAGTGGCCCCGCCGTCGCCGCCGGCGCCGTCGACGGCGACCGCGCCGGGGGTGCGGGCGGCCTGCTCCTCGAACAGGGAGGTCACCGTCGTGTCCGGGACGGGGCGCGAGGTGTCGTTCCACCCGGCGAGCAGGGCCGACTCGGCCGCGCCGAGCAGTTCCAGGTCGGCGATCCGCAGGTCAGGACGGCTCACCGCGTCGCCGAGCAGCGTCTCCAGGTGCGCGAGGAGGGCGTCGACGCGCTCGTCGTCGAACAGCTCGCGCCGGAAGGTGGCCTCGACGGTCATCCCGCCGGGCCGGACGAAGGCCTCCAGCGACAGGTCGAAGTGGGTGGTGCCGTTGTGGATGTGCGTCCAGCTCGTGGCGACGCCGGGCAGGTCCAGCTCGCCGATCTCCTGGGCGAGGAACAGCAGCATGGTGTCGAAGAACGGCGAGCCGCCGCGCCTGCGGGCGGGCCGCAGCTCCCCCACGATCGTGTCGTAGGGCAGCGTCCGGTTCGCGAACCCCTCGGTGCAGGTGTCGCGAACCCGGTGCAGGACCTCGCGGAAGGTGGGCGCGCCGGACAGGTCGGTGCGCAGCACGAGGGTGTTGCCGAAGTTCCCGGCTAGTCGCTCGATCTCGGTGTGCTCGCGGTTCATCACGGCGGAGCCGATCGCGATGTCGGTCGCGCCGGTGTAGCGGTGCAGCAGCACCGCGTGCGCGGCGAGCATCACCATGTACGGGGTGAGGTTCTCCCCGACGGCCAGCTCCCGCATCCCGGCGACGACGGCGTCGTCGAAGCGGCGTGCCCTGCGCCCGCCCCGCTCGGACACGGTCGCGCCGCGCGGGCGGTCGGCGGGCAGGTCGAGGGGCGCGGGCGGCGGGTCGAGGCGCCGCCGCCAGTAGTCCATCTCCTCCGCCGGGTGCGGGCGGTTCTGCTCCCAGGCGGCGAAGTCGGGATAGTGCACGGTCAGCGTGGGCAGGCCGTCCGGCTCGCCGGAGACGGCGGCGCGGTACAGGGCCGACAGGTCGCGCGACAGCGATCCCCAGGTCATGCCGTCCCAGGCGATGTGGTGCACCACCAGGACCAGGCCGTACCGCTCGTCGCCGAACCGGAGCAGCTCCAGCCGGATCGGCCGCTCGGCGCGCAGGTCGAAGGGGAGCGCCGCGAGCCGCGCGGCGTGCGCCTCGGCGTCTGCCTCGGCGTGGTCGCGCACCGGCAGGTCGAGGGAGTCGTCGGCGACGACGTGCTGGAACGGCGTCCCCTCGTCGTTCTCGCCGTAGACGGTGCGCAGCACCGCGTGCCTGCGCAGCAGGGCGCGCAGCGCCTCGCGGAGCGCGTCGGTGTCGAGCGCGCCCGACATGCGTACCAGCAGGCACACGTTGTAGGCGGGGCTGGAGGGGAACGTCCGGTGGTGCAGCCACATGCTCTGCTGCGCGTAGGACAGCGGGGCGGGGCCACCGGAGCGGCGTGGAGTGATGCGGTCCTTGTCGAGGCCGAGCCCCGCTTCGGCCATCATCCGCCGCATCAGTTCGCGCCGCCGTGCAACGTCCTGCCGCTGTTCCCGCACGCTCAACTCTTCCTTCTGGGCCGGGTCGGGCACGCTGTCCCGCATTAACACTTAGGTTAGCCTTGCCTCTTAAATCGACACAAGGTTAGCCTTACCTAAATTGATCGATGTTGCCCGGTTTCGCAGAGGGGTGGGTTCGTTGTCCTTTGGTGTCCGCACGGATGAGAAACGCGCGGAGGTAGTGGTCGAGAGCGCCGCCGACCCGTTGCTTCTGGTCACCCGCCTGGCCGGGTCCGGGCTGTTCGACGACTACACCGTGTACGAGCGACCGGGCCTGTGGACCTTCGCGGGCGGGGTGGCGGGCGAGGTGATCCTCGAACCCGGAGTCGTGCGCAGCCGCTGGCTGGACGGCCCGTCCCTGACCTCCGCGACCTCGATGGACCCGCTGGAGTCGCTCGTCTCGCTCGTCTCGCTCGGCTCGGTGAACTCGGCGGACTCGGTGAACTCGTTCGACTCGGTGGACGAGCCGTGGTCCGGCCGTCCGGCCGCGGCGCTGGAGGCGGCGTTGCGGGCCGCCCCGTGGCCGGTCTGGAACGCCTACGGCTGGATCGCGTTCGAGTTCGCCGCGCTCACCCCGGCGGGCAGGCTCGCCCACCTGGTCGTGCCGCGCACCGAGGTGCGCATCGAGGCGGGACGCGCGCTGGTGGTGAGCGTGGACCCCGACGAGGCGGAGCGGGTCGCCGAGCTGCTGTCCGGCCGGGGCGATGTGCCCAGGCCACCGGCACCGGCGCCGTCGCCGGTCGACGTGCGCCCCGGCGGCGACGTGTACCGGTCGCGGGTCGCCCAGGCGATCTCCGAGATCGACGCCGGGCTCTACGAGAAGGTCATCGTCTCCCGGCGGCTGCCGATCCCGTTCCCCGTCGACGTCGTCGCGACGTACGCGTGCGGCCGGGCCGCCAACACCCCGGCCCGCTCCTTCCTCCTCGACCTGGACGGCTTCCAGTCCGCCGGGTTCAGTCCCGAGGTGCTGGTGAGCGTCGACGGGCACGGCACGGTGACGACCCAGCCGCTGGCCGGCACGCGGGCCTTCGGCCGGGGCGAGGACGTGGACTCGGAGACCCGCCGCGAGCTGGAGAACGACCCCAAGGAGATCTTCGAGCACGCGGTGTCCGTACGCGCCTCGCAGAACGAGCTGTACCGGGTGTGCTCGCCCGGCACGGTCCGGGTCACCGGTTTCATGACGGTGAAGGAGCGCGGCAGCGTGCAGCACCTGGGATCGAGTGTCAGCGGCGAGCTGTCCCCCGGCCGCACCGGCTGGGACGCGCTCGACGCGCTGTTCCCCGGCGTGACCGCCTCCGGCATCCCCAAGACGGGGGCGATCGACGCGATCGCCCGGCTGGAGGAGCCCAGGGGCCTGTACGCCGGGGCCGTCCTGGCCGTCTCCCAGGACGGCGCGATGGACGCCGCCCTGGTGCTGCGCGCCGTCTACAGCGAGAACGGCCGGGCCTGGCTGCGGGCCGGCGCCGGCATCGTGTCCGGTTCGACGCCCGAGCGGGAGTACGAGGAGACCTGCGAGAAGCTCTCCAGCATCGCCCCGTACGTGGTCCCGCGCGCCTGAGGGAACGCCACCCCGGCGTTTCCCGCACACCGCACACAGTCCACTGTCCACTGCCCGCCGTCCGCCCTCACGCGCCTTCCCCGCACGTGAGGGCGGGCCTCCCGCGCCATGGCGCTCAGCGCAGGCTCGCGGCGAGCTCCTTCTTACTGATCTTGCCGACCGGGGTGCGGGGGAAGGTCTCGACCAGCTCGACGCGGTCGGGCCACTTGTATCCCGCCACGCCGCGCTCCTTGAGGAACTGCTTGATCTCCCGGAGGGTCGGCGCCTGGTCCCGGACGATCAGGAAGGCACAGGTCCGCTCCCCCATCACCGGGTCCGGGGTGCCGACCACGGCGGCGTCGTGCACCGCGGGGTGGGCCAGCAGGTGGTTCTCCAGCTCCTCGGCGGAGATCTTGTCACCGCCCCGGTTGATCTGGTCCTTGTCGCGACCCTCCACGACGAGGTGGCCGGAGGGGAGCACCCGCACCAGGTCTCCGGTCCGGTAGAAGCCGTCGGGGGTGAAGGACCGCGCGTTGTGCTCGGGCGCGCGGTAGTAACCGCGCAGGGTGTACGGGCCGCGGGTGAGCAGCTCGCCGACCTCGCCGGGGGCGACCTCGGCACCGTCGGAGTCGACCACGAGGATCTCGTCGGCCGGTGACAGCGGCCTGCCCTGCGTGGTGTCGACCAGCTCGCGGGGGTCGTCCAGCCGGGTGTAGTTGAGCAGCCCCTCGGCCATGCCCAGCACCTGCTGCACCGCGCAGCCCAGCACGCCGGGAACCTGCGCGGCCCGCTCGGCGGCGAACTTGGCCCCGCCCACCTGCAGCAGCCGGAGCGACGACAGGTCCTCGCTCGACCAGGGCGCCTCCTCCAGCCAGAGCAGCGCGATGGGGGGCACCACCGCGCACACCGTCGCCCGCTCCCGCTCGATGAGGGGAAACGCCTCGTCGGGTGACCCCGAGGGTGCCAGGACGACGGTGCCCCCCTTGGCGAACACCCCCAGCACACCCGGGCAGGCGAGCGCGAAGTTGTGCGCGACCGGGAGCACCACGAGGTAGACCGTCTCGCGGGTGAAGCCGCAGACCTCGGCGCTGGCCTCCAGGTTGTAGACGTAGTCGCGGTGGGTGCGCGGGATCAGCTTCGGCAGCCCGGTGGTGCCGCCGGAGAGCAGGAACACCCCCACGTCGGCCGGATCGGGCCGCTCGTACGACACGGGACCTGCGCCGGCCCCGTGACCGGAGTCGAGCGCGGGACCGGAGCCGGGATCGAGGCCGGGGTCGAGCGCGGGATCGAGGCCTGGATCGAGGTCGGCCAGGGCGGTGAACTCCTGGGCGTCCCCGTCCACCACGACGTGCTCCACGGCCAGCGAGCGGGCCAGCTCGCGGTAGTCGAACCCGCCGTGCACGTCGGGGATGACGTACGCCCTGGCCTCGCTCAGCTCGCACAGGTAGCCGATCTCGCTGCTGCGGTGCGCGGGCAGGGCGAGCACCGGGGCGGCGCCGATCCTGACCAGGGCGAGGAAGACGACGACGAAGGAGGCGGTGTTGGGCAGCTGCACCACGACACGGTCACCGCGCCGGACGCCCAGCCGCGCGAAACCGGCCGCGGCGCGTTCGGCGCGGCGGTCCAGCTCGGCGTAGGTCAGCCGTTCCTTCCCGGCCACGAGCGCGGTCCGTTCGGGGTCGCCACCGCGCAGCACGTCGCCGAGCAACCGGTCGCTCCAGTAGCCCTCGGCGAGGTAGCGCGCCGCGAACTCCTCCGGCCAGGGGGTGAATCCTTCCACGGGTCACCGCCCCGCGATCTGGGCCACCGCGCCCGCGACCGGCTCGGCCGGGTCGGTTCCGAGCGCGACGATGCGGTTGGCGCCGTCCACGTGGACGACCCTGGGCCGGTGCGCCCGTACCTCCGCGTCGTCGAAGTTCCCGTACGAGATGACGATGACCAGGTGCCCGGGGTGGATCAGGTGGGCCGCCGCGCCGTTGACGCCGATGACCCCGCTGCCCGCCTCGCCGGTGATCGCGTAGGTGACCAGGCGGGCGCCGTTGTCGATGTCGACGACATGGACCTGCTCGCCCTCGACGATGTCGGCGGCGGCCATCAGCTCGGCGTCGATCGTCAGGGAACCCACGTAGTGCAAATCCGCCTGGGTCACGGTGGCACGGTGGATTTTTCCGTTCATAAGGACCCGCTGCACTGGTCTGTCCTCTTTCCTTAAGGTCAACTAAGGTAAGCCTCACCTTATCCACTCTGCCCGTCGAGGAGAACCCCGAAGATGCTGCGCCGTCTGGCCATGGACATCAGCCCGCTCCGGACCAGCAGAGCCTTCCGCGACGTGTTCGTGGCGCGCACCGTGTCGGTTTTCGGCATCGGCATGCTGATGGTCGCGGTGCCCGTGCAGGTCTACGCGATGACCGGCTCGACCGTGCACGTCGGCGCGGTCTCCTCGGCCGAGGGCTTCGCGCTGCTCGCGGGCTTCCTGTGGGGCGGCGTGCTGGCCGACCGGCACGACCGGCGCCGGTTGATGCTGGTCGCGCGCACCGCGGCCGGCATCGGCTTCGCGCTGCTGACGCTGAACGCCTTCCTGCCCTCCCCCTCGCTGGCGGCCATCTACGTGCTCGCCGCCTGGGACGGGCTGGCGACCGGCGTGAGCGTCACCGCGCTGCTGGCCGCGACCCCCGCCCTGGTCCCCACCGACAAGCTGGTCGCGGCGGGCGCGCTCAACGCGCTGACCGTACGGCTCGGCTCGATGCTCTCCCCCGCGCTCGGCGGCCTGACCGTGTCGGCGTTCGGCGTCGGCTGGAACTACGCGGCCGCGGCCGCGGGAACGCTGGCCACCCTCGGCCTGCTGACGAGGTTGCCCGCCCTGAAACCGGCCGCCGCGGTCACGGAGAACCCGCTGAGGGCGATCGCCTCGGGGCTGCGGTTCGTGGCCTCGCACCGCGTGGTCGGCTCGCTCATGCTGCTCGGCCTGCTGTTCATGGTGGCGGGCGGCATCCCGGTGCTCATGCCCGCGTTCGCGACCCTGCAGCTGGGCGGCGGCCCGGCCACGATCGGCCTGCTCTACGCCGCGCCCGCCTGCGGCGCGGTGCTCGGCTCGGTCACCAGCGGCTGGGCCGGGCGGTCGCGCGCGCCGGGCAGGGCACTGCTCGTCGCGTCGGTCTGCGGCTTCGCGCTCCTCGCCTGCCTCGGGCTGGCGACCCATCCCGCGCTCGCCGTCGCGATCCTCTTCGGGTACGGCCTGGTCGCGTCCATCGAGGAGATCCTCCGCTACGGCCTCATCCAGGCGCACACCCCCGACGGCTACCTCGGCCGGGTGAACGCACTGTGGGCCGCCCAGGAGACCGGCGGCGAGGCCGTCGGCGCGCTCGGCGCGGGCGCGCTCGGCCGCTACCTGGCGCCCGGCACCGCGATCGTCGTGTACGGCGCGGCCAGCGCCGCCCTGGCCCTCGCCCTCGCCCTCACGCTCACCGGCCTGCGCGGCGCGACCCTGCGGGCCGAGCCGCAGGAAGCCGAACCACAGGAGAAGTAGTCCCGGGACGCCCGGCCCCGGAAACACCGGGGCGCTCCGGGGCCGGGTGCGGGCGCCCCGGCGGAACCGGCGAAGGCGGTGCGACGGAACGGCTGGAAAAACGGCCGCCTCTGTCAGATGGTGAGGAGTGACAGCAAACCCGTCATATCCCATGCTGACGTACGACCACCGGCGACGCCCTGCCGACGAGCCATCGCCGGTCCCGGGAGGAGTCCGGAGGAACGACGAGAGGAAGCCCATGGCCCAGACGGCCCAGACGACCGTCGCCCTCCTGCTGTTCGCCGCCCTGACCGGTGGCACGGCACCGGCGCAGTCCGGCCTGACACCGGCGGAGACACGGGTGGAGACACGGACGGCCGTCCTCGCGCCGGTCGCGGCCGCCGCCCCGGCGACGGGCGCCGCCGCGCGGGGGAAGACCGCCGCTCCGAATCTCCGCGCGTGCTACGACGGGAAGTGCAACCTCACCCTTTCGAAGGCGGTGCGCTTCCGGGTCAGTCCCCGGTTCGGCGTCACCCGGCTGTCCATCTCCTTCAACCGGACCTCCGTGCGGGTGCGGGCCACCGGGCCCGGGGTGACCTCGCAGGCGGTGCTCGGCCTCCGCTCGACGGGGTCGGTCAACGGCATCGGCATACGAGTGGTGTCGCTCTCCCGCGGCAAGGCGGTGCTGAAGCTCTCCCCCAGACGCTGACTCGGGAAGCCGGCGCGAGCGAGGCGGCAGGTATGCGGTCCCGCTGTCCCCGTACTCCCGTTCGACGGCGCCGCCCCTGAAGCGGACGGGTGGCGTGGCTGTGGCGTGACTGTGGCGCAACCGGTGCGGGCGCAGGCGGGCAGGCCGGCGTCCATGCCGGCGGCGCAGACCACGCCGGTGATGCCGTCGACCGGCATCCGGCCGCGCTGACCGGCCCGCAGTCCTTCGCCGACCGCGTCCGCCAGGACCGGCCGCGCGCGTCCAGCGGCTCGTCGCGCACCGACGACCAGGCCGTCAGGCGTTCACGGGCCGAGACCGGCAGTGGGAGGGTACGCACCATCCAGATGCACGCCGAACTCGGCCGACGCCACCTCCGCGGCGGTGGCCACCGCCCCCGGCTCAAGACCCGGCCGGACCGCCACCGCATTGCCCGCTTCGGAGCCACCCCGGTCGTCAACCGGATTGCCGGTTCGGTAGGTGTCAAGTCAAATGCGACAGGGAGTCTGCTGATCTGATCGCTAGGCGACCTCTTCCTCTGGGCAAGGAGATCGAGGGTCTCGCGGCGGCAGGTGGTCACGAGTTGTCGCTCTCCGTGCTCTCGGAGATCATTGCCAAGAGCGCGAAACCTTTCGAAAGCTCAAGCAGTGGCGAGCCATCGTCACCCGCTTCGACAAGCTCGCCAGTCGCTATCTCGCGGGCGTACGCCCCTGGAGATCACGGCCGACCCAGCGCTAGGATGACGCCGTGATCAACAAGCCACCAGGATGGGGCTACCACGCTGCTACCGTGATCACCACCCTCGTCATTGCCTGGTGGGTGAGCGTCCCCTTCAGCTACGCCGAATCAGGCGTGGCAGTAATCTTCGCTCTGGTGCCGCTGGTGTTGTACTGGGCTGTCCGCCTCATCGTGGCGTTGATACATGACGCCACCGCAGTATGGCGCCGAATCCTCGGTTGGCTCCCCTTGCCCCTGATCGTCTTGGTGCTGTGGGCTGCCGTCGACGCCGACCTGCCCTTCAAAACGCGCTTCGCCCTCTCCCAGTCCAGCATGGAGCGCTTCGCCCAGGATGTCCTCCGCGGCGGCACGCAAGGCCTTCCCGTCTGCGCGTGGACAGGACTCTTTCCGGTATGCGGCCACGTTATCGCCGAGGAGAACGAACCTACCGGCGTCGAACTACAGATCAACGAGTGGCTGATCGCGGGCTCGCGCTGCTTCGTGTGGGCGTCTCACGGCCAACCGCGTGCTGAGGACTACGAATACGGGCTCAGGCATCTGACGGGTTCCTGGTGGGGCTGTCGAGGGTGGGACGGCTGGTAATCGACTATCGGTCTCGACATCTCGACACGCGCAGCGGACGACATGACGACTCCTCATAGGTCACACGTGGTGACCATCGGAAAGAGCTCCGGGAAGAATTCGCGACAGTTGAATAAGCGACCTCACCAGTAAACTGCCACTACGGACACTACGGTCGTCGGTGAGCTCGCGGAGCCACTGGCATTGCCTCGAAGATCGTCAGATGGACATGTTACCCAAAGTCGACGCCCTGCTCGTGGTGCGTACCGACTTCTCTGACCAGGAACGATGGCAGGCCGTACGAAACTCGCTCGGCGACATCGACAAGGACGGCTGGGCAAAAGAGTTCTCGGGCCAGGTGAAGGTCGTCGAGGACCCCGCCTATCAAGGCCTCACCGCGCAGCAGATCCTCGCCCTGCTTCCGGAGGGCTACAAGGACTCGATCCTCGTCATCGCCGACAAAGTCACCGTCGATTCGCAGGAGATGCCGTTCCTGGTCATCGAGCTGGAATTCACATGGGAGATGCGCGTCATCCCCTCCGAGATCCCCGGGATTCACGCCAACCTCTCCATTGCCAACATGGACTTCGGCGAGTTCGCCGAGAGCGCCGACGCGGACGGCGTCTTCCGCGGGTTCCACGACTGAACCGCCACGCCTCCGGGGAGCACGGAACGTCGCCAGTAAGGCCCAGGGGGACGACAAATCGCGACAGTTGAATAGACGAGCCCACCAGTAGGACCCTCAGCTGGGACGGGGTGACATAGAGGTAAGTAGCGAGCATCGTGACCTGTGAGAACAGGCTCCGGGTCGTTATCGTGGCGCGAGATGCCGGGGTAATCCCGAGACGTTCGACTCCGAGACCCCTGCCCGTGCCGGCCAGGAGCAGGCAGCCCGTCACCGTGGGATGACCTGAGGCGATAGGGCTTAGCGTTATTTTTCGTACCGATGTTCCTCAACCCCCGATGCGACGTTCGTAGCGGTTCAAAAAATCGAACTGGATGCGGCGTGCGATCGGCCAGACGATCGAAGCGCAGCACGGACACCGAAAGGAACTAATGGATCATGGACAGTGACAGCAGCGTACTGACGGCGATTGGAAACACGCCACTGGTGAGACTGCGCAGGGTCGTGCCGGCCGGATGCGCGGAGATCTTCGTCAAGGTGGAGGGCCAGAACCCGACTGGGAGCATGAAGGATCGAATGGCCCAGTCAATGATCACGAGAGCCGAGGGCGATGGGCGGCTAAGGCCCGGTGACACCGTCGTCGAGTACACGGGGGGCAGTACCGGCGCCTCCCTCGCTCTGGTGTGCGCGGCCAAGGGCTACCGTCTGCGGATTGTCAGCTCTGATGCCTTCAGCGAGGACAAGCTGATCCAAATGGCGGCGCTCGGCGCGGAGCTCACCCTCGTGCCCAGCGAGAACGGGCTGATCACCAAGGCCCTCATCCAGGGCATGATCGAAACCGCCCGGGAGTTCAGCCGGCAACCGCGCACGTACTGGACCGATCAGCTGAACAATATTGACAGCATCGTCGGTTACTACCCCATGGGCGAGGAGATTTGGCAGCAGACAGGGGGACGAGTCGATGCATTCGTCCACTCGATCGGGACGACGGCCTCACTTCGCGGAGCGACGACTCCCCTCAAGCGTCACAATCCAGCGCTTCGAGTCGTCGCGGTGGAACCAGCGGAGTCCGCGGTGCTCTCCGGCGGCCAGCCCGGCGCACACCGCATCGAAGGCATTGGCATCGGCTACCTTCCGCCGATGTGGGATCCCACCCTTCCGGATGACATCGTTCCCATCTCCACCGCCGACGCCGAGGAGATGGCCAGGCGTCTGGCTCGGGAAGAGGGGTTGTTCGCCGGGACG
Organism: Streptosporangium sp. H16; assembly: GCF_051918855.1. Lineage (NCBI taxonomy): Bacteria > Bacillati > Actinomycetota > Actinomycetes > Streptosporangiales > Streptosporangiaceae > Streptosporangium > Streptosporangium sp. H16. The sequence goes on from NZ_JBPXMD010000026.1 coordinate 102,225, forward strand.
TCGTCCGGAGCAAATGTCCTCGCCGCCATCCAGCTCGGGCAGCGGTTGGGGCCGCAGGCCAGGGTCGCGACCCTGCTGGTCGACTCGGGGCTGAAGTACCTCAGCACCAAGGTGTACCAACGCTGATCGAGGCTCTTCCTGCGGTTGCGTCCGCGGAGGCGGTGTACGAGTTTTCCCAGGTAGAAGGCGTGGTGCCGTGAAATGAGGACGGCCATCGCGTGATCCTTCAGGTTGCTAAACCAAGATCGAAGGAGTACGGGGAGATGGCCGTACCCGACAGTGTGGACCCCGCGAGCCGGACCTGTCCGGGCACGTACTCGACCTTGAGGGTGCTGTTGAACGCCTCGGAGGCTGCGTCGGCGAGCGCGCAGCCCAACCGGCCCATGGATTGGACCACGCCCAGACGTCCGCACAGCTCCTGGTAGCGGGCGGCCGTGTATTCCGAGCCGCGACCGGAGTAGAGGATCACCCCGGATCTGCCGGCGCGCCGAGCGCGGGGTGGGGGTGTCGGCAGCAGGCGCGGAGGGTGGTCAGGACACGTCGTCGTCGAGCCAGCGGCTGCGACGAACAGGCATGGTTCGGATCGCCGCAGCCGACTCAGCGGCCGTGAGCCCAGATCAAACCGCCGCGGCCGGAAGATGCCGCGCCGACCGCCCAGACGGAACCGCTCTCCGGCTGGACGGCGAGGTCACGGACGAACGCGTTCTGGTTCGGCGGAGCCGGAAAGGCGCCCGGCTCGACGCTGTCGGCGCCGATGTGCAGAAACCCGCTGCCCCCGCCCTTGGCGTCGTAGACGACCCAGGCCCCGCCTCTGCCGTCGGGCTCCGCCTGGGCGCGCGGCTGGATGCCCGGTTCACCACGGACCTCGAAGCTGAAGCCGCCCAGATAGCCCGACAGCAGCAAAGTCTCGCCGCAGAAGGAGTGCTTCGCACTGCCGCACGGCCAGGCGACCCAGCCGACGGCCATCACCCGGCCGGTCTCACCGTCGACCGCGACATCCGTCAACTCCGAGATCTGGTTCGAGCGCGCGGACGGAATCGCGGGAAGCGCAACCGTACGCCAGGCCGTGCCGGTCCAGCGGGCCAGAGCCGCCGTGCCCCGCACCGAGCCCGCCGCCCACTTGCCGTCGAGTCCTTTGACCACGATCGGCGTGTCGACCTTGCGCCACACCGACCCGGTCAGGCGCCGCAGCGTGGACCGCGCCTTCCAACCGGCGTCACCGGCCGCGGGGAACGTGTTCGAGTTCTCGATGACCCACAGGTTCTTGCCGATGGCGTACGCCCGATCCACCCGGCCATGGCGCCATCGCTTGGCCTGCCAGCGCCTGCCGTCCCACCGGGCGTACCGCGACGCGCCGAACGCCCAGACCCTGGTGTCGGACGCCGACGCCAGCCGCTTCACCCGGAAGCCCGGCCCGGTGACCCGTTTGAAGGTGGACCGGCCGCCCTTGAGCAGGAGCGACTCGGTGCGACTCGATCCGCGATCCAGGCGCCTCGTCCCGGCGACCCAGACCGCCCCGCCCGGCGTCACCGTCACCGCGTCGTAGGAGTCACGGCGGTGGTCATGGACGATGCTCCACTGACCGGCCGGTGCCACGGCGTGGGCGGCGGCCGGCCCGGTGGCGACGAAAAAGGCGATGGCCGCAGCGGTGCCGCGAAACAGCATTCCCATACGGGTGAGACGCGCCCTTCAGCGGAAAAGTTTGCAAATGAAGTACTACTGGCCGGGCTCTCCGGCGCCCAGGCGTTCGGTGAGCTCGTCCTCGGACATGCCTTCGACCATGAGCCAGATCTCGGCGACCGCCTCCAGCCTTCCTGGGGTCTCCTCGAGCTCGGTGAACCGCCGGGCGACGCGTGACACGGTCCGCTCGGTGAACAGCGCGCGCAGCGGGAGCGAGGAGGCGTCGAGCGCCTCGCGCAGCCGCGCGATGACGGTGGTGGCCAGCACCGAGTCGCCGCCGAGCGCGAAGATGTCGTCGTGCGCACCGACCCTGGGCACGCCGAGCACCTGGCCGACGACCCGGGCCAGCACCCGCTCCAGCGCGCTGCTCGGGGCGGTGTAGGGCGCGCCCGCCTCCCCGGCCGCCGCGGCGACGAGGGCGGCGAGCGCTCTGCGGTCCACCTTGTTGTTCGCGGTGAGCGGCAGCGCGTCCAGGGTCACCAGCAGGTCCGGGACCATGTGCGGGGGCAGCAGCTCCCGTACGTGGGCGAGCAGTTCCCCGGTCCCGGTCTCCCCCGCTCCCGCTTTCCCGGCTCCGGTCTCCCCCGCCTCCTCGGCGAGCACGATCGCGGCGGCCAGCCGCGAGTCGGCGAGCAGGCCGACGGCGCGGCGCACCCGGGGGTGGTTCTCCAGCGCGGTCTCGACCTCGCCGAGCTCGATCCGGAACCCGCGCACCTTCACCTGGTGGTCGCGCCGCCCGAGGAACTCCAGCGTGCCGTCGGGCCGGTAGCGGGCCATGTCCCCGGTCCGGTACCAGCGGGTGCCCTCGTGGACGACGAAACGGTCGGCGGTGCGCTCGGCGTCGCCGCTGTAGCCGTCCGCGACACCCGCGCCGCCGATCCACAGCTCGCCCTGCGCCCAGTCGGGGCGGTCGCGCCCGGCCTCGTCCACGACCCGGCAGGCCACCCCGCGCAGCGGCACGCCGTACGGGATCGCCGTCCAGTCGGCGGGCACCTCGCCGTCGACCTCGATCACGGTCGAGTGGATGGCGGTCTCCGTCGTGCCGCCGAGCGCGACGAACCTGGCCCCCGGCGAGCGTTCCCGCAGCAGCGCGGGCAGGTGCGTGCCGACCCAGTCGCCGCCGAGCAGGACCAGCCGCAGGCTGGGCGCGGGGCCGGTCCGCAACAGCATCTCCAGCACCGACGGCACGCAGTTCAGCACGGTCACCGACCACCGCCCGGCCAGCTCGGCCCAGCGGGTGGCGTCACGGCGGTCGTCCTCCAGGGGGATCGCCACGGCGCCCCCGCGGGACCAGAGGGCGAACAGGTCGAACACCGACAGGTCGAAGTCGAGGGCCGACACCGCGAGCGACACGTCCCCCTCACCGATCGAGAACCGTTCGACCAGGTCGCCGATCGTGTTCATCGCGGCCCGGTGCGAGACCTCGACGCCCTTGGGCTCCCCGGTCGAGCCCGAGGTGAACAGCACGTAGCCGACCTGGCCGGGGGGGACGGGCACCGGCCCGTCCAGCGGCGCGGGGTGCGTCACGGCCGAGGTGAGCGAGACCGCGACCCCGGCCGTCTTGAGGATCCTCTCCCGCCGGGCGGCGGGCTGCCCCGCCCCGACGGGCACGTACGCGGCCCCGGCCGCCAGCGTGCCGAGCACCGCCACGGCCTGGTCGGGCCCCTTGGGCAGCTCGACGGAGACCCGGTCTCCCTGCCGTACCCCCCGCTCCACGAGATGGGCGGCGACGCGCAGGGCGCGGTCGGCCAGCTCGCCGTACGTGAGCGTGCCGCCGGTGCCGTCAGCGCCGTCGTCACCGGTGCCCCAGTGCAGCGCCGGGAGGTCGGGGGTGCGCCGCGCCCGCGCGAAGAACTCCTCGTGCAGCGTCCGCGCGGGCAGCGCCGGCTGGGCGTTGAGCTCGTGCCGCAGGCGCAGCTGGTGCGGCGAGGCGCCGATCCGCAGCGGCTCGGCCCAGTCGGCGTCCGCCGCGCCGAGGCGGGTGATCGCGCCCGTGTAGGCGGCGAACATCGCGTCGGCGACGCCGTCGGGGAAGGCGGGGTCGCGCACGTCCCAGTTCAGCAGCAGCCCGCCGGAGACCTCGGTGACCTGCGCGTCGAGGAGCACCTGCGGCCCCTGGGAGATGATCCACCCCGGCTCTCCGAAGCTGCGCCGCGCCCGGTCGCCGAACAGCTCGCCGAGATTGAGCGCGCTGGTGTAGACGATCGGCGCGAGCACCTGCTCGCCCCGCGCCCGCGACAGGTCGCGCAGCACCTCCAGGCCGGAGTAGTCGCTGTGCTCTCCGGCCGTGTGCAGCAGCGCCTGCAGCTCGCGGGCGCGCTCGGTGAACGGCAGTTCCCGCGACAGGTCGGCCTCCAGCAGGATGGAGCCGGTGAAGTCGCCGACCAGGGCGTCCACGTCGGGGTGGATCGGCTCGCGGTGGAACAGCGGCAGGTTCAGCAGGAAGCGCGGGGTCGCCGACCAGGCGCCCATCACCTCGGCGAAGACGGCGGCGAGCGCCATCGCGGGGGTGACGCCCTCCCGGTGGGCGCGGGCGATCAGCCGCTGCCTGTCCTCGGGGGCGAGCCAGTGGTGCTTGCGGACGACCCGGTCGCCCGGCTGCGGCACGACCGGCAGCTCCGGTGGCCCGGACAGCTCGCCGAGCCGCTCGCCCCACCAGCGCCGGTCACGGGCGCGGGCCTCGGCGCGCGGGTCGGCGGCGAGGTAGCGCGCGTAGCTGTAGCCGATCGGCGGCAGGCTCTCGCCCTCGTACAGCGCCGCCAGGTCGGCCAGCAGGGTGCGGTAGCTCATCGCGTCGGCGGCGACCATGTCGACGTCCAGGTGCAGCCGCGCCGCGCCGGACGGCAGCAGGCTCAGCCGCGCGTCGAAGACGCGGCCCGTCTCGATGGGGAGCCGCTGGGTGGACATCTCGGCGCGCAGCCGTTCCAGCTGCTCGCCGGGGTCCGGCGCGGCGCGCAGGTCGTGCACCGTGACGGCGGGGCCCGGCCGCTCCGGCAGGATGCGCTGGGTCCCGTCGTCGGAGATCGCGGCCCGCAGCATCGGATGCCGCTCGACGAGCGCCACGACGGCCGCCTCCAGCCGGGCGGGGTCGATCTCGCGTCCGTCGAGTTCCACGTAGAGGTGCGCGGCGACGGAGCCGAGCGACTGGCCGGAGTCGCGGCCGATCCAGTAGGCGTGCTGCATGAGCGCGAGGGGGAACGGCCCGTCGTCCGGCTCCGCGGCTTCCCGCCGCGTACCGGGGCCGGGGCCGGGAGCGCCGTCGAGGACGGAGCCGGCACCGGAGTCGGTTCCGGGGGCGGGGGTGGGGGCCGGAAGCGGATGCGGTGCGATGGCGCCGCGCTCGTCGAGCAGCTCCCACCACTCGGCCAGCGTGGGCCGCCGCGCGAGTTCGGCGAAGCCGACCTCGACGCCGAGGCGGCGCAGGCGGCCGGTCAGTCCCATCAGCTGGATCGAGTCCATGCCCAGCTCGATGAGGTTGTCGTGCGCCTCTACCTGCTCTCCCAGCAGTTCTGTCAGCGAACGGTGCAGTTCTTCCCTGGTCAGCACGGAACTCCCCTTAAGTCAGGTAAGCCTAACCTAATTTAGGAGGGTTCACGCGTCAACGCGCGTCTCATGACAACCCATGCGATCCCGGACGCACGGTCCCTCGCCCCTCGGCCGGCCAGGACGTCCGGCACGCCGTCACCGCGAAACGCGAGTCCCCTCACGCCCGCCCTCTCATCCCCTCGGTCGACAGCAGCCAGACCAGGTAGACGCCGCCGAGCACCCCGGTGACCACGCCGACCGGCACCGCGACCGGCAGGTGCAGCGTCACCAGATCGCTGAACACGAGCAGCGCCGCGCCCATCAGCGCGGCCGGTACGAGCTGCGTACCGGGCCTGCCGGTGAGCCCGCGCGCCAGCTGCGGCGCGGCCAGCGCGACGAACGGGACCGGCCCCACCGCCGCGGTCGCCACCGCCACCAGCCCCACCCCGACCACCACGAGCGCGGCACGCGTCCCCTGGACCGGCACGCCGAGCGCCTGCGCCGCGTCGTCCCCGAGCTCGCCCATCCGCAACCGCCTCCCGAGGGCCAGCACGACCGGTACGAGCACGGCCACGGCCACGGCGAGCGGCCACGCGTGCTGCCAGCCCCTGCCGTTCAGGCTGCCGGTGAGCCAGAACGCCGCCTCGTACGCCTCGCGCAACTCGGCGCGGGTGACGAGATAGGCGTTGAGCGCCTCGAGCATCGCGGCCGCGGCGACTCCCACCAGGACCAGCCGGTAGCCGTGCACCCCGCCCCGGTAGGCGACCAGGTAGACGGCGAGCGCGGTCAGCACCGCGCCGAGGACGGAACTGGCCGCGATGGCGACGGCGCCGCCGCCGACGACCAGGATCTGCAGCAGCGCGCCGGTGGCCGACCCCGTGGTGAACCCGATGATGTCGGGGCTGCCCAGCGGGTTGCGGGTGATGCTCTGGAAGACGGCCCCGCTCAGGCCGAGCGCCGCACCGGCGAGCAGGCCGGTGATCGCCCTGGGCAGGCGCAGCGTGAGCACGATGAACTCCGTGGCCCGGTCCCCCTGCCCGGTCAGCACCCCCACCACCTCGGTGAAGGAGATGGGGAACTCACCGCTGCCGACCACGGACACGGCCGCCCCCAGGGTGGCGGCCACCAGCACGGCGCACACCGCGACGACGCGCGGCTCCCACCGCAGGGACACCGTCCCGACCCGCAGGACACGACTCGTGCTCACAGCTGGGGAACCCTTCCGCGACGGACCATCAGTGCCAGGAGGGGGGCGCCCAGGAACGCGGTGACGATGCCCGTCTCCAGCTCGCCGGGCGCCGCGACCACACGTCCCGCGATGTCGGCGGCGAGCATCAGCACCGGCGCCAGCAGCAGCGAGTACGGCAGCACCCAGCGCTGGTCGGGACCGACCAGCGCCCGGACTACGAAGGGCACCGCCAGCCCGACGAACGCGATCGGCCCCACCGCCGCCGTGGCGGCACCGCACAGCACCACGACCGCCAGCGCCCCCAGCGCGCGGGTCCGGCCCGGCCGGGCGCCCAGCGCCCGCCCCGTGTCCTCCCCGAGGGCCAGGGCGTTGAGCGGGCGCGCCAGGCAGAGCGCCAGCACCGTCCCCGCCAGCAGGAACGGGCCGATCTGGACGAAGACGGCGAGGTCGCGCCCGGACAGCGAGCCCACCTGCCAGAAACGGAAGCTGTTGAAACTGCGCGGGCTGAGCAGCATCATCCCGGCCGTCAGCGAGCTGAACACCGCGTTGATCCCGGCGCCCGCCAGGACCAGCCGCGCGGGGGTGGCACCGGAACGGCCGCGCGACCCGACCAGGTAGACCAGCAGCGCGGCTCCGGCCGCCCCGAGGAACGCCGCCCACACGTAGACGAGGACGTCGTCCACCCGGAACAGGCCGATCACCGTCACGACCGCCACCGCGGCGCCGCCGTTGACGCCGAGCAGGCCGGGTTCGGCCAGGGGGTTGCGGGTCAGTGCCTGCATGAGCGCGCCCGCCAGTCCGAGCGCCGCCCCGACGGCCACCCCCAGCAGCGTGCGCGGCAGCCGCAGCTCCTGGATGATCAGGGAGCCCTCCGAACCGTCCGGGGAGAACACTCCGGACAGGGCCTGGTCGAGCGGGACCTGCTTGGCGCCGATCACGATGCTGCCCAGCACGGCGAGCAGCAGCAGGCCGCCGAGCAGGCACAGACCGGCCAGCCGTTTGGGGAGATACGCGCTCTTTACGGGAGGAGGCACACGCTTCAAGTTAGCCTAACCTAACTGGAGGTGTCGACGAACGGGCCGGGCGACGCGCACGAATCCCCCCGGCCTCCGGGCCCGGGAAGCACGGTCGTGTCCAGTCCGGGAAGCACGGCCGCGCCGGCCAGGAAAGCACGGTCACGCCCGCTCCGGGGAGTACGGTCGCGCCCGGCTCGCGACGGGCCACGGGAAGGGCACCGCGACGCCAAGAAACCACCAGACACGCGCACCGGAATCCGTACGCGGCCCGCGGGTTCCGTAGCGTGCACGAAGGTGGCCACGCCGGATCGGGCGGCGGCGACACCCGCGTCCGGAACGAACCGATGGGGTGCGGCCCTCAGAAACGGTGGCACGCTTCTTCCCGTACCTCCATCGCGCGAAGCACGACCATGGAGATGGTGACATGACACGTCCGCCGGTCCCGCCCTTCACTCTCGAAACCGCCGTCCTGAAGGTCCGGCTGGCGGAGGACGGGTGGAACACCCGCGACCCGGAGAAGGTGGCCCTGGCCTACACCCCGGACTCCCGCTGGAGGAACCGCGCGGAGTTCGTCGACGGGCGGGACGCGATCGTCGCGTTTCTCCGGCGCAAATGGACCAGGGAGCTGGAGTACCGGCTCATCAAGGAACTGTGGGCCTTCGACGGGAACCGCATCGCCGTGCGTTTCGCCTACGAGTGCCACGACGACTCCGGCAACTGGTTCCGCTCCTACGGCAACGAGAACTGGGAGTTCGACGAGGAGGGGCTGATGCGCGCGAGGCACGCGTCCATCAACGACCTCCCGATCGCGGAGGCGGACCGCAGGTACCGCTGGTCCCTGGGACGCCGCCCGGACGACCATCCGGGACTGAGCGACCTGGGTTTCTAGGGAACGCTCGCGGAGCCGCGGGCGGGATGGCGCTCCGGCGTGTTCCCGCGCTCCCCGCCGTGGACGAAAGACCCGCCTTCCAGGGACCTCGGCCCCTGCCTTCGGACCCGCCGTCGCGATGGAATGGGACCACTCGCCACCGTCCTCACCTTCTCGTTGGGAGATGTCATGACCAAACGCATAGCGACCCCCGGTGACCTGGGCAGGCGGGTGGCCCGGCTGCGTGACTCCCTGGGTCTGAGCCGCGAGCAGCTGGCCGACAGGGCCGGGGTCGACATCGGGTACGTGGGCTACCTGGAGGAGAGCGCGGCCTCGCCGGCGGCGGAGACCGTGAGCCGGCTGGCGTCCGCCCTGGAGGTCGGCGTCGAGGAGTTGCTGGGCGCGGCGGCGAACCTGCCGCCCGGTCGCGGCCGCCCCGCCGCAGGGTCCCTGCTGGAGAAGCTGCCGGAGGAGGAGTGCCTGCGGCTGCTCTCCCCCGGCGGGGTGGGCCGGGTGGCCTTCAACGATCCGGGAGGACCGGCGATCCTGCCGGTCAACTACGTGATGCGCGAGGGCTCGATCATCTTCCGCACAGCCTTCGGCGGGCCGCTCGACGAGCCCCTGCGCACGGGTGTCCGGGGCGTGGAGCTCAAGATCGGTTTCGAGGTCGACCGGATCGACGAGGCCGGTCGCGCGGGCTGGAGCGTGCTCGTCCGGGGCGGCGCCCACCACGTCTCCTCCGCCGAGGAGCATGCCGCCGCGGAGGCCTCCGGTGTCCAGGCCTGGGCGGGCGGCGACCGCGAGCTGTACGTCACGATAGTCCCCGCCGAGATCACCGGCCGCCGCATCCGGCACGCCCCCTGAGCGCGTACGGCCGCGCGGAGGCGACACCAGGGACCTTGGTCCCTACCTGTGAGGTCACGAGGGGACTAGCGTTCGGGTCATGATTCGCGTGTTCCTGGTCGACGATCACGAAGTGGTACGGCGGGGCGTGGCCGCGCTGCTGGAGTCCGAGGGCGACATCGAGGTGATCGGCGAGGCGGGGACCGCCGAGTCCGCGGTGGCCCGCATCCCGGCGCTGCGGCCGGACGTCGCCGTCCTGGACGTGCGCCTGCCCGACGGCAACGGGGTGGACGTGTGCCGTGAGGTCCGCTCCAGGGTGCCGGGGCTGGCCTGCCTGATGCTGACCTCGTTCGCCGACGACGACGCCCTGTTCAACGCGGTGATGGCCGGCGCGTCCGGCTACGTTCTCAAGCAGATCCACGGCTCGGACCTCGTCGGCGCCGTGCGCACGGTGGCGGGCGGCCAGTCGCTGCTGGACCCGCAGACGACCTCGGCCATGCTGGCGCGGCTGCGCGAGCAGGCCACCCGCAAGGACCCCCTGGAGGCGCTGACGGATCAGGAGCGGCAGATCCTGGAGCTGATCGGCGAGGGCCTGACCAACCGGCAGATCGGCGAGCGGATGCATCTCGCCGAGAAGACCGTCAAGAACTACGTCTCCAACCTGCTGGCCAAGCTCAGCATGGATCGCCGCACCCAGGCGGCCGCCCTGTCGGCCCGGTTGAAGGCCCACCGGCGGAACTGACAGCGCCTCCGTCCCCGGACGGCGGGCGTTCCGTCCCCGAAAGGCGGAGGCCCCGTGACGACCGGCGACGGCTCCGTGCCTGGCCGGCGGGGGCTCCGTGCCTGGCCGGTGATTGCTCCGTGCCTGGCCGGTGGTGCGGAGCCGGTGCCCCGGGGGTCACCCGGTGTCGCGCGAACCGTCACCCTTCCGCTCGAGCGGGACGCTCCACACCAGCCGGGTGCCGCCCCCCTCCGGTGTCTCGGTGCCGAGGAACCCGCCGAGGTTCTCGGCCCGTGTCTGGAGGTTGCGCAGCCCGCTGCGCCTGCCGTCGGCGGGAAGACCGGCGCCGTCGTCCGTCACGGTGAGGACGAGCCGCTCCTCGCCGAGCTCCACCGACACCTCCACCTTGGAGGCCCTGGCGTGCCGCACCACGTTGGACAGCGCCTCGCGCAGTACCGCCGGCAGGTGCTCGGCGATCTCCGGGGGAACCCCGGTGTCCAGCCGTCCCTCCATGGTCAGGCCCGGCATGAAGCCGAGGTGGCCGCGCGCTCCCTCCACCAGGGCGACGATCTGGGCGCGCAGGCCGGTGTCGTCGCCGCCGGGGGTCTGCAGGGCGAAGATGGTCGAGCGGATCTGCCGGATGGTGCCGTCCAGCTCGTCGATCGCGTTACGCAGCCGCTCGGAGGCCTCGGGCCGCTCGACGAGCCGCACCGTGCTCATCAGCGTCATGGCCACCGCGAACAGCCGCTGGATCACCACGTCGTGCAGGTCCTTGGCGATCCGGTCGCGGTCCTCCAGCAGTCCCAGCCGCTCGGCGTCCACCCGCCTCTCCGCCAGCTCCAGGGCGATCGCGGCCTGACCCGCGAAGGAACGCAGGGTGCGTACCTCCGCCCGATTGAACGGGACGCGGCCCTGACGCTTGCCCAGCGACAGCACGCCCCGCACCCCTCCCGTCGCGCCGAACGGCACCGCGGCCACCGGGCCGAGCGAGACGTACTCGGCGATCACGATCGAGACCTCGGTCTCGGCCGGGTCGGTGACCGTGACCGGCTCACCGCCGGTGAACGCCAGGCCCGCCAGGGACCCGGCGATCGGGGCCTCCGCGTCCACCACCCGCTCGTGGTTCTCGCCGTCGGCGACGACCGCCCGCAGGACCCGCCCGGTCTCGTCCGGCAGCAGGACCGCCGCGATGTCGGCCCCGGACATCTGCCGCGCCCGCCGCGCGATCAGCGTGAGCACCGGGCTGGGTTCGGCGCCCGACAGCAGGCTGGTGGTGACCTCCGCCGAGGCCTGCAGCCACATCTCCCTGCGCCGGCTCTCCTC